>NZ_CP045245.1:2488200-2799225 GCF_009720485.1 Cellulomonas sp. JZ18 | reverse complement strand
TCAAGGACCCGGACCTGCTGGTGTTCGACGAGCCGACCAACGGGCTCGACCCGGCGGGCATCCGGGACCTGCGCGCGACGGTCCGCGCCCTGGCCGACGAAGGGCGGACCGTCCTCGTCTCGAGCCACGTCCTGGCCGAGGTCGCGCAGGTCGCCGACACGGTCTCGATCGTCGCGGCCGGGCGCCTGGTCGCCGAGGGCACGGTCGCCGACGTCCTCGCGGGCGGGCACGGCGCGCAGGTGCGGGTCGGCGTGGGCGACCGTGCGCTCGCCGCGCAGGTCGTGACGGCCGGCGGCTGGTCGGCCGTCCCCGACGGCCCCGACGCGCTCGTCGTGTCCGGCGCGCCCGGGCCCGCGGAGGTCAACGCCGCCCTCGTGCGGGCCGGCGTGGCGGTCCACGCGCTCGGCACGGCGGGCGGCGACCTGGAGTCCGTGTTCCTCGAGCTGACGGGCGGTGCCGCGCCGGCGCCGACCGCGCGTCCCCGGGGCGCCGCGTGAGCCGGCTCCTGCGCGCCGAGCTCGCCCGGGCCCGCGCCCGCCCCGCGGTCTGGGTCGTCGCCGGCCTCGTCCTGCTGGGCGTGCTCGGGCTCGTCGTCACCGCGTGGTGGGAGACGCGTCCCCCGTCCACCACGGAGCGGGCAGAGGCCCGCGTGGCCTACGAGGCCGCGGCGGCGGACTGGCGGGAGACCGGCGACGAGCAGCTGCGGGCCTGCCGGGACGCGCAGCGGTCGCTGCCGCCGGGCGACCCGGGGGCGTACGACTGCGCCCTGCTGGAGCCGGTGCCCGAGCGCTTCCTCCCGCTGCGCCCCGGGCTCTGGCAGCTGCTCGAGGAGCGCGTCGAGACCACCGGCACGGTGCTCGCGCTCGGCGCGCTGCTGGTGGGCGCGAGCCTGGTCGCCGCCGAGTTCGCCTCCGGCGCCGTCGCGACCTGGCTGACGTTCGCGCCGCGGCGCGGGCACGTGTTCGCGAGCAAGGTGGCGGCCGCCGTGCTCGTGTCCGTCCCGGTCGTGGTCGCGGCGTTCGTCGTGCTCGCCGGCCTGCTCGCGGCCGTGGCGCACCTGCGCGGGGTGGAGACGTTCCCGCCGGGGGTGCCGGAGACGGCCTGGACGGACGTGCTGGGGCGCGCGGGGCGGTGGGCGGTCGTCGCGGTCGGCGCGGCGCTGCTGGGCGCGGGCCTCGGGTTCGCGCTGCGCCACGTGGGCGCCGTGCTCGGCGTGGTCGTCTGGTGGGCCGCGGCCGTGGAGAGCGCGCTGCGGCTCGTCTGGCCCGCCGCGGGCTGGCTGCCGCTCTCGGTGAACCTCGCGGCCTGGACCTGGGGGTCGTCCGGCTACGGGGTGCCCGCGTGCCGGCCCGACCCGGCCGCACCCGGCCTGGAGGTGTGCGAGGAGGTGTGGCACGTGGTCGGCGCGGGGCAGGGTGCGGCCGTCGCGGGCACGCTCGTCGTGCTGGCGCTCGTGCTCGGCCTGGTCTCCTTCCGGCGGCGCGACGTCCCCTGACGGCCCCGGCGGACCCTCAGTGCGCCGGGGGGCGCCGCGACGGGGAGGTCACCCCTCGTCCTGCACGTCGACCACGACCCGCACCGGGTCCTGCAGCAGGAACACCCGGAACGGCCGCGGCCCGTCGTCGACGCCCACGAACGACTGGGACCGCCCCTCGAAGGTCAGCGGCCGCGTGACGTGCTCCACGTCGCCGTCGTCGGGTCGCACGTCCTGGGCGAACTCCTCGTGCCCGGTCTCGAACGGGTAGGACGTCCCGGTCAGCCACACCCGCAGGATCGCGTCGCCGTCGACCGCCACCACCTCGTCCGAGGGGTCGTCCACCGCCTGGTCGACGTACCCCACCCGCCACCCGGGCAGTCCCTCGCCGGCGAGCTCGTAGACGACGCGGTCGTACCCGTCGTGCTCACCCGTGCGCACCGCCACCACCGTGAGCCGCCCGTCGGCGGGCTCGGCGGTCAGCTCGGTGCCCGGTGCGGTGAACCCCTCGAGCCCCGCCGTGGGCTCCGGCGCGACCGTGGTCGGCGACGCCGCGGGGGAGGTCGTCGGGCTCGCCGTGGGCGAGGCGGTCACCGTGGCCGTCACGGTCGTCGTGGCCGCCTGCCCCGGCGCGTCACCGGAGCAGGCGGCCACCGCGAGCACCGCGACCGCGGCCCCGACCGCCCCCGTCGTCCTGCGTGCCGTCGTCCGCATGGCGCACCACCCCTCGTCGTCGGTCCGCCCACCGTAGGCACGGCACGCGGACGCGTCGCGCGTCCCACGCCGTCAGCGTGCGAGGCGCTCGACCACGGCCGCGAACAGCGCGGGCGACCGCCGGGCCACGGGGACGAGCGCCGGGCGCGCGGGCGACGTCGCCCACGCGACCAGCGCGGACGTGAGCAGCCGGTAGTCGCGCGTGGCGGCGCGCCACGCGCGCTCGTAGGCGTCCGGGTCGTCCAGCGTCGCGACGGCGGCCCGTGCCTGGGCGAACCCCACCCGCAGGCCCTCGCCGGTGAGCGCGTCCACGTAGCCCGAGGCGTCGCCGACGAGCCGCACGGGGCCGACGGCGCGACGCGTGCTGCGCTGGCGCAGCGGACCCGCGCCGCGCAGCGGGCCGGCGGCCGGGGCGCCCTCCAGGTGGGCCGCGAGCTCGGGGAGCGCCGCGAGCGTCGCCGGCAGGTCCGCGCCGCGTGGCCCCAGCACGGCGACCCCGACGAGGTCGGGCGCGACGGGTGTCACGTACGCCTCGGCGAGCGGGGACCAGTGCACCTCGACGAGGTCGGTCCACGGCGCGACGCGGAAGTGCCGGCGCAGGCCGTACCGCCTCCGGTCGCCCGTCCCGGCACGGGGACGGCCCGCCGGCTCGAGGCCGAGCCGGCGCCGCACGGTGGAGTGCAGACCGTCGCAGGCGAGCAGGTGCCGTGCGGACACGCCGCCCGCCACGGCGCCGTCGGCGCTGACCCGGACGTCGTCCGCGCGCCCCCGCACCGTCGTCGCCCCGAGGTCCGCCGCACGCCTGCGCAGCGCGTCGTGCAGGACGGTGCGCCGCACACCCCGCCCGGCCGGACCGCGGAAGCGGTGGTCGACGTGCCCGCCGGGTGAGCGGTAGCTGATGCCCGCGAGCGGGTGGCCGGCCGGGTCGAGGTCCCACCCCTGCAGGAGCCGCAGCGCACCCGGCATGAGGCCCTCGCCGCACGCCTTGTCGACGGTGCCGGTGCGCGGCTCGAGCACGACGACCTCGAGCCCGCGCAGCCGCGCCTCGACGGCGGCGGCGAGCCCGACCGGGCCCCCGCCCACGACGAGCACGTCCGTGTCGGGCACGGCGCGCCTACGCCGCGGTGGCGGCCTGCAGCGCGCGCTCCTCGGCGGGGATGCGGAACCGCAGCAGCAGCACGGCGTTGAGGACCGTGAACACGAGGGCCGTCACCCAGGCCGTGTGCACGAGCGGCAGGGCGATCCCCTCCACCACGACGGCCACGTAGTTGGGGTGGCGGAACCACCGGTACGGGCCGCGGGCGACGAGCGGCAGCCCCGGCACCACGATGACGCGCGTGTTCCAGCGCGGCCCGAGCGTGCCGATGCACCACCAGCGCAGCGCCTGGCTCGCCACGACGAGCACGAGCGCCGGCCAGCCGAGCCAGGGCACGAAGGGCCGGTCGGCGACCAGCACCTCCACGACGCACGCGACGAGCAGGGCGGTGTGCAGCAGCACCATGGCGGGGAAGTGGCCACGGCCGCTCTCCACGCCCCCGCGCTCGAACGACCAGCGCGCGTTGCGGGACGAGACGACCAGCTCGGCCAGGCGCTCGACGGCGGTGAGCGCGACGACGACGACGTAGAGCGTCAGCACGGTGTCAGCCTGCCGTGGACCAGCGCAGCAGCACCATCTCGGCGCTGACACCGGGACCGAACGCGAGGAGCACGCCGGGCGACCCGCCGGGCGGCGGGTCCTCGCGCAGCGTCCGGTCGAGCACGTCGAGCACCGAGGCGGACGAGAGGTTGCCGACCGCGGCCAGCGACGCGCGGCTCGCCGCGAGAGCGTCGGCGGGCAGCGCGAGCGACTGCTCGACGGCGTCGAGGATCCGGGGCCCGCCGGCGTGCACGACCCAGCGGGTCACGTCCCCGGTCTTGAGCCCGTGCGCGGCGAGCACGCCCTCGACGTCCGGCGCGAGCTCGGCCCGCACGACGTCCGGCAGCCCCGCGGACAGCACGATGCGGAAGCCCGTCGCGCCGATCTGCCAGCCGAGGTCGCCCTCCGTGCCCGGGTACAGCCGGCTGCGCGTCGCGACCACGGCCGGTCCGGGCGCCCGGTCGGCCGACGGGTGCGCGTCGCCCACGAGCACGGCCGCCGCGGCGCCGTCGCCGAACAGGCCGTTGGCGACGAGCGAGGCCGGGTCGGTGTCGCCGTGCTGGAGCGTCAGCGAGCACAGCTCGAGGCAGACCAGCAGCGCCACGTCGTCGGGGTGGCCCGCGAGGTAGTCGTGCACCCGGGCGAGCCCGGCGGCCCCGCCGACGCAGCCCAGCCCGAACGACGGCAGGCGCTTGACGTCCGAGCGCAGCCCGAGCCGGCCGACGAGCGCGGCGTCGACCGAGGGCGCGCCGATCCCCGTCACCGAGGTGAAGAGGACGAAGTCGACGGCCTCGGGCGCGACGCCGGCACGCGTCAGGGCGTCCGCCGCGGCCCGTGCGGCCAGGTCCGTGCCGACCCGCAGGTAGAGGTCGTTGGCCTGCCCGAAGTCCCGCACGCCCGCGTACTCGTCCGGGGCGAGCGCGAGGTGGCGCGTGCGCACGCCGCTGTTGCGGTGCAGCCGGCGCATGAGCTGGCCGGCACGCTCGTCCTCGCCCGTGACCAGCGGCGCGATCACCTCGGCGATGGCGTCCTGGGCGTGCGGCGGGCCCGGCAGGGCGGGGGCGACGGCGAGGACGCGGGACATCTCGGCATCGTGGCACGGGCGCCGCCGGACGGCGCGGGCTACCGTCCAGGTGTGCCCGACGCCCCTGCCGCCGCCCCGGTGCGCGACCCGCACGCGCGCCGCGGCCCGGCCGCGACGGCGGTCGCGCTCGCGCGTGCGTCCCACCTCGGTCCGACGGTGGTCGTCACCTCCTTGTGCACCGCGCTCGCGGTGGGCGTCGGCGCCCCGGGCGGGACGGTGCTGCTCGTGCTCGGCGTCGTGCTGGCCGGCCAGCTGTCCATCGGCTGGTCCAACGACTGGCTCGACGCGGCCCGCGACCGTGCCGTGGGCCGCACCGACAAGCCGGTCGTCACCGGGGCCGTCGCGCCCGGCACGCTGCGCGGCGCGGCGGTCGCCGCGGTGCTCGCGTCCGTCCTGCTGTCGCTGCCGACCGGGCTCGCCGCCGCGGCCGCGCACCTGGGCGCCGTCGCGATGGGCTGGGCGTACAACGTGCGCCTGAAGTCGACCGCCGCGTCCTGGCTGCCCTACGCGGTGGCGTTCGCGCTCCTGCCGGCCTTCGTCGTGCTGGCGCTGCCGGGGGACGGGCGCCCCGCCGCGTGGCTGCCGGCGGTGGGTGCGCTGCTGGGGGTCGGCGCGCACCTGGCCAACGTGCTGCCCGACCTCGAGGACGACGCGGCGACGGGCGTGCGCGGCCTGCCGCACCGGCTGGGACGCCGGGCGACGGGTGTGCTCGCGCCCGCCGTGCTCGCGCTCGCGGTCGTCGTCGCCGTGCTCGGCCCGCCCGGGGCGCCGCGCCCCGTGCCGGCCGTCGTGGCCGTGCTGGCGGTGGGCACGGGGGCCGTGGCGGGCGCCGTCGGGCTCGTCCGGGACCGCAGCCGGCTCCCGTTCACCCTCGCGATGGTCGTCGCGGTGCTGTGCGTCGTGGTGCTCGTGGCGTCGGGGGCGCGCGGCGCCGTCACCTGACCGCCGCACGCCGGCCGGCGCCGGCGGCGGGGCGGTGACCCCGGCGGCGCGTCCGTGATCCGGTCTCGTGAACCAGGATGTGAGACGCGGGAGGGGCGAGGTGACACGTCCGCGTGACGGGCGTAGTGTCACGGCCGTGCAGACGATCCTCGTAGTACTTCCTGAGCGCGCCGGCTGAGGCCGACACCGCCAGGTCTCGTCCGCGCGCGCTCGCCCCTCGTCCATCCCGGTGCCCGGGTCGAGGGGCTTTTTCGTGCCCGGCGTGCCTGTGCGCCGGGGACCGCACCGGACGTGCGCACGCCGCACGACGACAGCACCGAGCAGCACCAGGAGACGACGATGGTCCAGGGTCCCCACCCCGCACCGCCGCGCACGCCGGTCCGCCCCGTCCGGCCCGCGGGTGACGCGGCCGCGCGCCCGGCCGAGACGGAGACGCGCCGCATCGGCCCCGAGAAGGTCACCGGCGCCCAGTCGATCGTCCGGTCGCTCGAGGAGGTCGGCGTCGACGTCGTCTTCGGCATCCCCGGCGGTGCCATCCTGCCCACCTACGACCCGCTCATGGACTCGAGCCGGGTGCGGCACGTGCTCGTGCGGCACGAGCAGGGCGGCGGCCACGCCGCCGCCGGCTACGCCTACGCCTCGGGCAAGGTCGGCGTCACGATGGCGACCTCCGGCCCGGGGGCGACGAACCTCGTGACGGCGATCGCCGACGCGAACATGGACTCCGTCCCGATGGTCGCGATCACGGGTCAGGTCGGCACCGCGCTGATCGGCACCGACGCCTTCCAGGAGGCGGACATCGTCGGCATCACGCTGCCGATCACCAAGCACAACTTCCTCGTCACGGACGCGGACGACATCCCCCGCACGATCGCCGAGGCGTTCCACATCGCGTCGTCGGGCCGTCCCGGGCCGGTGCTCGTCGACATCACGAAGTCGGCCATGCAGACCGACACGACGTTCAGCTGGCCGCAGGAGGTGCAGCTGCCCGGCTACCACCCGGTGACGCGTCCGCACGCGAAGCAGGTCCGGGAGGCCGCACGTCTGCTCGCGACGGCCCGCCGGCCGGTGCTGTACGTCGGTGGCGGCGTCATCCGCGCCCGCGCCTCGGAGCTGCTGCGCCGGCTCACCGACCTGTCGGGCGCGCCCGCGGTGACGACGCTCATGGCCCGCGGCGCCCTGCCCGACAGCCACCCGCAGCACCTCGGCATGCCGGGCATGCACGGCACGGTGGCCGCCGTGGCCGCGCTGCAGAAGGCGGACCTCGTCGTGGCGCTGGGTGCGCGGTTCGACGACCGCGTGACCGGCAAGCTGTCGAGCTTCGCCCCGAACGCGACGGTCGTGCACGCCGACATCGACCCGGCCGAGATCGGCAAGAACAAGCGCGTCGACGTGCCGATCGTCGGCGACCTGCGCGAGGTCATCGCGGACCTGCTCCCCGAGCTCGAGCGCGAGCACGAGCAGCAGGGCAAGCCGGACCTCGAGGCCTGGTGGCGCCAGCTCGACGCGTGGCGCGAGACGTTCCCGCTGGGGTACGACGAGCCGACGGACGGCCACCTCGCGCCGCAGCACGTCATCAGCCGCATCGGCGAGCTGACCGGCCCCGAGGCGATCTACGCCGCGGGCGTGGGCCAGCACCAGATGTGGGCCGCGCAGTTCATCCGCTACGAGCGCCCGAACTCGTGGATCAACTCCGGCGGCCTGGGCACGATGGGCTTCTCGGTGCCGGCGGCCATGGGTGCGAAGGTCGGTGCGCCGGACCGCACGGTGTGGGCGATCGACGGCGACGGCTGCTTCCAGATGACCAACCAGGAGCTGGCCACCTGCACGATCAACGAGATCCCGATCAAGGTCGCGGTGATCAACAACAGCTCGCTCGGCATGGTGCGCCAGTGGCAGACCCTGTTCTACGAGTCGCGCTACTCCAACACCGACCTGCACACCGGTCACGGCACGGTGCGCGTGCCGGACTTCGTCAAGCTGGCCGACGCGTACGGCGCGGTGGGCCTGCGCTGCGAGACGAAGGCCGACGTGGACGCGACGATCAAGCGGGCGCTCGAGATCGACGACCGCCCCGTGGTCGTGGACTTCACCGTCTCGCGCGACGCGATGGTGTGGCCGATGGTCGCCGCCGGCGTGAGCAACGACGACATCCAGTACGCCCGCGGCATCAGCCCCGCGTGGGACCGCGAGGACTGAGAGGAACCGCTGCGATGACCCGCCACACCCTGTCCGTCCTCGTCGAGAACAAGCCCGGTGTGCTCACGCGCGTCGCGGGCCTGTTCGCGCGGCGCTCGTTCAACATCCACTCGCTCGCGGTGGGTCCGACCGAGCACGAGGAGATCAGCCGCATCACGGTCGTCGTCGACGTCGACGCGCTCCCGCTGGAGCAGGTGACGAAGCAGCTCAACAAGCTCATCAACGTCATCAAGATCGTCGAGCTCGAGGACGCCGCCTCCGTGCAGCGCGAGCTGCTGCTCGTCAAGGTCAAGGCCGACGTGTCCCAGCGCACGCACGTGCTCGAGGTCGTGCAGCTGTTCCGCGCGCACGTCGTGGACGTCGTTCCCGACACGGTCGTCGTCGAGGCGACCGGCAGCCCGGGCAAGCTCGACGCCCTGCTGGCGGCCCTCGAGCCGTTCGGCATCCGTGAGATCGTGCAGTCCGGCACGGTCGCCATCGGCCGCGGACCGCGGTCCATCACCGACCGCGCGCTCGAGCGCGTGAGCCGGTCCGCCTGACCCACCCCACCTGCTCCGTCCCCTACGCACGACACATCGAGGAGATCCACCGTGGCTGAGCTGTTCTACGACGACGACGCCGACCTGTCGGTCATCCAGCAGAAGAAGGTCGCCGTCATCGGCTACGGCAGCCAGGGGCACGCGCACTCGCTGAACCTGCGCGACTCCGGCGTCGACGTCACCGTCGGCCTGCGCGAGGGCTCGCCCTCGCGGGAGAAGGCCGAGAACGAGGGCCTCGCGGTCGCCACCGTGGCCGAGGCCGTCGCCGGGGCCGACGTCGTCGTCGTCCTCGCGCCGGACCAGGTGCAGCGGATCGTCTACCGCGACGAGATCGAGCCGAACCTCAAGGACGGCGCCGCGCTCGTCTTCGGCCACGGCTTCAACATCCGCTTCGGCTACATCAAGCCCGCCGCGAACCACGACGTGCTCATGGTCGCCCCCAAGGGCCCGGGTCACCTCGTGCGTCGCGAGTACGCGGACGGGCGCGGCGTGCCGGTCATCGTCGCGGTCGAGCAGGACGCGTCGGGCTCGGCGTGGGACCTCGCGCTCTCGTACGCCAAGGCGATCGGCGGCCTGCGTGCCGCGGGCATCAAGACGACCTTCACCGAGGAGACCGAGACCGACCTGTTCGGTGAGCAGGCCGTCCTCTGCGGTGGTGTGTCGCAGCTCATCCAGTACGGCTTCGAGACGCTGACCGAGGCGGGCTACCAGCCCGAGGTCGCGTACTTCGAGGTGCTGCACGAGCTCAAGCTGATCGTCGACCTCATCTTCGAGGGCGGCATCACCAAGCAGCGCTGGTCGGTCTCCGACACGGCCGAGTACGGCGACTACGTCTCCGGCCCGCGGGTCATCACGCCCGAGGTGAAGGAGAACATGAAGGCCGTCCTCGCCGACATCCAGAACGGCGAGTTCGCCCGCCGCTTCATCGCCGACCAGGACGCGGGCGCGCCCGAGTTCCAGGCGCTGCGCGAGAAGGGCCAGAACCACCCGATCGAGCCGGTCGGCCGCGAGCTGCGCCAGCTGTTCGCGTGGGTGAAGCCCTCGGACAGCGACTACCGCGAGGGCAGCGCGGCGCGCTGACCCCTCCTCGGCCGCGGGCCGTCACGCCTCGTGCGTGGCGGCCCGTCGCCGTTCCTGCTCCGGTCGCCGGTCGGGTGGGCGGAGGGCAGGATGGCGGCGACCCGAGCCGAGGAGGAGCCGATGGACGAGCCGCGGACGACGGCGCGCGAGCGCGCGGACGTGCAGGACGACGACGGGCTGCTGGCGTTCTGGCAGGCCGCACAGGGGCACCTCGGGTTCGGCCGGCTCGGCGTCGTGGTGGGCGAGCAGTCGGACGACGTCGTCGTCCCGCCGGCGTGGACGTTCGGGGTGACCGCGGAGGAGGCCGACGCCGAGGTCGAGGCCGTGCTCGCGGGGCGCAAGACGGCGACGTCGGGACCGCGCGCCGCGTTCGCGGACCTGCCCGAGGTGGGTGACGTGGGCATCGTGCTCGACGGGGCGCACAGGCCGCGCGCGCTGGTGCGCGTCACGGCGGTCGACGTGGTGCCCGGGTCGCTCGTCTCGACGGGGCACGCGGGCGCGGAGCTGGGCGTCGCGCCGAGCGAGGACGCGCTGGAGCGCTGGCGGGCGCTCAACGCGGGCGTGTCGGGCGAGGTCGCCGACGAGGTCGTGGTCGAGCGGTTCGAGGTCGTGTACCCGACGGACGGGCCGGCGCCCGCGGTGGACTGACCTGCCCGGACGCCCGCCGTGTCCACGTCGTGGAAAGCGCCGGTCCGACAGGCAGGACGGTCGTAGGGTGGCGAGCATGTCGGACAGCACGCGCACCCTGGACCTCGCCGTCGTCGCCGGGGACGGCATCGGCACCGAGGTCGTCGAGCAGGGTCTGCTCGTGCTCGAGGCGGCCCTCGGGTCGGCCGGGCCGCGCCTGACGAGGACGGACTTCGACCTGGGCGCGCGCCGCTGGCACGCGACGGGGGAGACCCTGACCGACGCCGACCTCGACGCGATCCGCGGTCACGACGCGATCCTGCTGGGCGCGATCGGCGACCCGAGCGTCCCGTCGGGCGTGCTGGAGCGCGGCCTGCTGCTCAAGCTCCGCTTCGCGCTCGACCACTACGTGAACCTGCGCCCCGGCCGGCTGTACCCGGGCGTGCGCTCGCCGCTCGCCGAGCCGGGCGACGTGGACTTCGTGGTCGTCCGCGAGGGCACCGAGGGCCCGTACGTGGGCAACGGCGGGGCGATCCGCACGGGTACGCCGCACGAGGTCGCGAACGAGGTGAGCGTGAACACGGCGTTCGGCGTCGAGCGCGTGGTGCGCGACGCGTTCGCCCGGGCCGCCGCCCGCCCGCGCAAGAAGCTCACGCTCGTGCACAAGCACAACGTGCTGGTGCACGCCGGCCACCTGTGGCGCCGCACGGTCGAGGCCGTCAACGCGGAGTTCCCCGACGTGACGGTCGACTACCTGCACGTCGACGCCGCGACGATCTTCCTCGTGACGAACCCCTCGCGCTTCGACGTGATCGTCACGGACAACCTGTTCGGCGACATCCTCACGGACCTCGCCGCCGCCATCACCGGCGGCATCGGCCTGGCCGCCTCGGCGAACATCAACCCGGACCGCACGGCGCCCTCGATGTTCGAGCCGGTGCACGGCTCGGCGCCCGACATCGCGGGCCAGGGCAAGGCCGACCCGACGGCGACCGTGCTGTCCGTCGCGCTCCTGCTCGACCACGTCGGCGAGACCGCGGCCGCGCGCCGCGTCGAGGCGGCTGTCGCGGCCGACCTCGCCGAGCGCGGCACGGCCGAGCGAGTACGGTCGACGGCCGAGGTGGGCAAGGACCTCGCCGCCCGCGTCGCCGGCTGACGCGCCCCTCCCGGGCGCTCCACCGCGGCGCACGCGCCGGCCCCGAGTCCTGTCCCGCAGGTGCCGCCCGCGTGCGCCCGCACGCCCGCGCCGCACCTGTCCACCCGGCCGTCCGCACCGGTACCGTCGACGTCGACCCTGGTGAAAGGCCTCCCGATGAGCACCCTCGCGACCCCCACGACCGCGCCCTCCTTCGCGATCCACGCGTCCCCGCACCCCGCGCCGGACGCCGAGCGCGCGGCCGCCCTGGCGGCGCCGAAGTTCGGCACCGTCTTCACCGACCACATGGCGCGCATCGGCTGGTCGCAGGCGACCGGCTGGCGCGACCACCGCGTCGAGCCGTACGGGCCCCTGCAGCTGGACCCGGCGACGGCGGTCCTGCACTACGCGCAGGAGATCTTCGAGGGCCTCAAGGCGTACCGGCACCCCGACGGCACGGTGTGGACGTTCCGCCCGGAGGCGAACGCCGCGCGCTTCCAGCGGTCCGCGCGTCGCCTCGCCCTGCCCGAGCTGCCCGAGGCCGACTTCGTCGGCGCGATCCGCGCTCTCGTCGAGGTGGACCGCGCGTGGGTGCCCACGGGTGAGGAGACCAGCCTGTACCTGCGGCCGTTCATGTACGCCTCGGAGGCGTTCCTCGGCGTCCGCGCGTCGCTCGAGGCCGAGTTCCTCGTGATCGCCTCGCCGGTGGGCCCCTACTTCGCCGAGGGCGTCAAGCCGGTGTCCATCTGGGTGTCGCGCGAGTACCACCGCGCGGGTGCCGGCGGCACGGGCGCGGCGAAGGCGGGCGGCAACTACGCCGCGAGCCTGCTGCCGCAGCAGGAGGCGTACGCGAAGGGCTTCGAGCAGGTCTGCTTCCTCGACGACCGGACGGGCACGCAGCTCGAGGAGCTGGGCGGCATGAACGTGTTCGTCGTCCACGCCGACGGGTCGGTGGCGACGCCGCCGCTGTCGGGGACGATCCTCGAGGGCGTGACGCGCTCGTCGATCCTGCGCCTGCTGACCGACGCCGGCCACGAGGTCTCCGAGCGCCCGATCCTGCTCGAGGAGCTGCGCGCGGGCCTCGTCGACGGCAGCGTCAGCGAGGTGTTCGCGTGCGGCACGGCCGCCGTGATGACGCCCATCGGGCGGCTCGCGAGCGACGACTTCGACCTCGTCGTGGGGACGGCCAGGCCGGACCCGTCACGACGCGCATCCGTGCCGAGCTCACGGACATCCAGTACGGCCGCGCGGCCGACCGGCACGGCTGGATGACGCGGCTCGTCTGACCGGTCGCGCACCCGCCGACGACGGCGGCTCCCGGGAACGGGCGCCGCCGTCGCCGCGTTCAGCGGCACGGGGCGCGCCGTCGTGGGGTCAGACGAGCACGCGCCGCACGGTCCAGCCGAGGACGCCCGACAGCAGCGACCAGATCGACACGCCGACCAGCAGGTGCAGCACCGCGGTCGCGATGCCGGCCCCGCGGTCCGAGGGTCCCGTGAGCGGCAGGAGCACCGCGACGAGCGTCGCGAGCGCGAGGATCCAGCCGAAGAACGCCCCGGGGCGCGGCGTGGTGACGACGAGCGCCTGCAGCAGCGCCGCCGCGACGAGAGCGGCGAGCGCGCTGCCGAGCACGGTGGGGGCCATCGCCGACCCGGCGTCGTCGAGGACGAGGTCGAGGTCCATCACCCGCTCCAGCAGCAGGACGCCGACGGCACCGACCAGACCCGCGACCAGCGCGGTGGCCACCGCGCCGGCCCAGAAGCGACGCGCCTCCACCGTGAGCCGTGCGACCGCGCGGGTGGGCGCCACGGCGTCCACCACGGCCGGCACCACGGCCGGCGACACCGCGGGCGGCACCGTCGGCGGGGCGCCGGCGCCGCCGGCCGCGTCGTCGGAGGGGGAGGGGTGCGACATGGCCGTCTCCTGTCTCGCGCCCGTCCGGGTCCCCGGTCGCGGGCGCAGGACACGCTAGTGCGCGCGGTCCGGTTCGGCACGGTACGCCCCGTTCCGCTCACCCGGACGGGCGGGGCGCGCACGTCCCGGATCGTGGACGGTGCACCGTGGCGGGCGGACCTGTGCCACCATCACCCCGTGACCTGCTTCACGCTCATCATCGTGTAGCGCGTCGGCCCATCCCGCCGACGCGCAGACCTCCCGTACCCCGGGGGTCTTTTTGTTGGTCCACCGCCGTGCCGGCTCCACCCCCGCCGGCCCGGCACGTCGACGCGGCACCCGGCACCACCCCCGCCGGTCCGGCACCTGAGCCGCTGCGCCGACGCACGCCCGCACCGCCCGAGGAGCACCCGTGACCGACCGCTCGTTCCACGTCTACGACACGACCCTGCGCGACGGCGCCCAGCAGGAGGGCATCAACCTCTCCGTCGCCGACAAGCTCGCGATCGCGCCCCTGCTGGACGAGCTCGGCGTCGGCTTCATCGAGGGCGGCTGGCCGGGCGCCGTGCCGAAGGACACCGAGTTCTTCCAGCGCGCCGCGAAGGAGCTCGACCTGCGCAACGCCGAGCTCGCGGCCTTCGGCGCCACCCGCAAGGCCGGCACGCGCGCCGCCGACGACCCGCAGGTGCGGGCGCTGCTGGACTCCGAGGCGCCGGTCGTCACGCTCGTCGCCAAGAGCGACCTGCGGCACGCCGAGCGCGCGCTGCGCACGACCGGCGAGGAGAACCTCGCGATGATCGCGGACACGGTCGCGTTCCTGCACCGCGAGGGACGGCGCGTGTTCGTCGACGCCGAGCACTTCTTCGACGGCTTCGTGTTCGACGCGTCCTACGCCCGTGCCGCGGTGCTGGCGGCGTTCGAGGCCGGGGCGCAGGTCGTGGCCCTGTGCGACACGAACGGCGGGATGCTCCCCGACCAGGTCCGCGACGTCGTGCTCGACGTGCGCGCCGCGGTGGGCCCCGGTGCGGTGCTCGGGATGCACGCGCACAACGACTCCGGGTGCGCGGTCGCCAACACGATCGCCGCGGTGGACGCGGGCTGCACGCACGTGCAGGGCACCGTGAACGGGTACGGCGAGCGCACCGGCAACGCGGACCTGCTCGCGGTCGTCGCGAACCTCGAGCTCAAGCGCGGACGTGCCGTGCTGGCGCGCGGGGAGGACGGGGCGGGCGGCCTCGCCGACCTCACGCGCATCGCGCACGCGATCAGCGAGATCACGAACATCTCGCCGTTCGCGCGCCAGCCGTACGTGGGTGCGAGCGCGTTCGCGCACAAGGCGGGCCTCCACGCGTCGGCGATCAAGGTCGACCCGGACCTCTACCAGCACACCGACCCGGCGCTCGTCGGCAACGACATGCGCATGCTCGTCTCCGACATGGCCGGGCGCGCGTCGATCGAGCTCAAGGGCCGCCAGCTCGGCATCGAGCTCGCCGCGCACCCCGACGTGCTCAGCCGGGTCACGAGCCGCGTCAAGGACTCCGAGGCCAACGGCTACACGTTCGAGGCCGCGGACGCGTCCTTCGAGCTCCTGCTCGTCGAGGAGCTGGAGGGGGCGCGGCCCGCGTACTTCCGGGTGGAGTCCTGGCGGACGATCGTCGAGCGCAACGGCGGGCGCGGCACGCCGGCCACCGCCGAGGCGACGGTCAAGCTCAACGCCGGGGGCGAGCGGATCGTCGCGATCGGCGAGGGCAACGGCCCCGTCAACGCGCTGGACCAGGCGCTGCGCAGCGCGCTCGTGCGCGTGTACCCCGAGCTCGAGGCGTTCGAGCTCATCGACTTCAAGGTGCGGATCCTCGACCAGAGCCACGGCACGGACGCGGTCACGCGCGTGCTGATCGAGACGACGGACGGCCAGACCTCGTGGAGCACTGTCGGCGTCGGGCCCAACATCATCGAGGCGTCCTGGGAGGCGCTGACCGACTCGGCGATCTGGGGTCTGCGCCACCACGGCGTGACGCCGCGCTGACGGACGCGCGCGCGGACGTCGGCGGGACGTCCTAGCCTCGGGGGTGGCCCCGCGACGGGCCCCGGCGACCCGGAAGGAGGGCCCGTGCCCGGCAGGGACCCACAGCGCCGAAGGCCGTGGTGGCCGTGGCTGCTCGGGGCGGTCCTGGTCGCGCTCGTGCTCGCCGTCGTGCGTCCGTGGAGCGACGCGGCGCCCGCGGCCGACCCGACCGCCACCGCGACCCCGCCGGCCCCGGCGCCCACGGCGAGCGTGACGCCCGCCCCCGCCACGTCCCCGGCCGCCCCGCCCGGTGCGGACGCGGTGTTCGACGCCACCACCCTGCCCCGGCTGCTGCTGACGCGTGGCGACGTGGAGTCGGCCGTGCCGGCCGCGGAGGCGGGCGTCACGCAGGGGCTCGCACCGGGCGCGACGCCGTGGGGGCTGCCCACGGGCGGGACGGTGGACCCCCCGGCGTGCACGACCGCCGTCACGGTGGTCGCCGGTCCGCCGGTCGCGCACGACGCGCTGGCGTGGGCCAACGAGGAGGTCCGGGTCGCCCAGGACGTGGTCCTGCTGCCGGACCCGGCCACCGCGCGCGAGGCCTTCCGCACGCTGGTGACGACGGTGGACGGGTGCACGTCCTACACCGTGCGCGACGCCGCGGGCGGTGCCGTGCGGTGGGTGACGCAGCCGGCGATCGAGGGGCAGGGTCTGCTGCCGGAGATCGTGCAGGAGGTCACCGTGCAGGGCGGTGACGGCGAGCCGCGGGCGCGGTACGTGGGGCACACGCTCGTCGGCAACGCGATCGTCACCTGGACCGCGACGGCGCTGGACCCCGCGGCGCGCGAGCAGGCGTCCGACGTGCTCGGCACGACCGACGAGCTGAGCCGCATGGTCGAGGAGCGCGCGCTCACCGCGGTGCGGGCGCTCGCCTGAGCGCGGCACGGGCGACGGCCCCGGTCCCGGTCCCGGCGGGCAGGTGCCCGTCGCGGGCCACCTAGGGTGGACCCGTGCACGGTGAGTACAAGGTGCCGGACGGCAAGCTCGTGGTGGTCGACCTCGACGTGCGGGAGGGCCGGCTGCGCGACGTGCGGCTGTCCGGCGACTTCTTCCTCGAGCCCGACGAGGCGCTCGAGGTCCTGGGCGCCGCGCTCGAGGGCGTCCCGCGCGACGCCCCGGTCGGCTCGCTGGTGCAGGTGCTCGACGAGGCGCTCACGCTCGCGCAGGACCAGGGCCGCCTCGCCGGACCGGTCGCGATGGTCGGCTTCGACACGCGCGCGGTGGCGGTCGCCGTGCGCCGCGCCCTGGGGCTGTCGACGGCGTGGGGGGACCACGAGTTCACCGTCCTCGACCCCGGCGTCATGCCGCCCGCCATGCACACGGCGCTCGACCAGGTGCTCACCGAGGAGCTCGCGGCCGGCCGGCGCGGCCCCACCCTGCGGTTCTGGGAGTGGGAGGAGCCCGCGGTCATCATCGGCTCGTTCCAGTCGCTCGCCAACGAGGTGGACCAGGAGGCCGCCGCCCGCCACGGGATCACGGTGGTGCGCCGCGTCAGCGGCGGCGGCGCGATGTTCATGGAGGCCGGCAACTGCATCACGTTCTCGCTGGTGGTGCCGCCGTCGCTCGTCGACGGGATGTCCTTCGAGGACTCGTACACGTTCCTCAACCAGTGGGTCCTGGGCGCGCTCGCGGACGTCGGCGTGCAGGCCACGACCACCGGGCTGAACGACATCTCCTCACCGGCCGGCAAGCTCGCCGGCTCCGCGCAGAAGCGGTTGGCGAGCGGCGGCGGCGCGGTGCTGCACCACGTGACGATGTCCTACGACATCGACGCCGACACGATGCTCGAGGTGCTGCGCATCGGCCGGGAGAAGCTGTCCGACAAGGGCACGCGCTCGGCGAACAAGCGGGTCGACCCCGTGCGCTCGCAGACCCGCATGGCGCGCGA
This sequence comes from Cellulomonas sp. JZ18, assembly GCF_009720485.1. NCBI lineage: Bacteria > Bacillati > Actinomycetota > Actinomycetes > Micrococcales > Cellulomonadaceae > Cellulomonas > Cellulomonas sp. JZ18. The sequence goes on along the minus strand of NZ_CP045245.1, from coordinate 2,781,949 downwards.
GGACGTCATCGAGGCGTTCCTCGCGCACTTCCGCGGCCGGTACCGCACGGTCGACGGCGCGCTGCGGCCGCAGGAGGTCGAGCGCGCGCGCGAGCTCGTGGCGACGAAGTTCACGGACCCCGCGTGGACGGCGCGCGTGCCCTGAGCGGAGGGCGTGCTCCCGACGGGGGCGCGGCCCGTCGGCCGGACGTCACCGGGGCCAGGTCAGCACCACCGCGCACGCGGCCACGCCGACCACGACGAGCCCGGCCGCGCACGTCGTGACGAGGCGGCCACCGGGTGCCCGGGTCACGCCGTCCTCGTCGTGACGTGCGGCGCTGCGGCGCTCGTGCGACGCCACCACGAGGAGCACGGCCAGCACGGTGCCGCCGACCGCGACGGACCAGCCGGCCGGGCCCCACGTCTCGCCCAGCAGGCGGCCCGCCGCGAGCGAGCCGGCGAGCAGGGCGGTCGCCGTGCGCCGCCACGCGAGCGCCGTCCGCTCGCCGGCGAGCGTGTCGGCCGCCGGGCGTCCGCTCACGCCCGGACCAGCCCCACGAGGACCAGCACGCCCGCGGCGACGAGACCGACCACGAGCAGCCCGAACGCCGACGGGGCCGGCAACGGCTCGGAGCGCCGCATCGCACGCTCCGCACGTGCCCAGCCCACCCACGCCAGGACCGGGGCGAGAACGCCGAGCGCCACGAGCACGACCGCCGCCGCCATGCGCAGGCCCGGCTCCACGGGCGGGTCGAGGGCCTCGAGCGCGACCCCGGCGGCGAGCAGCGCGAGCGCGGTCCGCGCCCAGGCGAGGAACGTCCGCTCGTTCGCGAGGGAGAAGCGCGCGTCCGGCTCGGACCCGGTGGCGTAGACGCGGGCGGGGAACCGACGGCGCGTGCGGGGCGCGGGGGCGTCCATGGCGCCCATCCTCCCAGCGCCGCGCGGTGGACGTATCAGGACGCCCCCTGCGCGCTCCTGCGACGTGCCGGTGCCGCCGGTGCGGACGACGACGCAGGGGGACGCCGTCCGCACCGGCGGCACGGACCACGACGGGCACGGGTGCGGGAGGACGCGGGTGGCGGAGGACGAGCGGGCACGGCGCCGCCTGGACGTGCTGGCCCGGCGCGCGCTGCTCACGGAGCCCGACGTGCGCCGGCGGGCGGCGGCGCGCGCCTACCGGGCGGGGGCGCTGCCCGTGCCGGTCGCCGCGGGCCGCGCGCCGAACACCGCCGTGCCGATCCGCACGACCGTGGCGCCCTCGGCGACGGCGGCCTCGAGGTCGCGGCTCATCCCCATCGAGAGACCGTGCGCCTCCGCGGTGCCCGGCGCTCCCGACGCCACCACGTCGTCCCGCACGCGTCGCAGGAGCGCGTAGCCGGACCGGACGACCGCCTCGTCCGGGGTGTTCGCGCCGACGGTCATGAAGCCGGCCAGACGGAGCCCGGGCAGCGCGGCGACCTGCAGGGCGAGGTCGTGCGCCGCCCCCGGCGCCACGCCGTGCTTGGTCGGCTCACCGGAGACGTTGACCTGGACCCACACGTCCAGCGGGACGGTCCGCTCGCGCACGCGCTCGCTGAGGCGGCGCGCCAGCGTCACGTCCGCGACGGACTCGACCGCGTGCGCCCAGCGCAGGACCGCGGCGACCTTGTTCGACTGCAGCGGCCCGATGAGGTGCCAGGTCGGCGCCAGGTCCGCCAGGACGGGCGCCTTCGCCACGAGCTCCTGCACCCGGTTCTCGCCGAGCAGGACCGGGGCGGTGCCGGAGCCGGCCGCCCGCGCGTCGGCGTCCGCGAGGAGCGCCGCGCGCACCGTGGCCGCGTCCATCGTCTTGCCGGCGAGCAGGACGCGCACGGCACCCGGCTGCCGTCCGGCCGCGCCCTCCGCCCGGGCCACGCGTGCGCGCAGCTCCGCCAGGCGCGCGGCGACGTGCCGTGCGCGGTCCTCGGGGTCGTCCGGCCGCTCCACGGGTCCCGACGGTACCGCCGGGCCATGATGGGCCGCATGGACGGCTCGACCGGACGACTCCTCGTGGCCACGCCGGGCCTGCGCGACCCCAGCTTCCGGCGCAGCGTCGTGCTCGTGCTCGAGCACACGGGAGGCGGGGCGCTCGGCGTCGTCCTCGACCGTCCGCTGGACGTCGACGTCGCGGCCGTCCTGCCGGCCTGGCGCCCGCACGTGACGGCGCCCGGCGTGCTGTTCGGCGGTGGTCCGGTCGGGCGGGACGCCGCCCTGGGCCTCGCGGGCCTGCCGGGTGCGGTCGACCTGCCGCCGGGCGTCCGTCCGCTCACGCCGGGGCTCGGGCTCGTCGACCTCGACGCGCCGCCGGAGGTCGTGGCGCGCGGCGTGCGGGGGCTGCGCGTGTTCGTCGGGTACGCGGGCTGGGCGGCGGGCCAGCTGGACGAGGAGGTCGCGGCGAAGGGCTGGATCGTCGTGGACGCGCTGCCCGACGACCCGTTCGCGGTCGACCCCGCGGGCCTGTGGCGGCGCGTGCTGCGCCGTCAGCCGGACGAGAACGCGCTGCTGTGGACCGCGCCGGACGACCCGGCGCTGAACTGAGGGTCGGCTCCGGGGCGTCCCGGATGTCGCCGTCGCCGCAGACCGTGCGACCGTGGTGGGGTGACCACCCTGCTCAACGTCATCTGGCTCGTGCTCGCCGGCGCCTGGCTCGCCCTGGGGTACGTGGCGGCGGGCGTCCTGTGCTGCCTGCTGATCGTCACGATCCCGTTCGGGATCGCCTCGTTCCGCATCGCGAGCTACGTGCTGTGGCCGTTCGGCCGCACGGTCGTGGACAAGCCCACCGCCGGGGCGTGGTCGACCATCGGCAACGTGATCTGGGTCGTCGTCGCCGGCATCTGGCTCGCGATCGGGCACGTGGCGACCGCGATCCCGCTGTTCCTGTCGATCGTCGGCATCCCGCTGGGCATCGCGAACCTCAAGCTGATCCCCGTCTCGCTCGTGCCGCTCGGCAAGGACATCGTCCCCACCGACCGGCCGTTCGCGGCGTACGGGCGCTGAGGGCGGCGCTCAGCCGGCCGCGACCGCCGCGACGACCGCCCCGGTGAGGCGCACGAGGTCGTCGGGCGCGAGCTCGACGTCCAGGCCGCGGCGGCCGCCGGAGACGAGCACGGTGTCGAACAGCCACACGGTCTCGTCGACCACGGTGCGCAGCCGCGTGCGCTGGCCGAGCGGCGAGATGCCGCCGACGACGTAGCCGGTCGCGCGCTCCGCGGCGTGCGGCTCGGCCATGACCGCGCGCTTGGCGCCGACGGCCTGTGCCAGGGCCTTGAGGTCGAGGCGCCCCGTGACGGGAACGACGGCGACCGTGAGCGTGCCCTCGACGTCCGCGACGAGGGTCTTGAAGACCTGCTCGGGGTCGACGCCCAGGGCCTGCGCGGCCTCCAGGCCGTAGCCGAGGTCGGAGGCCGGGTCGTGGACGTACGTGTGCGCCGTGTGCGGCACGCCGGCAGCGGCGAGGGCCACGAGGGCCGGTGTGCCGGACGTCGACCGCGTGCCGCTGCGCGCCATGGCGACAGGGTAGGGCCCGAGACGTGCCTGGTCGGTGCCCGCGGTCCCTGGTCGAGTGCCGCTGGACCCCTGGTCGGGTGCCGCTAGACCGCGACCCCGACGAGCGCGCCGATGCCGAACGTCACGGCCATCGCCACGGACCCCCCGACGACGTTGCGCAGCACGACGCGGCCCGTGGCGGCACCGGTGAACCGCGCGGACGACCACCCGAGCGCGACGAGCGCGGCGACGACCGCGGCGACGGTCACGGGGACGCGGGCGGCGACCGACCACGGCGCCAGCACGACGAGCAGCGGCACGAGCCCGCCGAGGGTGAAGGCGACGAACGACGCGAGCGCGGCGTGCCACGGGTTCGTGAACGCCTCCTCGTCGTCGGCCCCGCCGATGGGACGCCCCTCGGCGGCGGCGACGCGCTCGGCGTCCCGCTGGCTGCTCACGGACACGTACTCGCCGGCCGCCATCGAGAGGGCACCCGCGACGAGGGCCGCGCCGCCGGCGAGGGCGATGGTCCGCGTGGAGGTCGAGGCACCCGCGACGCCGACCACGGTGGCCGCGATCGAGACGATGCCGTCGTTCGCGCCGAGCACACCGGCGCGCAGCCAGTTGAGGCCCCGCGCGGAGTGCGTGGGGCGGGGTCCGCCGGGGCTCTGCACGAGACCCGTGAGGTGTCCGCCGAGCGTGGTCATGTCCCCACGCTAGGCCGGTCCGCGATGCCTGTCATCGCAGGAAAGGCTGCCCTGACCTGCGCATATGCAGGACAGCCTCACCTCACCGGAGGGGCCCGGGTGCGGCCGCGGCCGCCGGGGCGCGGGTCAGAGCGGCCCCACCTCGAGCACCCGGAGACGCACCTCGCCGGCCTCGTCGGACGCGGCGAGGTCGACGAGCGCGTCGATGCGCCAGTCGTGGTCCCCGGCCGGGTCGTCGAGGACCTGGCGCACGTGCCACGTCCCGGCGGCCGGGCCCCGGCCCTGCGACGGCGTGACCTGGAACAGCGCCGGCCCACGCGCCGCGGGCCCGGTGAGGACCTCGTCGTGCAGGTCCCAGTACGGGTCGATCGCGTCGGCCCACCGGTCGGCGTCCCACGGGCGGCCGTCGCCGTCGACGTCGCCCAGCGCGGCCAGCGCGCCCCACGCCTCGCGGGCGACGAGCTCGACGCGGCGGAACAGCGCACCGCGCACGAGCGCCCGGAAGACGCGCGGGTCCGCGGTGACGGGCGGAGGTGTGTCGTCGTCCTCGTCGGCCGCCGCGGCGGGGTCGTCCGTCGGGTTCGCCAGGCGCTCCCACTCGTCCAGCAGGCTGGAGTCGGTGCGGCGCACGAGGTCGCCGAGCCAGGCGACGAGCTCCTCGAGCTCCTCGGTGCGGCGGTCCTCGGGCACCGTGCGGCGCAGCGCGCGGTAGGCGTCGGCGAGGTAGCGCAGCAGGACGCCCTCGGTGCGGTCGAGGTTGTACAGCGAGACGTACTCCGCGAACGTGGCGGCCCGCTCGTGCATGTCCCGCACGACCGACTTCGGCGACAGGGCGAGGTCGGCGACCCACGGGTTGGTGCGCCGGTACGTCGCGAACGCGTGCTCGAGCAGCTCGGCCAGCGGGCGCGGGTACGTGACGTCCTCGAGCAGGGCCATGCGCTCGTCGTAGTCGAGGCCCTCGGCCTTCATGGCGGCGACCGCCTCGCCGCGGGCCTTGTTCTCCTGCGCCGCGAGCACCTGGCGCGGGTCGTCGAGCGTCGCCTCGATGACGGAGACGACGTCGTGCGCGTACCCGGGGTCCTCGGGGTCGAGCAGGTCGAGCGCGGCGTAGGCGAAGGGGGAGAGTGCCTGGTCGAGGGCGAACGTCGGCGGCAGGTCGGCCACCAGCGCCACGGTGCGGCGGCGCCCGCGCGGGGCGTCCGGGTCGTCCACCCAGGGGCGCTCGACGACACCGCCCGCGCGCAGCGAGCGGTAGACGTCGACCGCGCGGCGCACGTGGCGGGCGCGCGCGCCCTCGGGCTCGTGGTTGTCGGTGAGCAGGTGCGTCATGACCGCGATCGGGTCGGCCCGCCCGTCGCGTCCGCGCTGCAGCACGTGCAGCACCATCGCGTGCGACACGTGGAAGCTGGACGTCAGCGGCTCGGGCGGGGCGTCCCGCAGGCGCTCGAACGTCTTGTCGGTCCAGTTGACGTGGCCGGCCGGCGCCTGCTTGCGGACGATCTTCTTCTGCTTCTTCGGGTCGTCGCCCGCCTTGAGCAGCGCCTTGCGGTTCTCGATCACGTGCTCGGGCGCCATGACGACGACCTCGCCGACCGTGTCGAAGCCCGCCCGGCCGGCGCGGCCGGCGATCTGGTGGAACTCGCGCGCCGTGAGGTGCCGCATGCGCTGCCCGTCGTACTTGACGAGGGACGTCAGCACGACCGTGCGGATGGGCACGTTGATGCCCACTCCGAGCGTGTCGGTGCCGCACACGACCGGCAGCAGGCCCTTCTGCGTGAGCCGCTCGACGACCCGCCGGTACTTGGGCAGCATCCCCGCGTGGTGCACGCCGACGCCGTGCCGCAGCAGGCGCGAGAGCGTCTTCCCGAACCCGGGTCCGAACCGGAACGCGCCGAGCTCGGCGGCGATCGCGTCGCGCTGCGCGCGGCTCGCGAGCGTCGAGGACAGCAGCGCCTGCGCGCGCTCGACCGCCTCCTTCTGCGTGAAGTGCACGACGTACACGGGTGCGCGGTGCGTCTGCACCAGCTCGTCGAGCAGCTCGTGCAGCGGCTCGACGACGTACGAGAACGTCAGCGGGACGGGCCGCTCCGCGTTCGCGACGACCGCGACCTCACGGCCCGTGCGGCGCCGCAGGTCCTCCTCGAAGAACGTGACGTCGCCGAGGGTGGCGGACATGAGCAGGAACTGCGTGCGCGTCAGCTCCAGGAGCGGCACCTGCCACGCCCAGCCGCGCTGCGGGTCGGCGTAGTAGTGGAACTCGTCCATGACCACGAGGCCGACGTCCGCGTCGGGGCCGTCGCGCAGCGCGAGGTTCGCCAGGATCTCGGCCGTGCAGCAGACGATGGGGGCCTGGGCGTTGACGGCCGTGTCGCCCGTCATCATCCCGACGTTCTCGGAGCCGAAGACCTCGACGAGCGCGAAGAACTTCTCGCTCACGAGGGCCTTGATCGGCGCGGTGTAGAACGACCGGCGGCCCTGCGCGAGCGCGACCGCGTGCGCCGCGACGCCCGCGAGCGACTTCCCGGACCCGGTCGGCGTCGACAGGATGACGTGGGAGTCGGAGACGAGCTCGAGCAGCGCCTCCTCCTGGTGCGGGTACAGCCGCAGCCCCTGGTCGGCGGCCCAGGTCGTGAACGCCTCGTACAGCGCGTCGGGGTCGTGGGCGTCGGCGCCCCGGGGCAGGCGGGCGGTGAGCGGGCCGGTGCCCGTCGTCGCGGTCATGCCGGGGTCCCCGCGGGATCGTGAGCGTGGCGTGCGATCGCGTGGGGAGAGGTCACGAGGCGTCCCAGAGGAGTCGGTAGTAGGCGATGCGGTCGGGGTCGGGCTCGATCCCGTAGCCGTCGTAGACGTGCCGGTCGTACCCGAGCCCGTGGTTCCAGTCGATGCTCCACGCGGCGACCGCGAGGTCCGCCCAGCGGTCGGCGACGCCGAGCCGGCCCAGGTCGACGTGACCGGCCACCGTGCCGTCGTCGGCGAGGAGCGTGTTGGGCGCGCAGGCGTCGCCGTGGCAGACCACGAGCCGGTCGGGCTCCGGCGGGTCGGTGAGGCGGTAGCGGGCCTCCGCGGCGCTCATGCCGCGGTGCTCGGGCGACCAGGCCGCGGGGGTGTCGCCGGCGTCGAGGTGCTGCAGCGCACGGGTGAGGCGGTCGTGCGCCGACCAGGCGAACGGGCACTCGCCGACCGGCAGCGCGTCGTGCAGCGCCCGCAGCCCGCGGCCGATCGCGGTCGCCGCCTGCTCGGGCCGCGCGAGCCACAGGGGGTCGACCGCGCTGCGGCCGTCGATCGCGGCGGTGACGAGCCACGCGCCCTCGTCGTCCGCGCCCTGGTCGAGCACGCGGGGGACGGTGGTGAACGGCGCCGCCCACGCGAGGCGGGCGGCCTCGGCGGCCAGGTCGATCTCGGGGGTGCCCGCCGCGACCCACTTGACGTAGCGGTCACCGCCGAGCCGGAACGTCAGCCCGCCGAGCTCGTTGACCCACACGGGCGTGAGCGGTGCGCTCCCGGCGAGCCGGGCGACGGCGGCCGGGACGTCGACGGGGCCCGCCGGCACCTGGGCGGCGGGGACGTACGTCGCGGGGTCGGGCACCGGACGATCCTCCCACGCCCGGCCGCGGCGGCCGGGCGCCCGACGAGAAACCTACGGTCCCGTAAGTTACCGTGACCCTCGTGAGCAGCAGCACCCCGGACGCACCCCTCCCCGCCGCCTGGCCGGCCGGCGTCCCGCGGGACGTCGACGTCCCGGACGAGGCCCTCACCGCCACGCTCGAGCGCACCGCACGCGAGCACCCCGACCGTCTCGCCGTCGACTTCCTCGGCAGGACCACGACGTGGTCGCAGGTCGCCGACCAGGTCGCGCGCGGCGCCGGCGTGCTGCGCGACCTCGGCGTCGGCCCCGGCGACCGGGTCGCGCTCGTGCTGCCCAACTGCACGACGCACCTCGTCGCGTTCTGGTCGGTGCTGCGCCTCGGCGCGGTGGTCGTCGAGCACAACCCCACCTACTCGGCCGACGAGCTCGCCCACCAGCTCGCCGACAGCGGCGCCACGGTCGCGGTCGTCTGGGAGCAGGCGGTCCCGCGCGTGCTGGAGGCGCAGGACCGGACCCAGGTCCGGCACGTCGTCGCGGTCGACCTCAGCGCCGACCTGCCGCCGCTCGCGCGGTTCGCGCTGCGGCTGCCCGTCCCGACCGCGCGCCGCACCCGCGCCGCCATGCGCGGTCCGGTGCCCGCCGGGGTGCCGCACTGGCACCGCCTCGTCGCGGCGGCCCGTCCGCTCGACGCGTCCGTCCCCGGCCCCGCGGCGGCCGACGTCGCGCTCCTGCAGTACACGGGCGGGACCACGGGCACGCCCAAGGGGGCCGTCCTGACCCACCGCAACCTGCTCGCGAACGCGATCCAGGGGCAGGCGTGGACGCAGGCCGACCCGGGCACGGAGGTCGTCTACGCGGTCCTGCCGTTCTTCCACGCGTTCGGCCTGACGCTGTGCCTGACGTACGCGACGCGCATCGCGGCGACGCTCGTCGTGCTGCCGAGCTTCGACCCGGCACGCGTCCTGGCCGCGCAGAAGCGCCGCCCGGGCACGTTCCTGCCGGCCGTCCCGCCCATGCTCGACCGGCTCGCCGCGGCCGCGGAGGAGAGCGGTGCGGACCTGACGTCCTTCCGCTACGCGATCAGCGGCGCGATGGCCCTGCCGCGCGCGACGGCCGAGCGCTGGGAGCGCGTCACCGGGGGCCTCGTGATCGAGGGCTACGGCATGACGGAGACGTCGCCGGTCGCGCTCGGCAACCCCATGACGGCCGACCGCCGCCCCGGCGCGCTCGGCCTGCCGTTCCCGTCCACCCACGTGCGGGTCGTCGACCAGGAGGACCCCACCCGCGAGGTGGCGCCCGGCGAGCGCGGCGAGCTGCTGGTCCGCGGTCCGCAGGTCTTCGCCGGGTACTGGAACCGGCCGGAGGAGACCGCCGAGCAGCTGCTGCCCGGCGGGTGGCTGCGCACCGGGGACGTCGTGCAGGTCGAGGAGGACGGCTTCGTCGTCCTCGTCGACCGCATGAAGGAGATGATCATCAGCGGCGGGTTCAAGGTGTACCCGTCGCAGGTCGAGGACCACCTGCGCGGCATGCCGGGCGTGCGCGACGTCGCGGTCGTCGGTGTGCCGGCCGGCGACCTGGGGGAGAGCGTCGTCGCGGCCGTCGTGCTCGACGAGGGGGCCACCGGCGTCGACCTCGCCGCCGTCCGCGCCTGGTGCGAGACCCGCCTCGCCCGGTACGCGCTGCCGCGGCGGGTCGTCGTGCTGCCCGACCTGCCGCGCTCCCAGGTCGGCAAGGTGCTGCGCCGGGTCGTGCGCGAGACCGTGCTCGCGACGCCGGCGTGAGCGGCCGCGCGCACCCCGTACGGTGTCCGGCGTGAGCGACGACCTGCTGCCCGGTGACGACCTGCCCCGCGTCGAGATGTGGACCGACGGCGCCTGCAAGGGCAACCCCGGCGTCGGCGGCTGGGGTGCGTGGATGCGCTCCGGCACGCACGAGCGCGAGCTGTTCGGCGGGGAGAAGGTCACGACGAACAACCGCATGGAGCTGACCGCCGTCATCGAGGGCCTGCGCGCGCTCAAGGGCCCGTCGGTCGTCCGCCTGCACGTCGACTCGACGTACGTCATGAACGGCCTGACGAAGTGGATGCACGGCTGGAAGCGCAACGGCTGGCTCACCGGGGACAAGAAGCCCGTGAAGAACAAGGATCTGTGGCAGGCGCTCGACGCCGAGGTCGCGCGGCACCACGTCACGTGGGTCTGGGTGAAGGGGCACGCCGGGGACCCCGGCAACGAGCGCGCCGACGCGCTCGCGAACCAGGGCGTCGCGGCCGTCCGCGCCGGGACGCTGTGAGCGACGCCGACCTCCCAGCGGCGCTCGAGGGACGCGTCACGGTCGTGCCCGCCGACGCGGCCGGCCCCCGCCCGCTCGTCCTGGTGCTGCCGGGCGGCGGGTACCGCCGGACCGCCGACCACGAGGCGGAGCCCGTCGCGCAGTGGCTCGCGGGCCTCGGCCTGCACGCGGTCGTGCTGCGCTACCCGGTCGCGCCCGAGGGAGCCACCGCGCCGCTGCACCCCGCGCCGCTCGACGCCGCGGCGGCCGCGGTGCGCTGGGTGCGCGCCGGCGGCACGGGTCTCGACGTCGACCCCGCGCGCGTCGCCGTGCTCGGCTTCTCCGCCGGCGGGCACCTGGCCGCGACCCTGTCGACGGTCGACGACGACGCCGCCCGCCCGGACGCGACCGTGCTCTGCTACCCGGTCGTCTCGTTCGGCGCGGACGCGCACGAGGGGTCCGTCAAGGCCCTGCTCGGGCCGGGCGCCGGGGAGGACGAGCGGGCCGTCCTGTCCGCCGAGCTCCGCGTCACGTCCGCGACGCCGCCGGCGTTCGTGTGGCACACCGCCGACGACGCCACCGTGCCCGTCTCGAACGCCGTGCGGTACGCGCAGGCGCTGTGGGGCGCCGGCGTGCCCGCCGAGCTGCACGTGTACCCGTCCGGGCGCCACGGCCTCGGGCTCGCGGACGAGGAGCCGCACGTCGCGGCCTGGACGCACGCGTGCGCGGCGTGGTTCGCCCACCTGGGCTGGCGCCGGGCGCAGGCCTGAGACCCGCGGCCGCTCAGGCCGCGACGAGCGCGGCGCAGATTTCCAGCAGCCGGGCCCGCAGGGCGTTCGCCCGGACCGCGAACCCCCGCTGCCGGCGCACGTAGTCCGCCTTGCCGTCCGCGGTCTCGATCGCGATGGGCTCCAGGCCGTACGGGCGGACGTCGTACGGGGACGCCCGCATGTCCACCAGCCGGATGTCGTGCGCGAGGTCGAACGCGTCGAGCAGCAGGTCGCCGGGGACCGCAGGACCCAGCTTCAGGCACCACTTGTAGACGTCCATGTTGGCGTGCAGGCAGCCCGGCTGCTCCATCGCCACCTGCGTCGCCCGCGTCGGCTGCAGCGTGTTGCGCGGCACGGCCGCCGGCGTGAAGAACCGGAACGCGTCGACGTGCGTGCAGCGGATGCGGTGCCGCTCGACGACCGCGTCGGTGCCGTCGCGGCCCAGGCGCAGGGGGAGCGGGTGCCGGTGCTCGTCGTCGCGCTCGCGGTAGACCATCGCCCACTCGTGCAGCCCGAAGCAGCCCGTCGCCGCCGGGCGGGCGGCGGTCGCACCGACGAGGCCCGCGACGAACCGCACCGCGTCGCCGCGGTCCGCGAGGAACGCCGGCACGTCGAGGGTCACCGTGCCGTCGTCACCGGTGCGGTACCAGCGCCAGGCGCCCTGCGGGGCCGGCCCGTCGGCGTCCGCGGCGAGGGCGACGCCGGTGCCCGGGTGCCAACGCCGCAGCTGCGCGGGTCGGGTCGGGTAGTACTCGTAGAGGAAGTCCTCGATCGCGTGCCGCTCGTGCCGGGAGCGGCGCTCGCGGTGCCCGGCGGTCATGGCGTCCGCACGGTCCGCGTGGGCCGCCGCCGCCGCGCGCCACGCGTCCGGGGGCAGCACGACGACGTCCGCGGGTGCGGTCGCCGGGGTCGTCGTGCTCACCGCACCAGGGTAGGTCGCGTGTGCGGGCGCCCGGCCGGGCCGTGCCGTCCGGGGATGGCGCGCGGCCGGTGCGCGCGGGAGGGTGGGCGCGTGCGCGAGCTGCTGCGGTCCCTGCCCGCCCTGTCCGGCACCGTCCTGCCGTTCGACCCGGGCACCGCGCCCGACGACCCCCTCGCGCTGTTCGAGGACTGGTTCCGGGCCGCGCTCGACGCGGGCGTCCCCGAGCCGCACGCGGTGACCCTCGCGACCGCCGCGCCCGACGGCCGGCCCGCCGCGCGCGTGCTCGTGCTCAAGGACGTCGGACCCGACGGCTTCGCGTTCGCGACCGACGCCCGCAGCGGCAAGGCCGGCGACCTGGCGGCGAACCCGCAGGCTGCGCTGACGTTTTGGTGGCAGCCGGTCGTCCGGCAGGTGCGCGTCACGGGTGCCGCCCGCTACCTGGGGGAGGAGGCGTCCGCGGCCGACTACCTCGCGCGGTCGCCGTCGTCGCGTGCCGCCGCGCTCGCGGTGCGTCCGGGGGAGCCGCTCGGCTCGGTGGACGAGCTGCGGGGCGCGATGGCGGCGGCGCGCGCCCGCGTCGACGCCGAACCCGGCCTCGTGCTGCCCGCATGGCAGGCGTGGCTGGTGGTGCCCGACGCCGTCGAGTTCTGGCAGGGCAGCCCCGACCGCGCCCACGTGCGCCTGGTCTACCGGCGCTCGGGCGACGGCTCCTGGACGCGGTCGCTCGTCTGGCCCTGACGCTGCGCCGGCTCGTCCGCGGGGCCGGGCAGGGCGTCCGTCCGCGGCGCGGCGGTGCCGTCGTCGTCGGCCCGCGGCAGGAGCCGGTCGGGAGCGACGTCCGCGGCGCGTGTCGACACCGCGTGCAGGACCCACTCCAGCGGGCCCCGCGCGACCGCGGCGTGCCACGCCCAGCACAGGGCCACGACCACGACCGTGAACCACAGCCAGGTGGCGGTGGTCGGCGCCCACACGACGTCGGTGCCCAGCGCCGCGATGACCAGGAGGTGGCCGGTGTAGGCGGTGAGCGCGAGCGCGCCGGTGGCGCTCACCGGTGCCAGCGCCCGCGGCCACCGCGCGCCGACCGCGAGGCACGCCGCGAGGACGAGCAGCGCCACCCCGGTGTTGCCGGCCACCTCGAACAGCGACGACGAGTGCGGCTCCGACGTGGTGAGGTCGCTCGTGCGGCCGAGCGCCGCGGTGAGCGCCGCGCTGCCGCCGTGCCCGGCGACGACCAGCGCGGCGCCGAGGCCCGCCAGCCACGCGTGCACGCGGCCGGAGCGCAGGTCGCTGCGACCGACGGCCAGCCCCGTCAGGACGTACGACATCCAGACGACCGCGGGGTAGTAGTGCCCGAGGAGCACGGTCAGCGGGTCGACAGGCCGTTCGGACACGATCGCGGCGTCGTCGCCGAGCGGGAGCAGGAGCGGGCCCAGCAGCGCGACCGCGGCGGACGCCGCGACGAGCACCGGGCGCGGCCACCGCAGGGCGAGCGTCCCGGCGGCGAACATGCCGCCGTAGACGACGAGGATGACGACGACCGGCGTGCCGAGCTGCACGAGCGCCGCGCCGAGGACGACGAGCAGCGCGGCCCGCACGAGGATCCGCAGCCGGGCCTGCACGAGCCGCGTCCCGGTCACGGGGTGGTCGCCGCCCGACAGCAGCGCCAGCCCGACGCCGGCGAGCACGACGAACAGCGCCGAGGGGCGTCCGTCGGCGAGCTGGGCGAAGCCGCCCGGCGGGACCGTCCGCCACGTGTCGTCCGGCCCGACGTGGGCGGCGACCATGCCGAGCACGGCCAGCCCCCGGGCGGTGTCCACCCCCACGATGCGTCGCACCCTGGGCAGCCTAGGCGCGGTCGGCAAGGGCGGCCGGGGCAGTCGGACCCCGGGCGTGGGCGGCGCCGCTGGGAGCCACCTCACCGCCCAGCATGCGGACGATCACGTACCGGGTGATGAACTGGACGCCTGTGCGGATCTACAGTGCCGTGTGACCTCGCGATCCGACGTCTACACCCACGGCCACCACGAGAGCGTGCTGCGCTCGCACCGCTGGCGCACCGCCGAGAACTCCGCGGCGTACCTGCTGCCGCACCTCGCCCCCGGGCAGTCCCTGCTCGACGTGGGCTGCGGCCCCGGCACCGTGACCATCGACCTGGCGGGACGCGTCGCCCCGGGCGAGGTCGTCGGCGTCGACACGTCCTCGGCCGTGATCGAAGCGGCAGGGAAGGCCGCGGCGGACGCCGGGACGCCGAACGTCCGGTTCCACGTGGGCGACGCCTACGCGCTCGACTTCCCCGACGACACGTTCGACGTCGTGCACGCCCACCAGGTGCTCCAGCACCTGTCCGACCCGGTCGCCGCGCTGCGCGAGATGCGCCGCGTGGCCAAGCCGGGCGGTGTGGTCGCGGTGCGGGACGCCGACTACGACGGCATGGCCTGGTACCCGCCGTCCGAGGGGCTCGACGACTGGCTGACGCTCTACCACGAGGTCACCCAGGCGAACCGCGCCGACGCCGACGCCGGCCGCAAGTTGCTCTCCTGGGTGCGCGAGGCCGGGTTCGACCCCGCCGGCATCGCGCCCAGCGCCAGCGCGTGGTGCTACGCCGGCCCCACCGACCGGGTCTGGTGGTCCGACCTGTGGGCCGACCGCTGCGTGCGCTCGAACTTCGCCGCCCAGGCCATCGAGCACGGGCTCGCCGACGAGGTGGGGCTCGAGCAGCTCGCCGACGCGTGGCACGCGTGGGGCACGCAGGAGGACGCCTGGTTCTCGATCCTGCACGGCGAGGTCGTCGCCCGCGCCTGACGTTGCGGCCCTACGCGTCGGCCACCCGGACGTCGCGGTGCCACGACTGGGTGGTCACGGCCGTGCGGAACCCGAGCGCCTCGTAGAGCCGGTCCGCGCCCGTGGGTGAGTCCGCGTCGACCTCGAGGGAGACGTGCCCGCGGCCGCGCCGTGCCGCGTCGGCCACCGCCGCGTCCAGCAGCGCGCGGGCCGCACCACGGCCGCGGGCACTGCGCAGCACGCCGAGGTAGGCGACGTACGTGCCGTCGGGCGCGCCGTCGTGCCCGGGTGAGACCGTGGCGACGAGCGCGCCGACGGGCCGCGACGGCCGGTCGGCGTCGACGGACTCGGCGAGCCACCAGTGGTCCCAGCGGTGGCCGGGGTCCGCGCGCAGGCGTGACACCAGGTCGTCGAACGGCTCAGGGTGGTAGTTGAAGTGGTCGGTGAACGACTCCTCGAGCACCACGTGCACCGCCATCAGGTCGGCGCCGTCGGGCATGCCGTCCTCGCCCCGGCGGACGCGGCGCACACGGACCCGGGCGGGCGGGGGAGCGTCGGCACCGGCGCTGGCATCGGCGTCCCGCGGGCTGGTCGGGCGCACCATCTGCAGCCACGACCGCGCGTGCCGGTAGCCCGCCGCGGCGAGCCACCGCTGCTGCCGCTCGTCCGCCTGGAAGGCGCCGCTGTCGGCCTGCGTCACCTCCAGGCCGCGCGCCCTGGCGATCGCGCGCGCGGCGTCCTCCACCCAGGCGAACCCGGCAGCGGCCACCGTGTCCGCGGTCGCGTCGTCGAGGTCCGGGTCGACGAGCACCTGGGCGACGACCCGGCCGACGGCCCGGTCGTACGCCGACGCCCACGCCCGGACCCGGCCGTGCTCGTCGACCGCGAGGACGTGCCGGCGCGCGTCCGTCCTGGGGACGAGGAGGGCGTCGACGGCCGACCGGTGGGTCGAGGCCGAGCCCGTCACGGCCACCTCGTGCGACGTCAGGAGCGCGTGCAGGGCGGGTGCGTCCTCCGCATCCGGCCGGCGCGCCGACCAGCCGGGCGGCAGGTCGGCGAGCGTCGGACCGTCGGGTGGGGCGGGGCGGGAGGTGTCGGTCATCGCCCTTCATCGTGACCCGGGCGAGACCGGACGGCCCGCCGAACGACCCGCGCTGACGCCGCGCCCGTGGGCATCGCGAGCTCCGGCGACGGGAAGGCACCACGGCCGCCGGGTTCCTGGTCCGGGCAGCCGCGTTCTACGCCTGCCACGGCACCCGCATCCAGCGCGTCGTCAGCGACAACCCGGAGGTCCGGAAGCAGTAGTTCACCACCTCCTGCACCCCCTCGCGGACGACGTGCGTCTCCACCTTGATCAGACCGCGCACGCACTCCCCGGTCGCGGACGGCTCGAACAGGATGTGCCCGTCGCCGGTGTGGACCTGCAGTCCGTGCTCCGCCAGGAGGACGTCCGCGCCCGGGTACGCGAAGTCCTCCACCAGCGACGTCTGCACCTCGTCGTCGGCGACGGCGCCCCCGGCGCCCGTCGCCACGGCGACACCGACCGCTGCGACAGCCAGTCCGATCCCGCCCCACACGTGCTTCAGGCGACTCTCCTCTTGCTCATGGGTCTGGGTCGGCCAGGTCGATGCAGATCAGGCTCGCGATGCCCGAGTTGTCGCTCTAGTCGGGGAGCCGACGATCGAACATGTGCATGGTCGCCGGATCGATGAGAATCCACTGGACGGCCTGCTCGATGTTCTTGCCCATGTATCCGTAGTCGAGGTCCAGAGCCGCCCAGAACTCTCCGGCCGCGTCGATCATGATGATCATGTCCGAGTGAACGCCGACGGGTGTGACCGGTCGGCCGATAGCGTCGCCATACTCATTGCAGAATTCGGCATCGGTCAGGTGCTCGACCGAGTCGAGATCGAAGGTGATCGACTTGCTGCCGTCTTCCGAGGTGATCACGAGCCCGAAGAACTGGGTGAGAAAGTCTCGAAGCGGCGGGACCGCGGTGTAACCGGAGGCGCGGAGCCGCTGGACGACGGGGTCGGCATCGATCTCGCGGTCGTGCCGCCAACCAGCCCGTTCGAGAAGGTCGAGCGCGTTCAGTGCCATGGTCATCTCACCCATCTCTGGCAGTTGTTGCACGGGGCCGCGATCATCCCGCCCCGCGTGAAGACCGTGATCATCTCCAGTCGGTCGAGGATCGCACGTTGCTCCACGATGTCGGTCACTCCGTCGAGCTGCCTGGTGCAAGCGGCGACCTCGCCGCAGTTCTCCACCACCCAGATGTGCAGCGACTCGCTGGGAAGGCGCTCGCGCAGGCCCGGCGGCGGGTCGAGGCGCTCGCCCGAGAAGCCTGTGGTGACTCTGCCCGTCACCGGGTCGACCGCTGCCGTCGTCTTGTGCGGAAGCTGGCGATTGGCGAATACTCTCGCGTCTCGCATCGCGAGCGCGTCGCGCGCCGTGCGGAACCCGAGCGCCTCGTAGAGCCGGTCCGCGCCGGTGGGCGAGTCCGCGTCGACCTCGAGGGAGACGTGCCCGCGGCCGCGTCGTGCCGCATCGGCCACCGCCGCGTCCAGCAGCGCCCGGGCCGCACCGGTGCCCGTCGCCGGTGTGGACCTGCAGGCTGTGCTCCACCAGGAGGGCGTCCGCGCCCGGGTACGCGAAGTCCTCGACGAGCGACGTCTGCACCTCGTCGTGGGCGACGGCGGCGCACCGCCTCCCAGCGCCACGACGACGCCGATCGCTACGGCAACCAGGCCGACGCAAATCACCACGCGCTTCAGCTCGTTCTGTTGTCTCGGTGCGTCGTCCACGGTGCCGTGCGGCTCGGTTCTGTGCAGGGACGCATGTCTCTAGTCGGGAAGGGAGCGGTCGAGCTTGTGCGAACCTGGCTGATCGATGAGGAGCCACTCTATGGCCTGGAGGATGTCACTCCCCTTGTAGCCGTAGAGATCGTCGTAGGCTCCCCAGAATCCTCCGGACTCGTCGAGAAGAAGTGCCAGGTGTGGGTCTTGGCGCGCCACGGGGGTAACGGTCTGATCGATCTCTTCGCTGTACTGCGTGCACCAGTCGGAATCGGTCAGAACGAGAGCTCGGTCGATGTCGAACTCAAGGGCCCGCTTGCCGTCTTCTGATCTGATCACGAGACCGGAGAACTGTGCCATGAGGTCTCGGAACGGTGGGACGACGTCGTGGCCATGGTCGCGAAGGCGACTCATGAGGTGGTCGACCGGCACCCGGCGGTCAGGGCTCCAGCCGGCGCGCCTCAGCAGTTCAAGAGCACTCAGTGCCATCAGGACCTCCAGCACTTCTCACAGTTTCCGCACGGTATTGCGGGAAGACCGTTGCGTGTATGAACGGTGGCACTTTGCAACGATGTGGTTTCAGTCGGGCAGGCGGCGGTCGAGCTCGTGCGTACCCGGCGGGTCGATGAGAAGCCGTTCGACGACCTGCACGATGTCCCTTCCCATGTAGCCGAAGAGATCGTCATATGCTCCCCAGAATTCTCCGGACTCGTCGATCAGGAGTGCCATGTGTGAATCGTGGCGCGCTACGGGGGTGACAAGCCGGCCGATTTCCTCGCCGTACGCCTCGCACCAGCCGGGACCAGTGATGACAAGCACGTGGTCCATCTCGAAGTCGAGGGTCCGATCAGTGTCGTCGGAACCGACTATGAGGCCGGAGAACTGGGCCATGAAGTCGCGGTACGGCGGCACGACATCGTGGTCGTCGTCGCGAAGTCGAGCGATGAGGTCGTCGACCGCCACTCGACGGGCGGGAGTCCATCCTGCACGTGACAACAGCTCGAGAGCGCCATGCGACATGATCAGTAACTCCACCACTCTCGGCAGTTGGGGCAGGGGATTGCGGGAGAGCCGTTGCGGGTCCCGGGCGAGACCGCGCGGCCCGCCGAACGACGCACGCTGACGCCGGGCACGTGCACATCGCGAGGTTCGGTGACGAAGAGGGCACCCGACGGCCCGTTCGCCCACCGCAGCTCGCGGGACCTCCAGCGCGTCGCAGACTGTCGCTCTAGTCCGGGAGCCGGCGATCGAACAGGCGCGGCGGGTCGATGAGGATCGATCGGACGGCCTGCTCGATGTCGTCGCCCTTGTACCCGTAGTCGAGGTCGAACGATCCCCAGAACCCTCCGTGCGCGTCGATCATGACCACCATGTGCGAGTGGGTGCCGACAGGGGTGAGGGGGCGGCCGATCTCGGCGGCGTACTCCCTGCAGAACTCGGCATCCGTCTGGTGCTGGACCGACTCGAGGTCGAAGGTGATCGCCTTCGTGCCGTCCTCCGAACGGACGACGAGCCCGTAGAACTCCTTCAGGAACTGCTCGAGCGACGGAAAGACGGGGTAACCGAGGCCGAGGAGCCGGTCGACCACGGGGGCGACGTCGATCTCCCGGTCGGGGCTCCAGCCGGCCCGTCGAAGAAGAGCTCGCGCGCTCGATGCCATCGCTACGTCACCCACTTCTCGCAGTCGGCGTGCGGAACGCAGACCATGCCGTCCCGCGTATGCGCCGTGATGATCTCCCGGCGGTCGAGGATGGCACGTTCTCGGCGACGTCGGTCGGGCCCGTCGCACGGCCACCGGGCCCGCCCCGCGAACTGCCCGGTCGGCGCGCGCTGTGCGTGGACGGCCCGCCGAACGACCCGCCCTTACGCTGGGCCCGTGCGCATCGCGAGGTTCACCACCGGCTCCGACCCCCGCTACGCCCTCGTCGAGGGTGAGCCCGGCCGCGAGGAGCTCGTCGTCATCACGGGCGACCCGATCTACACGCCCGTGCAGCCGACGGGCGAGCGGGTGCGGCTCGACGACGACGGCGTGCGCCTGCTCGCCCCCGTGATCCCGCGGTCCAAGATCGTCGGCGTCGGCCGCAACTACGCGGACCACGCGCAGGAGCTCGGCAACGAGGTGCCCAGCGCGCCCCTGCTGTTCCTCAAGCCCAACACGTCCGTCATCGGCCCGGACGACCCGATCGTCCTGCCGGACTGGACCGAGCGCGTCGACCACGAGGCCGAGCTCGCCGTCGTCATCGGCAAGGTGACGAAGGACGTCACGCCCGAGCGGGCGCTCGACCACGTCTTCGGGTTCACGGTTGCGAACGACGTGACCGCGCGGGACGTGCAGAAGTCGGACGCGCAGTGGACGCGCGGCAAGGGCTTCGACACCTCCTGCCCGCTCGGGCCGTGGGTCGTGCCCGGGCTCGACGTCGACGACCTGCGCGTGCAGGCGCGCGTCAACGGCGAGACCCGGCAGGACGGGCGCACGTCGCAGATGATCTTCGACACCGCGTACCTCGTGTCCTACGCGTCGGAGGTGTTCACGCTGCTGCCCGGCGACGTCATCCTCACCGGCACGCCGGCCGGCGTCGGGCCGGTCGACCACCGCGACGTCGTCGAGGTCGAGGTCGAGGACATCGGCGTCCTGCGCAACCCGGTCGTGCGCCGCTGACCCCGCGGGGGCTCCCGCCGGGGTCAGCCCCTGACCCTGCGCGGTCCTCGCCCTGCTCCTACGCTCGCGTGATCGGGCGGACCGGGGGTGGGGCATGCAGGCGGTCATCGACTGGCTGACGGACGCGCTGTACTCGTACTGGCTGGTCTACCTGCTGGTCGGCGTGGGGCTGTGGTTCACGGTCCGCACGGGGTTCGTGCAGGTGCGGCTCTTCCCCGCCATGCTGCGGCAGGTGCTGTCCTCGCGGTCGGACGCGCAGGGCGGCATCTCGTCGTTCCAGGCGTTCGCGGTGGGTCTGGCCTCGCGCGTCGGCACCGGCAACATCGCCGGCGTCGCGGTCGCGCTCACGCTGGGTGGCCCGGGCGCGATCTTCTGGATGTGGGTCGTCGCGCTCGTCGGCATGGCCACGGCCTTCGTCGAGGCGACGCTCGCCCAGGTCTTCAAGGTGCGCGCCGACGACGGCTCCTACCGGGGCGGGCCGGCGTACTACATCGAGCGGGGGCTGGGCTCACGCCGGTGGGGGGTCGTGTTCGCGCTGCTGCTCGTGTTCACGTTCGGCTTCGCGTTCAACATGGTGCAGGCCAACACGATCGCGGTGACGTTCGAGGCGAGCCACGGCGTGCCCGTGGCGTGGACGGCCGTCGTGCTCGTCGTCCTCGCGGCGCCCGTGCTGTTCGGCGGGGTGCGGCGCGTGGCGCGGGTCGCGGAGGTCGCGCTGCCGCTGATGGCCGGCGCGTACCTGCTGCTCGCGCTCGTCGTCGTGCTGCTCAACCTCGGGGCCGTGCCCGACGCGTTCGGGCAGATCCTGCGCGGCGCGTTCGGCCTCGACAGCGCGCTCGCGGGCACGGCCGGCGGCATCCTGGCCGCTGTCCTCAACGGCACGAAGCGAGGCCTGTTCTCGAACGAGGCCGGCATGGGCTCGGCGCCGAACGCCGCCGCGACGGCGACCGTGTCGCACCCGGCCAAGCAGGGCCTGATCCAGTCGCTGGGCGTGTTCGTCGACACGATCCTCGTGTGCTCGGCGACGGCGCTGCTCGTGCTGCTCGCCGGCCCCGAGGTCTACGTGCCCGGGGCTACCGGCGGGGCCGAGGGGGCCGCGCTGACGTCGGCGGCCGTCGCGCACGAGCTCGGCGGCTGGACGACCTGGCTCATGAGCGTCGTGGTGTTCACGTTCGCCTTCTCGTCGGTGCTGGGCAACTACTCCTACGCCGAGGTCAACCTGACGTTCCTCGGCATCCGGGGACGCGCCCTGACGGCGTTGCGCACGCTCGTGCTCGCCGCGGTGGGGCTCGGCTCCCTGCTGGCGCTGACGACGGTCTGGTCGCTCGCCGACATCGCGATGGCGCTCATGGCGACCGTGAACCTCGTCGCCATCCTGCTGCTGTCCCGGTGGGCCCTGGGCACGCTCGCCGACTACCGCGCGGCACGGGCCGCGGGCGCCGACGCGCGCTTCGTCGGGCACGGCAACGCGCTGCTCCCGGGCGACGTGCCCGGGGACGTCTGGGCGCCGGGCGTGCGGGACGGGGCGCTGCCCGCGCGCTCGCTAGGCTGAGGACGACCCCGCCCGTCCCACCCCGAGGTGACCCGTGCCCAGCAGTGCCGTCCGCGTCCGCTTCTGCCCCTCGCCGACCGGCACCCCGCACGTCGGGCTCATCCGCACCGCGCTGTTCAACTGGGCGTACGCGCGGCACGTCGGCGGCACGTTCGTCTTCCGCATCGAGGACACCGACCCGGCGCGCGACTCGCAGGAGAGCTACGAGCAGCTGCTCGACGCGCTGCGCTGGCTCGGCCTCGACTGGGACGAGGGCGTCGAGGTCGGCGGGCCGTACGAGCCGTACCGGCAGTCGCAGCGCTACGACCTGTACCGCGAGGTGACGCAGAAGCTGGTCGACGGCGGGTACGCGTACGAGTCGTTCTCGACGCCGGAGGAGATCGAGGCCCGTCACCGCGCCGCGGGCCGCGACCCGAAGCTCGGCTACGACGGCTACGACCGCGACCTGACCGAGGAGCAGAAGGCGGCGTACCGCGCCGAGGGGCGCGAGCCGGTGCTGCGCCTGCGGATGCCGGACGAGGACGTCACCTTCACGGACCTCGTGCGCGGCGAGGTGACGTTCAAGGCCGGCTCCGTGCCGGACTTCGTCATCGTCCGCGCGAACGGCCACCCGCTGTACACGCTGGTGAACCCGGTGGACGACGCGCTCATGGGCATCACGCACGTGCTGCGCGGCGAGGACCTGCTCTCCTCGACCCCGCGCCAGGTCGTGCTGTACCGCGCGCTGGTCGAGCTGGGCGTCGCGCAGGTGGTGCCGCAGTTCGGGCACCTGCCGTACGTCATGGGGGAGGGCAACAAGAAGCTGTCGAAGCGCGACCCCGAGTCGAACCTCTTCCTGCACCGCGCGAACGGCTTCACGCCCGAGGGCCTGCTCAACTACCTCGCGCTGCTCGGCTGGTCCATCGCGCCCGACCGCGACGTGTTCTCCGTCGAGGAGATGGTCGCCGCGTTCGACGTCGCCGACGTCAACCCGAACCCGGCCCGGTTCGACCAGAAGAAGGCCGAGGCCATCAACGCCGCGCACGTGCGCCTGCTCGCGCCGGAGGACTTCCGCGCGCGCCTCGTGCCGTACCTGCACGCCGCGGGCCTGGTCCCCGCGGCCACGTACGCGGAGCTGTCCGACGAGCACCGCGCCCTGCTGGACGCGGGCGCGCCCCTCGTGCAGGAGCGCATGACGCTGCTCGGCGAGGTCGTCGGCATGCTCGGCTTCCTCTTCGTCGCCGACGACGCCCTCGAGGTGGCGGACGACGCGCGTGCGGCGCTGCGGCCCGAGGCGGCGGACGTGCTCGACGCGTCGGCCCGCGTGCTCGGCGACCTGCCGGCCGACGGGTTCACGACCGAGGCGACGCAGGCGGCGCTGCAGGAGGCGCTCGTCGACGGCCTCGGCATCAAGCCGCGGTTCGCGTACACGCCGCTGCGCGTCGCGCTGACCGGCCGCCGGGTCTCGCCGCCGCTGTTCGAGTCGATGGAGATCCTCGGCAAGGACACGACGCTGGCCCGCGTCGCCCGCCTGCGCGGCACGCTCGACGCGTGAGCGGCGAGCGGCTCGTCGACGGCGTCCTGCTCGACATCGACGACACGCTCGTCGACACGCGCACGGCCTTCCGGACGGCGATCGAGGAGGTGCTGCGCGCGTACGCGGGCGACGTCGACGAGGCGACCGTCGACGCGGCGCTCGCCGCGTGGCGCGCCGACGTGAACGGCCACTACCGCGCCTACACCCGGGGCGAGGTCGACCACCGGACGCAGCGCATGGCCCGCGCCAACGAGCTGCACGCCGCGTTCGGCGGCCCCGTGCTCGACGACGCGGCGTACGAGGAGTGGGACGCCCGGTTCGACGCGGCGTTCCGTGACGGCTGGACGGCCCACGCCGACGCCGTCGCCGGGCTCGCCGCGCTGCTCGACGCGGGCGTCGTGGTCGGTGCGCTGACGAACGCGGCGAGCGGCTACCAGACCGACAAGCTCGTCCGCGCCGGCCTCGACGGGCACCTCGAGGTGCTGGTCGGCGTCGACACCCTCGGCGTCGGCAAGCCCGACCCGCGCGTCTTCGTCGAGGCGTGCCACCGGCTCGGCACGGACCCGGCGCGCACCGCTTACGTGGGCGACGAGCTGGACGTCGACGCCCGCGCCGCGGTGGCCGCCGGCCTCGTCGGCGTGTGGCTCGACCGCCCGGGGCCGCGGCGCGTCGACGTGCCGGAGGCCGATGTGGCGGCGGCGCGCGCCGCGGGCGTGCACGTCATCACCGCACTGTCCGAGCTGCCGGACGTGCTCGGCCTCTGACGCCGCAGCAGCGACGGCCCGAGCCGGCTCACGGGCGCGGTGCCGGTACCACCGCCTCCGCCCGCGAGGGCCCGGGGCAGCGAGGCCCGTGCGGCCGCTCGACGACCTGCGTCTCGAACGCGACGTCGGCCCGGTGCACCACCGCGCCGTCGCGCACCACCTCGACCCGCGCGCTGCTCGGGGAGGACAACCCCTGACCTGTCCACGTCGAGCCCTGCGCGCCGCCCCCGGTGACGTCGGTGCCCGCCGGGAAGCGGACCTGGAGCACGTGCGCGTCGCGGTCCGGCCACGCGTCGTCGAGCCGCACCTCGACGTGCGTGGACCACCCGATGGCCGGGCACGTCGCCGGTCCCACGGGCAGCGCGCCGCGCGGCACCAGCACGAGCGCCGTCGCGGAAGCGGCGAGCACGACGGCCACGACGACGCGCCGGCGGCCGCGCGGCGCCCGACGGTGCAGGGTCGGCGGCGCGGCCGGCGGCTCGTCCGGGTGCCGGCCCTCACTCGTGCCGGGCTGCGCGCCCGTCATGCGTCGGGTGCGTCGGTCCCGCCCGTCGCGAGCGTCGCCAGGACCTCGTCGTGCAGGAGCCCGTTCGTCACGAGCGCGTTCCCGCCGTGCGGGCCGGGGACGCCGTCGACGGACGTGAACCGGCCGCCGGCCTCGGTGACGATCGGCACGAGCGCGGCCATGTCGTGCAGCGCGAGCTCGGGCTCCAGCGCGACGTCCACGGCGCCCTCGGCGACGAGCGTGTAGGACCAGAAGTCGCCGTAGGCCCGGGTGCGCCACACCCGGCGCGTCAGGTCGAGGAACCGGTCGAGCCCGCCGCGCTCCTCCCAGCCGGTCAGGGACGAGTACGACAGGGAGGCGTCCTCCAGCGCGCCGACCGACGACACGCGCAGCCGCGACGCCGACGCGAGCGAGCGCCCGCTCCAGGCACCCGAGCCCGTCGCGGCCCACCAGCGCTTGCCCAGCGCCGGCGCGCTGACGACGCCGACGACCACCTCGTCGCCGTCCATGAGCGCGAGCAGCGTCGCCCACACCGGCACGCCCCGCACGAAGTTCTTCGTCCCGTCGATCGGGTCGACGACCCACCGCCGCGGCCCGTGGCCCGTGTCGCCCATCTCCTCGCCGTGCACGGCGTCGCGCGAGCGCGCCCGGCCGAGCTGCGTGCGGACGAGCTCCTCGGCGGCGCGGTCCGCGTCGGACACCGGCGTGAGGTCCGGCTTCGTCTCGACGCGCAGGTCCTGCGCCTTGAACCGCGCCATGGTCACCGAGTCGACCTGGTCGGCGATCACGTGGGCCAGGCGCAGGTCGTCGTCGTACGCGGTCGCCATGGTGCTCCTTCGTCGGTGGTCGCGCGCCACCGTACCGGTGCGCACGCCGACAGGGGCGCCACCGGCGGGTCGCGTCAGCGGACCGGCTCCTCGGGCTCGGCCGTCCCGAGCCGGCTCACCAGCAGGCGGCGGAACGAGTCGACCCGCGCCGTGCGGGCGTCGCGCGTCGCGTCGTCCGGCGCGGCGGCGACCCAGTCGTCGAGCGCGCAGTCGGGGGAGTCCGCGAGGTGGGTGCACCCGCGGGGGCAGTCGCGGGCGACGTCCGCGAGGTCGGCGAACGCGCCGACGAGCCGCTCGGGCTCGACGTGCGCGAGCCCGAACGACCGCACGCCGGGCGTGTCGACGACCCACGTGGGCGACGACGTCCCCGGCACCTCGAGCGCGACGGCCGACGTCGACGTGTGCCGGCCCCGGCCCGTGACGTCGTTGACGACGCCGGTGGCGCGGTGCGCGTCCGGCACGAGCGCGTTGACGAGCGTCGACTTGCCCACGCCCGAGTGCCCCACGAGCACGGACACGCGCCCGTCGAGGGCCGCGAGCAGCGCGTCGAGGCCGACGACGCGCCGCTCGCCCGTCACCGGGTCGTCCTCCCGCCGCGTCACGACGACGTCCACCCCGATGGGCGCGTACATCGCGACGAGCTCGTCGGGGGACGCCAGGTCGGCCTTGGTCAACGCGAGGAGCACGTCCATCCCGGCGTCGTAGGCCGCGACGACGCACCGGTCGATCATCCGGGTGCGCGGCTCCGGGTCGGCGAGCGCCGTGACGACCACCAGGCGGTCGGCGTTGGCGACGATGACGCGCTCGACGGGGTCGGTGTCGTCCGCCGTGCGACGCAGCACGGTCCGGCGTGCGCCGATCCGCACGATCCGCGCGAGGGTGTCCTTCGCGCCCGTGGTGTCGCCGACCACGTCGACCCGGTCGCCCGGCACGACGCGCTCGCGCCCCAGCTCGCGGGCCTTCATCGCGACGACGCGCGTCTCGTCCGGCGTCCCCGGCTCGACCAGGACCGTGTACCGGCCGCGGTCGACCGCGACGACCATCGCGGAGCGGGCGTCCTCGTGCGCGGGGCGCTGCTTGGTGCGGGGACGCGACCCACGGCCGGGACGGACCCGCACGTCGCGCTCGTCCCAGCGCCGCTCGGGCATCAGGCGGTGGCCCCGCGTGCGCCCCGGCGAGCATGCCCGACCACAGGTCGACGAAGCCGGGCAGCGTCTTGGCCGTCGTCGCGACGTCCTCGACGCGGACGCCGGGCACCCGCAGGCCGACGAGCGCGCCGGCCGTCGCCATGCGGTGGTCGGCGTAGGACCGCCACGTCGCGGCGTGCAGCGGGCGCGGCGTGATCACGAGCCCGTCGGCGGTCTGCTCCGCCTGGCCGCCGATCCTCGTGATCTCGGCCGCGAGCGCCGCCAGCCGGTCGGTCTCGTGCCCGCGCAGGTGCCCGATGCCGCGCAGCCGCGTGGGGGAGTCCGCGAGCGCCGCGAGCGCGGCGATCGTCGGTGCGAGCTCGCCCGCCGCGTGCAGGTCGAGGTCGACGCCGCGCACCTCGCCCGTGCCGGTGACGGTGAGCACGTCGGCGTCGAGCGAGGCGACCGCGCCCATGCGCGTGAGGATGTCGGGCAGGAGCGCACCCGGCTGCGTCGTCGCCGCCGGCCAGCCCGGCACGCGGACCCGCCCACCGGCCACGAGCGCGGCGCACAGGAAGGGTGCGGCGTTCGACAGGTCGGGCTCGACGCGCACGTCGCGGCCCGCGACCGGACCCGGCTCGACGCGCCAGATCTCGGGGCGCGAGTCGTCCACGGCGACGCCGGCGGCGCGCAGCACGTCCACCGTCATGGCGATGTGCGGCAGGCTCGGCAGGGTCGCGCCGGTGTGCCGCACCGTCAGCCCCTGCTCGTACCGCGCGGCGGCGAGCAGCAGGCCGGAGACGAACTGGCTCGACGCGGACGCGTCGACGTCGACCTGGCCGCCCCGCAGGCCGCCGCGGCCGTGCACCGTGACGGGGAGGAAGCCGGGCTCGCCGTGCCACTCGAGCCGCACGCCGAGCGCCTGCAGGGCGGCGAGCACCGGGGCCATCGGACGCACGCGCGCGTGCGCGTCGCCGTCGAACCGGACGGGCCCGTCCGCCAGCGCGGCGACCGGGGGGAGGAACCGCATCACCGTCCCGGCCAGGCCGCAGTCGACCTCGACACCGCCGCGCACGGGCCCGGGGACCACCGTCCAGTCGGCGCCGTCCTCCTCGACGCGCGCCCCGAGGGCGCGCAGCGCCGCCGCCATGAGGTGGGTGTCGCGGCTGGCGAGCACCCCGCGCAGCCGGCTCGGGCCGTCCCCGAGGGCGGCGAGCACGAGGTACCGGTTCGACAGCGACTTGGAGCCGGGCACCTCCACCGTGGCGTCGAGCGGTCCGGACGCCGTGGGGGCGTCCCAGAGGGCGGGCGCGGGGGTGGAGGAGGTCATGACGGCAGGCTAGCGGCGCGCACCCGGGCCGTGCCGGGGCGTCCGGGCGCGGGCGTCGGGGCCGCGGCCGTCACGCGTCGGCGTGCCTGGCCGTCCACCGGGCGCGCGCCTCGCGCAGGTGCGCACGGTCGGCGCGCGCGTGCTGCACGCGCCAGCCCAGGCCCGGCCGCCCCTCGAGGTCGGCGCCCGCGAGCAGCGCGCCGCCCGTGAAGCCGACGGCCCGCACGAGCCGCTCGGTGCGCTCCCGCTCCTCCTGCTCCGAGCGCTTGGGCCCCAGCGGCAGGTTGACCAGCACGACGGGCAGCGTGAGCGCGGCGAGCGCGAGGGACGCCGCGCGCGGTGCGCGGCCGACGGCGAGCGCGGCGGCCGCGACGACGAGCGCGGCACCGTGCACGCGGGCGACGGTGGCGAGCTGCTCGTCGCTCACGCGGCCCTCGAGCGCGTCCCCGACGGGGCCGGACACCCGGGCGGACGCGTCCTCGGGGAGCCGCGAGCGCAGCCCGTCGAGCGCGTCGCGCACGATCCGGGCGTGGCCGTGGGGATGGCGCAGCGCGTCGAGGCCCTGCGAGACGAACCAGGTGGCGAACATCGGACGGGCGGCGCGGCGCAGCAGCACGGGTTCCTCCGGGCGCAGGGACGGGTGGACGTCCTCACGCTAGCCGCGCGTCCCGCCGACGGCGCGTCGGACGAGCGCGGGCCCGGCGGCGGCCGGTCGGCGGGCCCGGCGTGCACGCGCGGGAATGTGCGCGGCGGTGGGCGGCGTTGACCCGGGCATGAGCGTGCTCCTCCAGGCCGGTGCGACGGGACCCGTCGTCGTCGGCCCGCCCCTGCCCGTGGCGGGTCACCCGTTCCCGTCCCTCCCGGGTGCCGCCCGGGACGGAGCACTAGGCTCGTGGACGATGAGCGACGACACCGCGGGCACCACCAGGGCGCCCGAGACCGAGGACGACGCGGCTCGCACCGACCGGTTCGAGGCCGAGGCGCTGGTCCACCTGGACCAGCTCTACGGCGCTGCCCTGCGCATGACGCGCAACCCGGCCGACGCGGAGGACCTCGTCCAGGAGACCTTCACGAAGGCGTTCGCGGCCTTCCACCAGTACCGGCCGGGCACGAACCTCAAGGCGTGGCTGTACCGGATCCTGACGAACACGTACATCAACTCCTACCGCAAGAAGCAGCGCGAGCCGCAGCAGTCCCGGTCGGAGGAGATCGAGGACTGGCAGCTCGCGCGGGCGGAGTCCCACACGTCGACCGGGCTGCGCTCGGCCGAGGCCGAGGCGCTGGACCACCTGCCCGACTCGGACGTCAAGGACGCGCTGCAGCGCATCCCGGAGGACTTCCGGATCGCGGTGTACCTCGCCGACGTCGAGGGCTTCGCCTACAAGGAGATCGCGGAGATCATGGGGACGCCGATCGGGACCGTGATGTCCCGGCTGCACCGCGGGCGCTCGCAGCTGCGCGAGATGCTGTCCGACTACGCGCGCGAGCGCGGGCTGGCCGGCGCGGCCCCTGCGGGACCGGAGGGCGCACGATGAGCACGTTCGAGGACGAGCGCGCCGAGGCCCCGGCGCCGCCCGCGGCACCGTCCGCCGACCCGTGCGGCGGGGACGTGCGCTGCAGCGAGGCCGTGGCCCGGCTGTGGGAGTACGTGGACTCCGAGCTCGGCGAGCTCGACCACGAGCGGATCGCCGCGCACCTCGCGGAGTGCCGCCCGTGCCTGGAGGAGGAGCACGTCGAGGTCGTCATGAAGCAGTTGGTGCGCCGCTGCTGCCAGGAGGAGGCCCCGGCCACCCTGCGGCTGCGGATCCACGAGCAGATCACGGTGCTGCGCCTGCGGGCCGCCGCGGGCCCCGACGCCTGAGAGCGCGTCCCCCGGAGGACCGCCGCCCGCGCGACCGCACCCCGGCACGACGAGGGCCCCGGAGCACGTGCTCCGGGGCCCTCGTACGTCGTGGCGTCGAACGCTCAGGCGTTGGGACGCTTGCCGTGGTTCGCGGCGTTGCCCTTGCGGGAACGGCGCTTGCGGCCGCGCTTGCTCATCGCTGGTCTCCTCGGGTCGTGCGGGCGCGCGCACGCGGGCACGCACCATGGGTCGGCCCATCGTCCCACACCCCGCGCCCCGTCCGCGCCGCACCCGTGCCGCGCTCGCGCGGGGAGGGGGCAGCGGGGGCGGGCCGGCGCGCGCCGAGCGCCCCCGCCGGCCGGGCTCAAGTGCGGCCCCCGACGGCCCGATGACACCTGCGTGGCAGAGACCCAGTCCGTGATCCCGTTCCTGCACGCGCTGGTCAGCACGAACGGCTCCGACCTGCACTGCAAGGTCGGCTCGGCGCCGCGCGTGCGCGTCGACGGCCGCCTGCGCAAGCTGCAGGCCCCCGACCTGCGGCCCGCCGACACCGAGCGCATGCTCGACGAGGTGCTGCCGGACGACCTCGTGGAGACGTTCCGCACCACCAAGGAGGCGGACTTCGCCTACTCGGTGCCCGGCGTGGGGCGCTTCCGCGTCAACGCCTACCAGGCGCGCGGTACGTACGGGCTGGTCTTCCGCCGCGTCGGCGTCGGGGCGCAGTCGCTGACCGAGCTGGGCCTGCCGGAGGTCGTCGGGGAGCTCGCCCTCGAGCCGCGCGGCCTCGTGCTCGTCACGGGCCCCACGGGCTCGGGCAAGACGACGACGCTGGCGTCGATGGTCGACCTCATCAACACGCTGCGCGAGGTCAACATCGTCACCATCGAGGACCCGATCGAGATCCTGCACGCGGACAAGCGCGCCATCGTGTCGCAGCGCGAGGTGCGCCAGGACACCGAGAACTTCACGGTCGCGCTGCGCGCCGCGATGCGCCAGGACCCGGACGTGATCCTCGTGGGCGAGATGCGGGACGTGGAGACGGTGCGGGCCGCGCTGTCCGCCGCCGAGACGGGCCACCTCGTGCTGTCGACGCTGCACACGATCGACGCCGCCGAGACCGTCAACCGCATCGTCGACTTCTTCCCGCCCCACGAGCAGAAGCAGGTGCGCATCGCGCTCGCGCAGGCGCTGCGGGGCATCGTGTCCCAGCGTCTGCTGCGCCGCGCCGACGGCACGGGCCGGGTGTCGGCCATCGAGGTCATGGTCAACACCGGCCGGACGGCCGAGGCGATCATCGAGCCGCAGGAGAACCCCCCGATCACGGAGCTGATCAAGGAGGGGGACTTCTACAAGATGCAGACCTTCGACCAGCACCTGTTCACGCTCGTGCGCGACGCGGTCGTCACGTACGAGGACGCGCTGGCCGTCGCGTCGAACCCGCACGACCTCACGCTGGAGCTGCGCTCGGCGGGGCTGGTCGGCTGACCCGGCGCGGGGCGGGGCCGCGCCCGGCGGCGTCAGGCGTCGTCGGGCAGGCCCAGCCAGGCGTGCCAGCCCGTGTGCAGCACGAGCCACGCCATGAGGCCGTAGCCGGCCTGCCCGGGCAGGTGCGCGGGCGAGGTCGCCATGTCCGCGAGCCACTGGTCGTGGGCGGCGAGCGGCGTGTACATGTCCACGTAGGGGACCCGGCGGCGCGCGGCGACGTCCCCGAGCGCGGCCGAGAGCTCGGCGATCTTGTCGCCGTCCTCCGGTGCGCCGGGCGGCGGGCCGACGACGAACGCCGGGATGCGGCGCTGCTCGGCGACGTCGAGCACGTTGGCGAGGTTGAGCCGGCTGCGCGCGAGCGAGAGCCCGGCGGTCACGTCGGCGCGTCCGATGCCCACGACGAGCCGGTTGTCGGCGTCCGGCGCCAGGCGCCGCGAGACCTCCGGGTCCCAGCGCACGCCGAGCTCGGTGCTGTTCTCACCGGGCACGGCCAGCGTGAGCACGGTCAGCGGGTGGTCCGGTGCCGGCGTGCGCGCGGCCACGCGGCCGACCCAGCCGAGACCCCGGGGGTCCCCGGCGCCCGCGACCAGCTCGTCCCCGATGACCGCGAGCCGGAGCGGCAGCTCACCCACGTCCCGTCCTCCTGCCTCGTCCGTGCGCGCGACGACCGCCGGCGCTGCGGGACAGTCTCGCAGCAGCGCGGGCCGGGTGCGTGCTCGTCCGGGCGGGGCGTGTCCGCGGGTCAGTCGCGCGTGCCCACCGGCACGGACGACCAGCCGTCGCGGTGGTCGGCCCAGGCCTCGTGGGAGGCGGGCGGGCGGCGGTCGCCGAGGCCGTCGCGCGTGACGAGGCGCCAGAGCCAGCCGAGCCAGGCGGCGAGCGCGAGGAGCGAGAGCACGAGCCAGAGGATGTCCATGGCAGAGATCCTGCGACCGTGCATGATGCTGCCACGAGTGGCGGGAAGGACGTCGACCGTCGACATCCTGCCAACGTCGTGCGACCCTCGTCACGTGCTGCACTCCGTCGCCGTCCTCGCGCTGCCGAACGCCGCCCCCTTCGAGCTGGGCACCGCCTGCGAGGTGTTCGGCATCGACCGCTCCGACACGGGCGGGCCGACGTTCGACTTCCGGGTCTGCGGGCCGACGCCGGGCGTGCCGCTGCCGACCAAGGGCGGGTTCTCCGTCGTGGTCGAGCACGGGCTCGAGGCGACGCGCGACGTCGACCTCGTGGTCGTGCCGGCCTACGGCGCCGAGCCCGCCCGGCTCGGCGAGGACGTGCTGCAGGCGCTGCGCGACGCCCACGACCGCGGTGCCTGGCTGCTGAGCATCTGCAGCGGGGCGTTCGCGCTGGGGGAGGCGGGGCTGCTCGACGGGCGTCGGTGCACCACCCACTGGATGCACGCGGCCGAGCTGGCCGCGCGCTTCCCGACGGCCACGGTCGACCCGTCCGTGCTGTTCGTGGAGGACGGGCGGGTGATCACCGGGGCGGGCACCGCCGCCGGCATCGACGCCTGCCTGCACCTCGTGCGACGCGAGCTCGGCGGTGCCGCCGCGACGGCGATCGCCCGCCGCATGGTCGTCCCCCCGCAGCGCGACGGCGGTCAGGCGCAGTACATCGACATGCCGCTGCCGGAGGCGGACACCCTCGCGCCGCTGCTGACGTGGATGTCGGAGCACCTCGACGCGGAGCTGACCGTGCCCGTGCTCGCCGCCCGGGCGCTCATGTCCCCGCGCACCTTCGCGCGCCGGTTCCGCGCGGAGACGGGGACGACGCCGGCGGCCTGGCTCGCGCGCCAGCGCGTCGCCCGCGCCCAGGAGCTGCTCGAGCGCACCGACGTGCCGGTCGACGAGGTCGCCCGCCTGTGCGGCCTGGGGTCCGCGGCCCAGCTGCGCCACCACTTCGCCCGCACGCTGGGCACGAGCCCGCAGGCCTACCGCCGGCGCTTCGCGAGCACCGCCGACGCCCCGGCGCCGCACCGCTCGCTCGTCGACGCCTGAGCGCGCAGGCCCGGGGCACGCCGGCCCTCGTCCGGCGCCCGGTACGACGATGCCCGCTACGACGACGCCCGGTACGACGACGCCCGGTACGACGACGCCCCGGCACCCGCGGGGAGCGGGGCCGGGGCGTCGGTGCGTCGGTCAGCGGCGGAAGGCCGCGTCCACGAGCTCCTTCTGCTCCGCCGCGTGCTTCTTGGCCGACCCGGCGGCGGGCGACGCCGACTCCGGGCGCGAGACCACGCGCAGCGGGCGCTCGGCGAGCTGCGGCAGGTGCGAGGACATGTACGTCCACGGGCCCTGGTTCTGCGGCTCGTCCTGCACCCACACCAGCTCGGCGCCGTCGAACGGGGCCAGCGCCTCGCGGATCGCCTCCGGCTCGAGCGGGTAGAGCTGCTCGAACCGCACGATGGCCGTCTGCTGGTCGCCCGACGCCGCGCGGTGCGCGAGCAGGTCCCAGTAGACCTTGCCCGAGCACAGGAGCACGCGGGTCACCTGGTCCGCCTTCGCCGCCGCGAGCTCGTCGCCCACCACGGTGCGGAACGTGCCGGACGTGAAGTCCTCGACCTTCGAGGTCGCCGACTTCAGGCGCAGCATCGACTTGGGCGTGAACACCACCAGCGGACGACGCGGGCGCCGGTACGCCTGGCGGCGCAGCAGGTGGAAGTACGACGCGGGCGTCGACGGCTGGGCGACCGTCATGTTCTCCTCGGCCGCGAGCTGCAGGAAGCGCTCGATGCGCGCGGACGAGTGGTCCGGCCCCTGGCCCTCGTAGCCGTGGGGGAGCAGCAGGACGACGGACGAGCGCTGGCCCCACTTCTGCTCGGCGGACGAGATGAACTCGTCGATCACCGTCTGCGCGCCGTTGACGAAGTCGCCGAACTGCGCCTCCCACAGCACGAGCGCGTCCGGACGCTCCACGGAGTAGCCGTACTCGAAGCCGAGCGCCGCGTACTCCGACAGCGACGAGTCGTACACCCAGAACTTCGCCTGGTCGCCCGACAGGTACAGCAGCGGCGTCCACTCGGCACCGGTCTCGCGGTCGTGCAGGACGGCGTGCCGCTGCACGAACGTGCCGCGGCGCGAGTCCTGCCCGGCGAGCCGCACGGGCGTGCCCTCGACCAGCAGCGAGCCGAACGCGAGGATCTCGCCGAAGCCCCAGTCGATGCCGCCCTCGCGGCTCATCTGCTCGCGCTTGGCGAGCATCTGCGCGAGCTTCGGGTGCACCGTGAAGCCCTCGGGGGCCCGCACGTGCGCCTGGCCGATGCGCTCGAGCACCGACGCCGGCACGGCGGTCTGCCAGCCGACCATGACGCCGGCGTCCTCCTGCTGCGACTCCGGCCGCTCGAGCCCCGCGACCGTCTCGACCTCGCCCTGGGGCGCGGTCCAGCCGTCCTCACGGGTCTCGGTGAACACCCGCTCCAGCTGGGCCTGGTAGTCGCGCAGCGCCTGCTCGGCGTCCTCCAGCGTGATGTCGCCGCGGGCGACGAGGGTCTCGGTGTAGAGCTTGCGGACCGAGCGCTTGGCCTCGATGAGGTTGTACATGAGCGGCTGCGTCATCGACGGGTCGTCGCCCTCGTTGTGGCCGCGACGGCGGTAGCAGACCATGTCGATGACGACGTCCCGCGCGAACTGCTCGCGGTACTCGAACGCGAGCTCCGCGACGCGCACGCACGCCTCCGGGTCGTCCCCGTTGACGTGGAAGACCGGCACCTGCAGGCCCTTGACCACGTCGGTCGCGTACTGGGACGAGCGCGAGGACGACGGCCCGGTCGTGAAGCCGACCTGGTTGTTGACGATCACGTGGATCGTGCCGCCCGTGCGGTAGCCGCGCAGCTGCGCGAGGTTGAGCGTCTCGAAGACCACGCCCTGGCCCGCGAACGCCGCGTCGCCGTGGATGAGGATCGGCAGCACGGAGAAGCCGTCCCCGCCGAGGTCGATGCGGTCCTGCTTGGCGCGCACGATGCCCTCGAGCACCGGGTCGACCGCCTCGAGGTGCGACGGGTTGGCCGCCAGGTACACCGCGGTCGTCGCCCCGGACTCGGCGGTGAACGTGCCCTCGGTGCCGAGGTGGTACTTCACGTCGCCCGAGCCCTGCACCGACTTCGGGTCCTGGTTGCCCTCGAACTCGCTGAAGATCTGGCCGTAGGACTTGCCGGCGATGTTCGCGAGCACGTTGAGGCGGCCGCGGTGCGCCATGCCGATGCCGACCTCGTCGAGGCCGCCGTTGGCCGCCTTCGACAGGATCGCGTCGAGCAGCGGGATCAGCGACTCGCCGCCCTCGAGCGAGAAGCGCTTCTGGCCCACGTACTTCGTCTGCAGGAACGTCTCGAACGCCTCCGCGGCGTTGAGGCGGCGCAGGATCCGCAGCTGGTCCTCGCGCGGCGTGCGCGCGTAGCCGGACTCGAGCCGCTCCTGCAGCCAGCGGCGCTGGCGCGGGTCCTGCAGGTGCATGTACTCGACGCCGATGGTGCGGCAGTACGAGTCGCGCAGCAGGCCCAGCACGTCGCGCAGCGTGGCGCGGTTCCTGCCCGTGAAGCCGCCGGTCGGGAACGTGCGGTCCAGGTCCCACAGCGTCAGGCCGTGGTTCTGCACGTCGAGGTCCGGGTGCTTGCGCTGGCGGTAGGCCAGCGGGTCGGTGTCGGCCATGAGGTGGCCGCGCGAGCGGTAGGCGTGGATGAGCTCGGCGATGCGGGCCGGCTTGATCGCCTCGGCGTCCGGGTCGTGGTCGGCGTCCCGGACCCAGCGCACGGGCTCGTACGGCACGCGCAGCGCCGCGAAGACGCGGTCGTAGAAGCCGTCCTCGCCGAGGAGCTTGCGCCCGAGGATGCGCAGGAAGTCGCCCGACTGCGCGCCCTGGATGATCCGGTGGTCGTACGTCGAGGTGATCGTGAGGACCTTCGACACGCCCATGCGGTTGAGCTGCTCGGCGGACGTGCCGGCGAACTCCGCCGGGTAGTCCATCGCGCCGACGCCCACGATCGTGCCCTGGCCCTGCATGAGGCGCGGCACCGAGTGGACGGTGCCGATCGTGCCCGGGTTCGTCAGCGAGATCGTCGTCCCGGCGAAGTCCTCGACCGTGAGCTTGCCGTTGCGCGCCCGGCGCACGACGTCCTCGTAGGCCGTCCAGAACTGCGCGAAGTCGAGCGTCTCCGCCTTCTTGATCGACGGCACGAGCAGCTGGCGCGAGCCGTCGGGCTTGGCGAGGTCGATCGCGAGGCCGAGGTTGACGTGCGCGGGCTGCAGCACGCCCGGCTTGCCGTCGACCAGCGTGTACGAGGCGTTCATCGCCGGCATCTCGCCCAGCGCCTCGACGAGCGCGAACCCGATGAGGTGCGTGAACGACACCTTGCCGCCGCGTCCGCGGGACAGGTGGTTGTTGATGACGATGCGGTTGTCGACCATCAGCTTGGCCGGCACCGCGCGGACCGACGTCGCCGTCGGCACCTCGAGCGAGGCCTCCATGTTGGTGACCACGCGGGCGGCGGGGCCGCGCAGCTTCTGCACGTCGTCGACCGGCTCGACCTCGTCGTCGGTGCGCCGCGTCGCCGCGACCTCGGCGTACGGGGCGGTGGCGGGCTGCGCCGTCGCGACGGGGGAGGGGGTCGCCACGACGTCGCGCGGGGCGGCACCGGGCGTGCGGTCGACCTGCCGGGCCTGCGGCTCCGGGGCGGCACCGGACGGCTGCCTGGGCCGCGACGGCGTCGCCGGCGCGGCGGGAGCGGCCGGCGCGCTCGCGGCGGGGGCGGGCGGTGCGGCAGGGGCGGCCGAGGTGCCGTTCGCCGGGGTGCCCGGCGGCGCCGCGGGGGCGGAGGAGCCGTCGGCCGCGGGGGCCTGCCGGCCGTCGCCCGCGGGGGACGGCGTCCCCGGCTGGTAGCCCTCGAAGAAGTCCCACCACGCGGGGTCCACCGCGTTCCGGTCCTTCTTGTACTGCTCGTACAGCTCGTCCACGAGCCACTCGTTCGCGCCGAAGTCGGCACGGGTGGGGTCGGACTGCGCCTTCTGGGTCACGCTGGGATCGCCCACTTCCGGTGCGCGGTACCGGGACCGCGCCGTCGCCAGTTCTGTTGACGACAACACTACGTGCTCCCGGCACCGGCGACCGAGCCGGCGAGGCCCGTCCGAGGGGATCTGCGCGACCTCTTCACCCGGCTGCCGGGCGGCGGTCAACGACCGGGAAAGCGCCGGTCCCTGGGGACCAAAGACCCGGTCGGAGACGCACCAGGAGCGGTCCGGCGAGCGTCGTCAGCCGACGTCGCGGCGCAGCGTCGTCAGGCGTCCGAGCGCCGCCAGGACGACCGCGTAGCCGAGCAGCACGAGCAGCCCCTGCCACGCCGGCAGCAGGGGCACGCCCGCGGCCTCCGAGTAGAAGCTGCCGCCCGAGATCGCCTCGCCCGCGGCGCCCGGCAGGTAGCGCGCGACGTCCTGCCCCCAGCTCGTGAGCCCGAGCACCACGCGCAGCACGGGCTCGAGGAACTGCGTGAACGCGAGGATGACGACGACCGCGGCGACCTGGTTGGTCAGCACGGTGCCCAGGGCGACCCCGACGACGGCCCAGACCGCCAGCGCGAGCGCCGACAGCGCGAGCGTGCCCCACGTGCCGGCGTCGTCGAGACCGGTGGGCTCGCCGAGCAGCCCCAGCACGAGCGCGCCCGTCCCGGCGGACGCCGCCGTGCCCACCACGCCGAACAGCACGCCCGCGGCCGCGCCGACCACGAGCTTGGCGACGAGGACGACGTCGCGGCGCGGCTCGAGCAGGAACGTGGGCGTGACGGTGCGGTGCCGGAACTCGGTGGTCACCGCCAGCGTGCCGACGACCAGCGGGAACGCGTACCCGAACGTGACCGCGATCGTGTACACGGTGCGCACGACGCCGGACGGGTCGAGGCCGCCCTCGGCACCGCCGGGCCCGCCCGGCACCGCCGGACCGGTCCCGGCGCCCTGGGACACGGCCCACGCCATGACGGCCGAGAGGAACGCCATGTAGACCACCATGACGAGCAGCAGCACCCACCACAGGCGGGTCGTGACGAGCTTGCGGTACTCGGTCCGCAGCGCCGCCCCCATCAGGCGGCCCGCCCCGTCGCCGGGGCGCCGGCCGCGGCGGGCGGCTGCTCGACGAGGTCGAGGAAGAGCTGCTCGAGCCCCGCGCCGACGGCCGCGAGCTCGTGCAGCTCCACGCCCGCCGCGAACGCCGCGGCACCGACCTCCGCGGGCGTGACGTCGTGCACCTCGACCGTGAGCGGTCCGGCGGTCGTCGCGGTCGGTGCGGCCGTCGACCAGCCCGCGCGCACCACCAGGTCCGCGAGGCGGGCGCCGTCGGGGGACGTCGCGCGCACGCGCGGGCGCGCCAGGCGGGCGAGGTCGGCGAGCGACGAGGCGTGCACCAGGCGGCCGCGGGCGATGACGACGACGTCGTCCACGGTCTGCTGCACCTCCGAGAGCACGTGCGAGGACACGAGCACGGTCCGGCCCTCGGCCGCGAGCG
Organism: Cellulomonas sp. JZ18; assembly: GCF_009720485.1. NCBI lineage: Bacteria > Bacillati > Actinomycetota > Actinomycetes > Micrococcales > Cellulomonadaceae > Cellulomonas > Cellulomonas sp. JZ18. Next base: position 2,743,547 of record NZ_CP045245.1, on the reverse strand, counting down.
CGCGCAGGAAGCCGCGCAGCCACGCGATGCCCTCCGGGTCCAGCCCGTTGGCGGGCTCGTCCAGCAGGAGGACCGGCGGGTCCCCGAGGAGGGTCGTGGCGAGCGCGAGCCGCTGCCGCATGCCGAGGGAGTACCCGCCGACGCGCCGGTCGGCGGCCCCGAGAGGCCGACCAGGTCGAGCACCTCACGCGCACGGGCGTCGCCGACGCCCGCCTGCGGCGCGTACACCCGCAGGTGGTCCAGACCCGTGCGCCCGGGGTGGAAGCTGCTGGCCTCGAGGGCGGCGCCCACGACCGTGGCCGGCCGGCGCAGCCGCCGGTACGGGACCTCGCCGATCGTCGCCGTGCCGGACGTGGGGCGGACCAGGCCGAGCAGCATGCGCAGGGTCGTCGTCTTGCCGGCGCCGTTCGGCCCGAGGAAGCCGGTGACGCGGCCGGGCAGCACGTCGATCGTCAGGTCCTCGACGGCGCGCACCTGGCCGAAGTGCTTCGTGAGGTGGCGCAGGCGCACCGTCCGGTCGTCCGCAGACCCGGCGGGGGCGGCGTGGCTCATGCGCCGACCCTAGCGGCGTGCCCCCGGCCGGGGCAGGGTGCGCCGGTCGCGGCCCGACGGCAGCGTCACGCGCATCGTGCAGCCGGTCGCGGTGTCGGCGACCTCGACGTGCCCGCCGTGCAGCTCGACCGCCCACCGCACGATGGACAGCCCCAGCCCGGTCCCGCCGGTCGAGCCCTGGCCCGTCCGGGCCGGCGTGTTGCCGCGCACGAACCGCTCGAAGACGTGCGCGCGCTGGTCGCGCGCGATGCCCGGGCCGTGGTCGACCACGTCGATCCGCACGTCGGAGCCGACCCGGCTCGCCTCGATGCGGATCTCGTCGCCCGGCGGGGAGTGGCGCGCCGCGTTGTGCAGCAGGTTGGCGACGACCTGGTGCAGGCGCTCGGGGTCGGCCGGCACCGTGAGGTCCGGCGGGTCGACGTCGACCGCGAAGGTCAGCGACTTCTGCGCACCGACGAGGCTCGCCTCGTCCGCGGCCTGCCCCAGCAGCTGGGCGAGCTCGACCTCCTCCACCCGCAGGGGCACCGCCCCCGCCTCGACCCGGGACAGGTCGAGCAGCGACGACACCAGCCGGGACAGCCGCTCCGTCTGCGCGAGCGCGGTCTGCAGCGTCGCCGGGTCGGGCTCGCTCACGCCGTCGACCATGTTCTCCAGCTGGGCCTGCAGCGCCGTGACGGGCGTGCGCAGCTCGTGCGAGACGTTCGCGACGAGCTCGCGCCGGAACGTGTCGAGCTGCTGCAGGTCGTCCGCCATCGTGTTGAACGCGTCGGCGAGCTGGCCCACCTCGTCCCGGCTGGTCGACCGCACCCGGCGGCTGTAGTCGCCCGCGGCCATCGCGCGGGCCGCCGCCGTCATCTCGCGCAGCGGGGACGTCATGCCCCGCGCGAGCAGCTGGGTGAGGGCGAGGGAGAGGACGATCGCGATCGGCAGCGTCCGGCTGGGGCCGAGGGCCTGGCGGTAGCCGATCCAGATGATGAGCGCGGCGAGCGTCACGGTGGCGGCGACGAGCACGCCGAGCTTGATCTTGATGCTGCGCAGGCGGTCGAGCGGGCGCACGTCGGGCAGCTGCCAGCCCCGCGCGCCGTCGCGGGCGTGGCGCGCCTCGGGGCCCGTCGGCCCGCTCACGCGTCCGGCGGCCCGTCGGCCGCGTCGTCGCCGGCGGGCTCGAACGCGTACCCGACCCCGTGCACCGTGCGGATGAGGTCCGCGCCGAGCTTGCGCCGCAGCGCCTTCACGTGGGAGTCGACCGTGCGCGTGCCGCTCGCGTCCACCCAGTCCCAGACGTCGGCCAGGAGCTTCTCGCGCGTGAGCACGGTGCGCGGGGTCTGCGCGAGGGTCAGCAGCAGGTCGAACTCCGTCGGCGTCAGGTGGACCTCGCGGTCCGCGCGCAGCACGCGCCGCTGCGCGCGGTCGATGGTCACGTCGCCCGCGACGAGCGGCGGGTCGGGCTGCTGCGCCGCCGCGAGCTCGGCGGCGCGGGCGGCCCGCTCGGTGCGCCGCAGCAGCACCTTGGTGCGGGCCACGAGCTCGCGCATCGAGAAGGGCTTCGTCATGTAGTCGTCCGCGCCGACGCCGAGACCGACGAGCATGTCCGTCTCGTCGTCGCGCGCGGTGAGCATGAGCACCGGGACCGGCCGCTCGGCCTGGATGCGGCGGCAGACCTCCAGCCCGTCGATCCCGGGGAGCATGACGTCGAGCACGACGACGTCGGGCTGCAGCCGCGCGGCCGCGGACACACCGGCGAAGCCGTCGCCCACCGACTCCACGTGCCAGCCCTCGGCCGACAGGCGGTGCACGATGGCCTGCGCGATCGCCGGCTCGTCCTCCACCACGAGGACCGTCGTGGCGCCCGGCTGCTGCCCGCTGTTCACCATGGGGTCAGGGTGGCACACGCGTGCGCGCCCTTCCCCGCGGGACGGCACGCGCGGCGCGTCCGTAGGATGGTCGCCACCATGAGCAGCTCAAGTCGCTGCCGGCGTCGCGTCACCCCCCACCCCGCACCGCCCCGGGTCGTCCCCGGGCACCGCGGACGACCCCGTCCCGGGGTCGGGGGCGGGACGCGACCGTGCCGGCCACCCCCGCCCCGCCGCGCGCGTACCTGCGCGGCCCCGGCACCGCCACCCGGTGCCCCGTCCCGGCCGCGCCGCCGGGACCCGCACCCCTGCGGGGGTGCCCGTGCTGACCGACTGGCTGCTCGTCGGCCTGGGCGTCCTGCTCACGGTCGGCACCGCGGTCTTCGTCGCGGCGGAGTTCGCGCTCGTCACGCTCGACCCCAACCTGGTCGAGCAGCAGGAGGGGCAGGACGACGCGCGGGGCCGCGCGGTCGTGCGGGCGCTGCGACGCCTGTCGACCCAGCTGTCCGGTGCGCAGGTCGGCATCACGCTCACCACCGTCCTGCTGGGCTACACGACGCAGCCGGCGGTCGTGCGCCTGCTGGGGGCGCCGCTCGAGTCCTCGGGCCTCGACCGCGCCGTCGCGGGAGCCGTCGCGGGTGCGCTCGCGATCCTCCTCGTCAACGGGTTCTCCATGCTGTTCGGCGAGCTGGTGCCGAAGAACTTCGCCATCGCGAGCCCGCTCGGCACCGCCCGCCTCGTCGCGCCGCTGCAGGTCGGGTTCACGACCGCGCTGCGCGCCGTCATCGCCCTGACGAACGGGACGGCCAACGCGCTGCTGCGCCGGGTCGGCGTCGAGCCGCGCGAGGAGCTGTCGGGGGCGCGGTCGCCCGCCGAGCTGGCCTCCCTCGTGCGTCGCTCGGCGGAGCAGGGGACGCTCGACGCGTCGACCGCGACCCTGCTCACCAACTCCATCGACTTCTCGCGCCTGACGGCGGTCGACGTCATGACCGACCGCACCCGCATGGTCGCGGTCCGCCGGGACGACGACACGGCGGCCGACGTCATGGCCTTGGCGCGGCAGACGGGCCACTCGCGCTTCCCCGTCATCGGCGACTCCGCGGACGACGTCGTCGGTCTCGTGCACCTGCGCAAGGCGATGGCCGTGCCGCACGACCGCCGCGCCGAGGTGCCGGCGGCGGCGCTCATGGTCGAGGCGCCGCGCGTGCCCGAGACCGTGGGCCTCGGCCCGCTGCTCGTCGAGCTGCGCGCCCAGGGCCTGCAGATGGCGGTGGTCGTCGACGAGTACGGCGGCACGTCGGGCGTCGTGACGCTCGAGGACGTCGTCGAGGAGCTCGTCGGCGAGGTCGCGGACGAGCACGACCGCACCCGCAGCACGCTCGCGCGCCGCGCCGACGGCGCGTGGGTGCTGCCGGGCGTGCTGCGCCCGGACGAGCTGCACGAGGCGACCGGGCTGCGCGTGCCCGACGAGGGCCCGTACGAGACGCTCGGCGGCCTGCTCATGGCCCGGCTGGGTCGCATCCCGGTGGAGGGGGACGAGGTCGTGGAGGGCGTCGTGCGGCTGCACGTCGAGCGGATGGACGGGCGGCGCGTGGAGCGCGTGCGCGTCGAGGCCGTCGCGACCGAGGAGGCGGGGGCCTGATGGACAGCACCCTGGCGCTCCTGCTCGCGGTCGTGCTGCTCGCGGCCAACGCGTTCTTCGTCGGTGCCGAGTTCGCGCTCATGTCGGCGCGGCGCTCGTCGGTCGAGCCGCTCGCCGAGGCGGGGGACAAGCGCGCCGTCACCGTGCTGTGGGCCATGGAGCACGTGTCCCTCATGCTCGCGGCCGCGCAGCTCGGCATCACCGTGTGCTCCACGAGCCTCGGCCTCGTCGCCGAGCCCGCGATCGCGCACCTCATCGAGGACCCCCTGCACGCCCTCGGCGTGCCGGACGCGCTCACACACCCGATCGCGTTCGTCATCGCGCTGCTCGTCGTCGTCTACCTGCACGTGGTGCTCGGCGAGATGGTGCCGAAGAACCTGGCCGTGGCGGGCCCCGACCGCGCCGTGCTGGTGTTCGGCCCTGCGCTCGTGTGGGTCGCCCGCGTGCTGCGCCCGGTGATCTCGACGCTGAACTGGCTGGCGAACCACGTGCTGCGGGCCTTCCGCGTCGAGCCGCAGGACGAGGTGTCCTCCGCGTTCACCGCGGAGGAGGTGCAGCACATCGTCGAGCGGTCCCAGGCCGAGGGGCTGCTGGCCGACGAGCAGGGCCTGCTGGCCGGTGCCATCGAGTTCTCCGACCGCACCGCCGCCGAGGTGATGGTGCCGGTCGACGAGCTCGTGACGGTGACCGAGGGCAGCACGCCCGACGACATCGAGCACCTCGTCGCCCGGACCGGCTTCAGCCGGTTCCCCGTCGCGGACGCCGCGGGGACGCCCACGGGCTACCTGCACATCAAGGACGTGCTCTACGCGGACGACGTCTCGCGCACCCTGCCGGTGCCGACGTGGCGGGTGCGCACCCTCGCCGTCGTCGCCCCGGACGACGAGGTGGAGACCGCGCTCGCCGCCATGCAGCGCTCGGGGTCGCACCTGGCGCGCGTGGACGCGGACGGGCGGGCCGTCGGCGTGGTCTTCCTCGAGGACATCCTCGAGGAGCTCGTCGGCGAGGTGCGCGACGCGATGCAGCGCGGGCAGCTGCACTGACGCGGGGTGCCGGCACCGCGCCCGACCCGCGGGCGGTGCCGGCACCCGGGCGTGTGACCTTCGTCCGTGGGGCCCGGCGTGTCGTCCGGCGTGTCGTCCGCTGTGTCCGGTTCTGGGTCGGCATGCCCCCGGATCGGGGCCTTGGACGCCGTGCCGACGGGCCGTTATGGTTCCGTGACCGCACAGCCAGGTGCAGGTGAACGGTGGGGACGGACGGAGGTGTCGTGGGGTCGCACGCAGCGGAGCCGACGACCCGGACCCGCCGTTCCCTCCGTGAGCAGGAGGCCTCCCGCAGCCGTTCGCGCCGCGTCGAGGTGCCGGCCGCGCAGGCGCCGGTCGACGCCCTCCCGGTGGCCGCGCACGGCGACGCGTCGCCCGCCCGCCGCCGGTCCACGACGGTGGTCGGCCGCCTCGGGGTCCTCGCCGCGCTCGTCGGCGTGACCGTGGTCGTCCCGGTGTCGCAGAGCGTCGCCGAGGGCGAGATCGTCATCGGGCCCACCGCCGACCCGGACTACCCGACCACCGTCAGCGCGCTCACCGCGCTGCCGCTGTCGGACCTGCCGCCGTCCTCGCTCATGTCGGCCGACGGCTCGGTGCGACTGCGCTCGCAGCTGGACGTCTCGCGCGCGGCCGAGCGCTCGTCGCTGCCCGGCTGCGACGGCACGGCCCGCCCCACGGGGGCGAACGGCCAGCTGTCCACCGAGGACCTGTGCACCCTGTGGGACGGCGTGACGCAGATCCGCGCCGACGCGGCCGTCGCGCTCGCGGACCTCAACCAGGCGTACGTCGCCCGCTTCGGCACCGACATCTGCCTCACCGACGGCTACCGCACGCTCGCGGAGCAGCGGGCCGTCAAGGCGCAGAAGGGCGGCCTCGCGGCGACGCCCGGCAAGAGCAACCACGGCTGGGGCCTGGCGGTCGACCTGTGCGGTCTGCAGAACAACAGCACCCGGTTCGCGTGGATGAACGAGAACGCGCCCGTGTACGGGTGGGAGAACCCCACGTGGGCGAAGCGCGGCGGCTCCGGCCCGTACGAGCCGTGGCACTGGGAGTACATCAAGGGCGTCAAGGCCGACGGCGAGTTCTACGGCTGACGCCTGCGCCCCCCGACGGGGACGGACGTGACGAGGGCCGGCGGTGCAGGTGCACCGCCGGCCCTCGGTCCGTCCGGGTCGGGTCAGACGAGCCCGACGCCCCAGCGGGCCTCGTGCGCCGTGCCGGGCTCGAGCTCGACGAGCAGGTCGCACGTGCGGAACGCGTCGGCGATGCAGGACATCGGCTCGGCGGCGACGCCGCCGCGCTCGATGCCCTCCAGGCCGTCGCCCGTGCACACCTGCCAGGCGGGGAGGGTCTCGTCGGCCCACATCGCGACCGTGCGGCCGTCGGCGCCGGTGAGGCGGATCCACGACAGGCCGTCGGCGTCGCGGATCGGCTCGAGCCAGGCGTCGTCCAGCACGACACCCGCCAGCGGCTTCGGCTCGCGCAGGTCGAAGACGCCGGCGACCGCCTCGCTGCCCGTGGGCAGGAGGCGGTTGTCCACCGTGACGTGCCGCGCCGCGTCGACCTGGAGCGTGCACTCGTCGACGGTGCCGGGGCCGGGGGAGAGCCACGGGTGGAAGCCGACGCCGTACGGCGCGACGTCCTCGCCGAGGTTCGTGGCGACCGTGGTGACGTCGAGCCCGCGCTCGGTGAGCCGGTACGTCACCTCGACGCGCACGGGCCACGGGTAGCCCGGGGTCGGCACGAGGTCGTGGCGCAGCGTGAGCGCCTCGGCCGACTGCTCGACCGCGTCGAACCGCGCCCACGCCACGAGGCCGTGGATCGCCACGCCGCGCGGCGGCTCGCTCAGGTGCAGCTGGTAGGTCTTCCCGCGGTAGCCGTAGACGCCGTCGCGGACGCGGTTGGGCCACGGGGCCAGCACCGCGCCGGAGAAGGCCGGGGCGAGGGACTCGGCGGCGAACGGCAGGACGACGTCGCGGTCACCCACGCGGTACTCGCGGATGCTCGCGCCGACGGACGTGATGACGGCGACCTGGTCGCCGAGCCGCAGCTCGTGCTGGTCGCCGGTGGGGTAGGGACTGGTCACGGGTTCACCGTAGCGGGGGGCGCTGCTCCTGCCGCGCGCCGAGCCACGCGAGCGCGGCGCCGGCACTCCGGACGAGGACGTCCCCGTGGCCCCGCCGACGGTTGTCCTCGACGAACGCGTCGAGCGCCGTCACCAGCGCCACCGCGTCCGCCTTGCCCGGCTCGGCGCGCGGTACGCCCGGCCCGACCCGCGTGATGGCGCCGAGCTCGCGGCAGGCCCGCCCGTCGCCGTCCTCGAAGCGGACGTCGCTCACCCACGGGCCCACCTCGGTGGCGACGAGCCCCGTCTCCTCGAGCACCTCGCGCCGGACGGCGTCCTCGAGCGACTCGCCGGCCTCGACCGCGCCACCCACGACGTCCCAGGCCCCGGGGAGGAACGTCCGCGTCGCGGCGCGCCGCTGCAGGAGCAGCGCACCGTCGAGCACGACGAGGGCGGCGACGTGCGTGACGGCGCCGCTCACCGCACCGCCCCGGTGGGGAGCGGGTCCGACGGCCGGGACGCCGCGGACGGCACCCGCGCGACGTCGCGCACGCGGGACCATGCGCGCCGCGGGGTGTACTGCGCGTACTCGGCAGCCAGTGCGTGGGCGCGCTCCCGCACCGAGGGGTCGGCCAGCAGGGCGTCCAGCGAGCGCCGCACCGCGACGACGTCGGCGGCTCCGGCGGACGACGTCTGCGCCTGCCATGTCAGCCGGGACACGTCGATGCCGTCCAGGACGGCGCGCATGGAGCCGAGGCGCGCCGCCTTGTGCGCGTTCGCGTACCGCTCCGGGCTCAGGTCGGGCACCACGAGGCAGGGCACACCGGCCTGCGCCATGTGCAGCAGGGTGCCGTGCCCGCCGTGCACCACCGCGGCGGCGGGGAGCGGGCCTCGCGTCCCCGTGACGTCCCAGCTCTCGGCGACGTGCGCCCCCTGCAGCTCCGGCGCGGCGGCGAGCGCGCGGGCCTCGGCGCGCGAACCGGTGGCGACGTGCACGCGCGGGAGCAGGTCGGCGAACGCCGCGCGGAACGCCGCGAGGTCGCTGCGGGAGGAGAGGGTCTTGTAGAACAGCAGGGCGTCCGGCGCCGGCGCCTGCGCCGCCGACCCGGCACCGGAGAACCCCGTGAGCGGACCGACGAACGTCACGTGGTGCCGGAACGGCTCGGGCACGTCGTCGGACTCGGGCGTGCCGGGGACGACGACCCCCGCGTCGACGACCACCTCGCGCGGGTCGTCGTGCGCCCACGTGAGCCCGTGCTCGCGCAGCGCGGTCGTGAGCGCGACGCCGACGTCGTCCCACAGCTCCTCGCGGCGCGCGCGGCCGGGGTAGACGTACCCCGGGAAGTCCATGTCCTGGACCACCGCGGTGGCGCGCCTGCCCTCCATGCCGGCGGCCACGGTCATGCTGAGACGGCTGTCGACCACCACGAGGTCGGCCTCCGCCTCGCGCAGCGCGACGCGGTCGTGACCGATGGCGCTCAGCCAGTACCCGGGGTCCGACCACACGAGCCACGGGTCGAGGGCGGCGTACCAGTCCGCGTAGCGCATCGTGCGCAGCCCCCGCGTGCGGACGAGCTCCTCCTGCTCGTCGTCCATCACCAGAACGCACGCACGCGCACCCGCGGCCTCGGCGTGCGAGGCCAGCACGGCCATTCGTACGAGGTGCCCGACGCCGTTTCCCCACGGGGCGAACAAGACGTTCTCGGGTCGCTGCCCAATTGTCATGATGCTAGCCTCCAGGACTCGTCAGCGGCACATTACACCGGAGTAATAAGCATCGCCCGTCAGCAGGTCGGCGGGCGGCGAGAGGCGGCAGGGGCATGCTCTCGACCACGATCACCGGCACGACGTCGAGCACGGCGCGGGGACCGGGCGCACGGGTCCGCGCCCGGCCCGTCACGCTCGCGTGCGTGGGCTACCGGGGGCACCAGGGCTCCGAGTACGTGTGCGCCGCCGACACCCTCACCGGCGTGCGCCTCACCGGGCTCGTCGACCCCGTGGAGGGGGAGCCGCCGCGCTTGCGCCGGCACGCGCCGCGGACCTTCCGCAGCATCGACGCCCTGCTCGCGGACCACGTGCCCGACGTCGCGCTCGTCACCGTGCCGCACGGCCAGCACTACGAGACCATCGCGCGACTGGTCGACGCGGGCTCGCACGTGCTCGTCGAGAAGCCGCTCGTGCCCGACGTCGCGTCGGCGGCCCGCCTGCTCGACATCGCCACGGCGAGCGGTCGGAGCATCGTCACGCTCACGCAGCGGCCCACGCGCCCCGAGTTCCGGTACCTCCAGCGGGCGCTCGAGCTCATCGAGGAGCCCTACTGGGCCGAGTGGTCGTACAGCATGGCGTTCGACGCACCGACCCGGGGCTGGCGCTCCGAGTGGTCGCAGGCGCGGGGCGGCGTGCTGCTCGACATGGGCTACCACGCGCTCGACGTCCTCACCCAGGTGTTCGGCACGCCGCGCGTGCTGGGCGCCAGCAAGCACTTCCGGTACGCCGAGTCGCGCTCGGAGGACCTCGAGGACCTCGTGTCCGCGTCGCTCGAGTTCCTCGACGGCGCCGTCGGCGGCCACCTGTTCGTCGCCCGGCACGCGCGCGAGAAGCGCGAGGTGCTGGAGGTCCACGGCACCCGTGGGGTCGCGTCCGTCGACGTCCGCGGCGCCCGCGTCGACGTGCACGCCGCGGACGGCACGCTCCTCGACCGCTACCAGGGCCCGGCGCGGTGCACCGACTCGCCTGCGGTCGTCCTGAGCGCGTACCTCGACCTCGCGGCCCGCCCCGAGCGCGCGGCCGAGCACCTGCGGCACCACCTCGCGGTGGTGCGCAGCTGCGAGGAGATCTACCGGGCCGCCGCGCACGCCGGACCCACCGGCCTGCGCGGCGCGGCCCGTTCCGAGCACCACCGACCCGACGCGCCCGAGGAGACGACGACCCGATGACCCGGCTCGCCCTGCACGGCGGTGCACCCGCCGTCACCACGCCGCACCCGCACGAGCCCTGGCCGCCTCCGCCCTCGCCGGACGAGCTGCGTCGCCTCGCCGACCAGCGCCTCACCGACATCGGGATCCGGGGCAACGCCGGGCCGATCGGCGAGCTCGAGCGCGCGTTCCGCGACGCCCTCACGCCCGGCAGGCGGCACAGCGTCGCGTTCAACTCCGGCACGTCCGCCATGCTGGCCGCGATGATGGCCGTCGGCGTCGGACCGGGCGACGAGGTGGTCGCCCCGGTGCTCACGTACCACGCCGCGGTGAGCCCGGCACGCGCCCTGGGCGCCGCCGTCCGGTTCGCGGACGTCGAGCTGGGGTCGCGGTGCCTCTCGCCCGAGGCGCTGCGCGCGACGATCACGCCGCGCACGCGGGCCGTCGTGGTCGTGCACCAGTGGGGTCGTGCCGCGGCGATGGACGAGATCCTCGCGATCGCGCGGCAGCACGGCGTCGCCGTCATCGAGGACGGGTCGCACGCGCACGGCAGCAGGTACGGCGGCCGCCCGGTCGGGACCCTCGGGGACGTGGCGATCTTCTCGCTGCAGGCGAACAAGGCGGTGTACGCGGGCGAGGGGGGCGTCCTCGTGACGGACGACGACGAGCTCGCCGACCGGGCCGTGCTCGCCGGGCACTACCGGGACCGTGCGAAGGCCGACGTCCGGCACCCGAGCCTGCGGGCGTTCTGGGAGTCCGGGCACGGCCTGAAGCTGCGGATGTCACCGTTCAACGCGATCGTCGCGCTCGGCTCGCTGGCGCGTTTCGAGGCCCTGGCGCGGCAGCGGCAGGCCGCGCTGGCGTACCTCAACGACGCGCTCCGGGAGTCGGCCACCGTGGTGCCCGTGGAGGTGCCGGACCCGGGCGACATGGGCGCCTGGTACGGGTACAAGCCGTACCTGACGCCTGCGGCGGTGCGGGTCGGGCGGTCGCAGGTCGTCGCGGCGCTGCGCGCCGAGGGGGTCGAGGTGGACGCCCCGTCGGGGCGTCTGCTCGCGCGGCTGCCGCTGTTCGCGGACGACGACGCGCCGTGGCGCACCCGCACCGGGGACGTGCCGGCGCCCCCTGCGGACGCGGAGCTGCGCGACCGGTTCCCGCACGGCACCTTCCTCGAGGAGAACGCCCTGTCGCTGCCGACGTTCTACCGCTGGCCGGACGACCGGGGCGTGGTGGACCAGTACGTCGAGGCCTTCGCGAAGGTCGACCGGGAGCTGGACGCGCTCGCGTCCGGTCCCGCAGCGGACGAGAGGGAGCGCGAGGCCGCCGTCGTCGGCCCCGCTCCTCGTGACGCGGCGAGCCACGGTCGATGAGCTCCCACGGCACCGCCGACGCGGGCGGGTCCGCGTCCGGGGCGGCGCCCCGGCCCGCGCCGGGCCCGCCGCCGCTGTACGTGCTCGGCGTGACGGCCCTGACGGCGCGCTGCGTCGCCTTCGTGCACACGTCGGGCTGCGCCCGGCTCGAGGCCGTCCTCGTGCCGCCCGCGGGCGCCGGCGCGCCGCCGGACGCCGACCTCGTGCGGGCCGCCGCCGACGCGGGCGTACCGGTGCGCGAGATCGACGACCTGGTGGAGCCCGTGGACGCGGCGGCGGTGGCGGTGGGGTACCCGCGCATCCTGCCGGCACGGGTCCTCGCCCTGTTCGGCCGCGGCGCCATGAACCTGCACCTGGCGCCGCTGCCCTGGTACCGCGGCGCGCTGACGTCGCTCTCGTTCGCGGTGCTGCGCGGCGAGCGGGAGTTCGGCGTCACCCTGCACGTCATGGACGAGGGCATCGACACGGGTGACGTGCTGGCGCGCCGGGACTTCCCGCTCCCCGACGACCGCACCGTCGCCGACCTCCTGCCGCTGCTGCTCGACGAGGCCTACGCGCTGTTCCGCTCGGCGTTCCCCGACGCGGTGGCAGGGCGCACGACGCCCGTCCCGCAGTCCTCCTGGCCCGGGTACGAGCGCACGCGCTCCGTGCTGTACGCCCGCAACGCCCTGGACGGCATGCAGGAGCTCGACGGCCTCGACGACCTGGAGGCCGTCGACCGTGCCGTGCGGGCGCTGTCGTGGCGCCCCGGGAGCGAGCCCTTCGTGCGCGCCCCGAACGGCAACCGCATCGCGCTCCGGCTCCTCCCTCCCGACGCGGACGCACCGTGACCGGGGCGCACGACGACGTCACGCCGCGACCGGTGCCCGGCGTGGCGGACACCGTGGGCCTCGGCGGTGTGCACGTCGACCCCGTCTGGCGCACGAGGACCGCGCTGCGACCGGTGGAGGCCGCGCTGCTGCGGACGTGGCCCGTGCGTCGGCTCGGCCTCGTGGCGCACGCCGGCGCGGTCGCGACCGTGACGACGCAGACGTACTCGAGGCTCGAGCACTCCCTCGGGGTGCTGGGACTCGTCGCGCACCTCGCGGCGGACGACGCCACGACCCGGGTTGCCGCGCTGCTGCACGACGTGGGGCACGCCCCGCTCAGCCACACCCTGGAGGGGATCGGCGGGATCGACCACCACCGCACGGGCGCGCGGCGGGTCCGCGGACTGGGCGCCGTCCTGGCCGACCACGGCCTGGACGCCGAGGCGGTCCTGGCGACCGTCGCGGGGGAGCGCCCGTCGGTGCTGGCCCCGCGTCCGGGCCTGATGACCCTCGACCACCTCGACTCCTACGTCCGCAGCGCGCACGCGCACGGCCGCGCGATGCCCGCGCCCGCCGACCTGCTCGGCGACCTGACCGTCGACGACGGTGCGGTGCGCACGAGCGCCGCGACCGCGAGCGTGCTCGACGGGCTGGTCGAGGCGGAGGTGGCGTACCACCGGTCGGAGCTCAACGTCCTCGCCGTCGGCGTGGTGCGTCACCTCGTGCGGCGCTGGGTCGGCGACGGGGGAGCCGACGCGGTCGCCCGGGTCGGCGCGATGACCGACGCCGAGCTGGTGGCCGCGCTGCTGGCCCACCCGCGCACGGCCGACGACACCCGCCGGTTCCTCGCCGACCCGCTGGCGTGGCGCGTGGTGCCCGCGGGTCCGGGCGCACCCCCGGACGGCGCCGAGCCCGTCCCGGCGGTGCGTCCGTACCTGACGCGGGCACTGGTGACGGGGCAGCCGACGCCGCGCGCCGTGCCGGCGCCGGCCCTCGGGCACGACCACTGGGTCGTGCCCGAGGGCGAGGCGCGGGCTCAGCCGCGGACGGACCCGGCCGCCCACGTGTGGGTCTGAGCCAGCTCGCAGAGGTCGAGCGACGGCAGCAGCTCGTCCTCCACGCGTGCGGCGACGCGCACCATTGCTTCGCCGATCCGTGCCCAGTCGACGGCGCCCTGCGGGTCGAGCGTGCGCAGCCCGCCGGGCGCGACCGTCCGTGCGGCAGCCGCCGCGGCGGCGTCGGCGGTCGCGGCGTCGGCCGGCGCCGCGCCGGCTCCGCGGCGGCCTGCCCGCAACGCCCGGGCGACCGCGAGCTGCGCTGCGGTCGTCACGGCCACGTCCGGCAGCACGGCGCCGACGGGCCCGTCGACCGGTGCGCGCAGCGCCGACCGCAGCATCGCGTGCACGCGCGCCACGACGTCCTCGTGCGCGTCGCCGAACGTCCGCTGCGTCGGCGCGACGACCCAGGGTGCCGCCGGTCCGGGCCCCTGCTCGTACGACGACGGGGTGGCGTGACGCCAGAAGACGCTCGGCACGCGGCGGAGGGACGTCAGGGCGTCACCGCGCCACCACGTGGCGCTCGGCGGCGCGGACGCCGCCAGCGGCACGGTGGCGCGCCGGGCGCCCATCGCGCCGTTGCCGACGACGCTCGGCCGGTCGTCGTGCTGGACGAGGTTCGGGCTGCTCACGAGGTGCTCGATCCCGGCTCCGGTGACGTACCGGTGCACCGCGTGGTCGTCGGGCTCGTCGAGGTCGGCACCGGCGAGCAGGTGCGCGAGTGCGTCCGCGTGCCCGACCGGGAGGACGAGCGCCTGGGTCGCGAGGTAGGTGTCGGGCTGGCGGACCCACGGGTAGCCCGCGTAGGCGCCGACCCGCAGCGCGTGCGACGTGAACGACCCCCACTCGCTGAAGAAGCTGAGGGCCGCGTCCGGGCGGGCCGCCACGGCTGCCGTCACGTGCCGGCCGAAGTCCGGCGGCAGTGTGACGTCGTCCTGGAGCAGGAGGTGGTGGGTCGCGGAGGCGTGCCAGGGACGCCACGCACGCCGGGCGGTCCGGACGGTGCTCGGTGGGCCGTCCGGGTCCGGGTCGAGCACCACGCGCACCGGCATGCCATCACACGAACGGGTGAGAGAATGTGCGGGCCCAGCGCGGCGCGGATGTGCCATGACAGAGACGCTGACGCGCGGCTGTGTCATTCGTGCCCCCTTTCTCGCGCGCTGCCGGGCCCCCGTCCGGAACGATTTTCGGAGAAATGCCGGGCGACGGTCGACCGGGGACGTCCGCGCATTCTTCGGCGATTCACGGGGCGCGTTCCCCCGAGCCGCCCGCACCCGCACCGGGGCCGTCGTGGCTGTACGCGCGCGCCTGCGTCGCCCAGAGCTCGGCGTACCGGCCCCCGCGGGCCAGGAGCTCCGCGTGCCCGCCCTGCTCCGCGACGCGGCCGTCGGCCAGGACGACGATCCGGTCGGCGAGCCGGACCGTCGACAGCCGGTGGGTGACGAAGACGGTGACGCCGCCCGCCCGTGCCGCGAGCTCGGCCGCCGTGGCCTGGTAGGCGTCGACGAGGCGCTGCTCGGCCAGCGCGTCGAGCGCGGACGCCGGCTCGTCCAGCACGAGCAGCCGGGCGTCGCTGCGCATGAGAGCGCGCGCGAAGCCGAGGTCCTGCCACTGGCCGCCGGACAGGTCCCGGCCGTCGCCGTACCCCAGCCCCACGAGCTCGTCGGTGCGCAGGGCGTCCCGCAGGGGCGACCGTGCGCGGGCCAGCGCGTCCCGGACCGCGTCCTCGTCGTCGACGCGCTCGAGCAGGCCGACGCCCACGCTGTGCTGCAGCGAGAGCTCCACGCGGGCCGCGTCCTGGTGGAGCGCCGCGGTCCGGGCGAACCAGTCGGCCGGCGGGGTGTGCGCGAGGTCGACCCCGTCGACGAGCACGCGTCCCGACGTGGGGCGGTACAGACCGACCAGCAGCTTGAGCAGCGTGGTCTTGCCTGCGCCGTTCTCGCCGACGAGCGCCACGGACGATCCCGCGGGCAGGTGCAGGTCGACCCCGTGCAGCACCGGTGCCGCAGCCCCCGGGTAGCGGAACGTGACCTGCTCGAGGCGCACACCGTCCCCGGGGTGCAGCGGTGCGGGCGCCGGGCCCGTGGCGACGTCCGCGTCGTCGACCTCGCGTGCGAGGGCGTCGAAGCGCCGCAGACCGGCGGCGGCGCGGTGCACCGTGCCGAGCTGCTCCAGGCCGGCGGCCATCTGGAGGCTGAGCTGCGTGGCGAGGGTGATGGTCAGCACGACGTCGCCCGCGCTCGCCTGCCCGCGGCGCGCCAGCACGAAGACCCACACCACGGCGGCCGCGTACGCCAGGCCGAAGGTGAGCTGCCCCGCGGTCCGCAGCGCCGCGTACCGGACGTCGGCACGCCGCATGGCGGTCGAGTACGTCGTCAGCAGCGCGCGCTGCCGGGCGACGACGAAGTCCGCAGCCCCGCTGAGGCGGACCTCCGCCTGCGACGTCGGGCTCGTCGCGAGCCGGCGCAGCGCGCGGACGGCGCGCGTCGTGGGGGCCTGGTCCTCCCGGGCGCGCTGCAGCGTCTCCTCGGCGCGGCGGCCGGCGAGGACGGGCAGGGCCGCCGCCGCGGCGAGCAGGAGCAGCGCGGGTGACACGGTGGCGAGCACGACCGCGGTCAGGAGCAGCTGCACGGACGTGGCGCCGAGCTGGAGGCCGGACTGCATCGCGCCGCGCATCTGCATGACGTCCTGGCGGAGCAGGTCCGCACGGTCGGCGAAGGCGGGGTCGTCGCTCGTGTCCAGACGCGGGTGACCGTTCACCAGCCGCAGCAGGTCGCGGTTGAGGCGCTCCTCGGTGAGCTCGGCGAGCTCGAAGTACGACAGGTGCGCGAAGTGGCCGAGCATGAGCTCGCCGGCCAGTGCGGCCGCCACGACGAGGGCCCACACGGCGGCGCGGTCCGGGGCGCCCGCCACGACGTCGTCGACCAGGCGGCCGACGCCCACGGCGACGACCGGGGTCGCGACCGCGCCCAGCAGGAGCAGCCCGGCGCCGGTGGCGAACCGGCGGCGGTCGAGAGCCCACCCGAGGGCGAGCAGGCGGCCGAGGCACCGCAGCACGTCCCTCATCGCGGCGCCCCTCCCGCGGCGGCCCGGAACCGGCGGGCCTGGACCTCGAACATGCGCCCGTAGCGGCCGTCGAGCTCCACGAGCTCGTCGTGCGTGCCGGACTCCACCACGCGTCCGCCGTCGAGCACGACGATCCGGTCGGCGCGGCGCAGGGTCGCGAAGCGGTGCGAGATGACCAGGCTCGTGACGCCGCGCGTGAGCTCGAGGAACCCGTCGTAGAACTCCGCCTCGCCGCGGGCGTCGAGCTGGGAGGTCGGCTCGTCCAGGACGAGGACGGACGCGCCGTGCCGGACGGCGAACAGCGCCCGCGCCAGGGCCAGGCGCTGCCACTGCCCGCCCGACAGGTCGCGCCCGCCGGGCACCGCGCGCGTGAGCGGCGTGTCCAGCCCCTGCGGCAGCTCGTCGAGGAGCGCGCCGAGGCCGACCCGGCGCAGGCAGTCGCGCAGCCCGGCGTCGTCGTCCCGGTGGGCGACGGCCCCCATCGCGACGTTCTCACGCAGGGGGACGGGGTAGCGGAGGAACTCCTGGAAGGTGACGGCGAAGGCGGCCTGCCAGGCGTCGCGGTCGAGGGTGCGCAGGTCGGTGCCGTCGACGGTGACCCGCCCCTCGTCGGGCACGTAGGTGCCGGTGAGCACCTTGACGAGCGTCGTCTTCCCCGCGCCGTTGACGCCGATGAGCGCCGTCGACGAGCCCACCGGCAGCTCCAGGTCGAGCCCGTCGAGCACCGGCCGGTCGGGTCGGTACCCGAAGCGCACCCCTCGAGCCGCACGGCGCGCCGGGGGACGACCGCGTCCACCGGCGCGGCGACGCGGTCCTCGACGCGGAAGACGCCGTGGGCGCGGGCCGCGTCGTGGCGGTCCTCGTCGCTCAGCGGCTCCCGGCGCCGCGGCTGCTCCGCGTGGGCGCGCCGCTCCTGCGGTGGCCGCCCCGGCGCGGCGGAGGCACCCGGGGCGACCGCGCCGGAGCGCCGAGCGATCTCCTCGAGCTCGAGGAGCGCCGTCCACGCGCTGCGCCCGTAGACGAGCTTGACGTCCGACTCCGGGAAGACGACGCCGAAGCGTCCGCACACGAGCACGGCCTGCACCGCCATGCTGGTGCTCGCCACGTCCGCGCCGGCACCGCTGCGCGCGACGAGGAGGAGGGCGACGGCGGAGCCGACGAGCGCGATCACGAGGTAGCCGAGGAACGGACGCCCGTACACGCGCCTGCGCCACGTCCACAGCGCGTCCAGCACGACCCTGTTCTCCGCCACGTACCGCTCGTCGAGCCAGTCGAGCAGGCCCAGGGTCCGGATCTCCTTCGCGGCGCGCGTGCCGGTCGCCAGCTCCCGCACGTAGGTGACGCGACGCCGCAGCGGTGCGAACCGTCGGACGAGCCCGCCCCACCGCCGGAACGCCTCGGCGTGGCCCAGCCGCGCGACGAGGGCGACGAGCGCGCCGGCGAGCGCCGCGCCGGGACCCGCGACGACGCCGAGCAGGACCACGGCGCCGACGAGCTGGGTGTAGCGGGCGGTCAGCGCGAGCGCCCCCTCGACGGCCGCGCCGGGGGTGAGGGTCCACTGCTCGAACGCCTCGTCGGCCTGCGCGAGGCGGTCCGCGACGTCGGGCCGCTCCAGGCCGCTCAGCTCCGCCTCGTGCAGGGCGAACGTGGTGAGGCGCTCGATGCACGCCGCGTCGACGCGGCGTGCGACCGTGCGCGACAGCAGCAGCTGCACGGGCGCGAGCGCCTGCTGGAGGAGGAAGGCGGCCACGGCGACGGCGAGCCAGCGTGCCGCTCCCTCGTTCGCGAGGTCGCCCAGCGCACGCCCCGTGGCGACGAGGAACACGACGGGTGCTGCCCCCGCGACGGCGTGCACCGCCAGCGTGCCGGCGACGAGGGGCAGGCCGGCGTAGGGGAGGAGCGCGCGGAGCTGTGCCGCCGCGGACCGGCGTTGCTGGTAGCGCTCCCACAACGACGGCGTCGCCGTTGGTCCCGTCTCGTCACCGGTCCTGTACGGACCGCGTGGCGTGGCCATCCGCATTCCCCCTGCACGTGCGCCGTGTCACACCGTCGTGGGGCGCCACCGTAGCGGCGTCGGGGCCGCCGGGCGACCCGTCCGAGTGGTGCTCGTCACCCGGCGGGGAGCGCGTCCTGGCCCGGCGACGCGAGCGGACGTCTGTGGACGGGGGCTGCGACCGGCGGCCGAGGTGCCCTACCGTGACGCCCCGAACGGGACGAATCCGACATCGCGGAGCGGGGGTGGGCATGGACGGCGTGGCGATCCTCGAGGGCGAGGTGCGCGAGCTGATCCGCCGGCGCGGCGTCGACCCCGTGCGGGACCGCGCCGGCGTGCACGCCCTGGTGCAGGCGGCGATCGCGGACTACGACGAGCGGTCGCTGCTCGGCGCGGTGCCGCCGCTCGCCGACGCCGCCGCCGTGCACAAGGCCGTGGTCGACGCGGTCGCCGGCCTCGGTCCGCTGCAGCGCTACCTCGACGACGAGGTCGAGGAGATCTGGATCAACAGCCCGACGCAGGTGTTCGTCGCCCGCCGCGGGGAGCCGGAGCTGACCACGACGATCCTCACCGAGGCGCAGGTGCGCGACCTCGTGGAGCAGATGCTCAAGGTGTCCGGGCGGCGCCTGGACCTGTCCTCCCCGTTCGTCGACGCGTCGCTGGCCGGCGGGGAGCGGCTGCACGCCGTGATCCCGGACGTCACCCGGCGGCACTGGTCGGTGAACATCCGCAAGTACGTCGTCCGGGCGACGAGCCTCGACGACGTCGTGGCCCTCGGCTCGCTCACGCCGGCGGCCGCCGCCTTCCTCCAGGCCGCCGTGCGCGCCGGGCTCAACGTGCTGGTCTCGGGCGCGACGCAGGCGGGCAAGACGACCATGCTCAACGCGCTCGCGGGCGCGATCCCGCCGCGCGAGCGCGTCGTCAGCTGCGAGGAGGTCTTCGAGCTGCGTCCCGCGCTGCGCGACTGGGTGGCGATGCAGTGCCGGCAGGCGAACCTCGAGGGCACGGGAGAGATCAGCCTGCGCCGGCTCGTCAAGGAGGCGCTGCGCATGCGCCCCGACCGGATCCTCGTCGGCGAGGTCCGCGAGGCCGAGGCCCTGGACCTGCTCATCGCGCTCAACGCCGGGGTGCCCGCCATGTGCACGATCCACGCCAGCTCCGCGCGCGAGGCCCTGACGAAGCTGTGCACGCTCCCGCTGCTGGCGGGCGAGAACATCTCCGACCGGTTCGTGGTGCCCACCGTCGCGTCGGTGGTCGACCTGGTGGTCCACCTCGAGCTCGACCGGCAGGGCCGGCGCCGCACGCGCGAGGTCGTGGCGGTGCCCGGCCGCGTGGAGGCGGGGGTCGTCGAGACCGCCGACGTGTTCACGACCCGCGACGGCCACCTCGTGCGGGCCGACGGCTTCCCGCCGCACGTCGAGCGCTTCGCCCGCGCCGGGATCGACGTCGTGTCCCTCCTGCGGCAGGGCTGACGGGTGGGTGTCGTCGCAGGGCTCCTGCTGGGGGCCGGCCTGGCCTCCGTGTGGTGGTCGTTCTGGCCCGTGGTGCCCCGCCCGGAGGGGCCGGGTGCCCGCTGGGCGCAGCGCGTGCGCGACACCCTCACGCAGGCGGAGGTCACGGGGGTCAGCCCGGCGGGCTTCGTCGCCGTGAGCGCGGTCGTCGGTCTCGTCGTCGCCGGTGTCGCGCTGCTGCTCGTGCCCGTCCCCGCCGTCGCCGGGTGCTTCGGCGGGTTCGGCGCCGGCGCGCCGTGGGCGCTCGTGCGGGGCCGGGCGCGGCGACGGCTCGCCCGCACGCGGGCGCTGTGGCCGGACGTCGTGGACCACCTGGCGTCGGGCGTGCGAGCCGGGTTGTCGCTGCCCGAGGCGGTGGCCCAGGTAGGGGACCGCGGACCGGCCGAGCTGCGCGCGCCCTTCCGGGCGTTCGCGGAGGACTACCGGGCGACGGGCCGGTTCGCCGAGTGCCTCGACGCCCTCAAGGACCGGCTGGCGGACCCCGTCGCGGACCGCGTGGTGGAGGCGCTGCGGCTCACCCGGGACGTCGGCGGGACCGACCTGGGTCGGCTGCTGCGCACCCTCTCGTCGTTCCTGCGCGACGACCTGCGGACCCGGGGCGAGATCGAGGCGCGCCAGAGCTGGACCGTCTACGCGGCCCGGCTCGCCGTCGCCGCGCCCTGGGCGGTGCTCGCGATGCTCGCGACGCGCCCCGAGGCGCTGCAGGCCTACGACTCCACCGCGGGTGCGCTGGTCCTGCTCGCCGGCGCCGTGGCGACGCTCGTCGCGTACCGGCTCATGCTGCGGGTCGCGCGCCTGCCCGACGACCCGCGGGTGCTGCGGTGAGCCCCGCGGTGGCCGGCGCGCTCATCGGGCTGCTCGGCGGCACCGGCGCCGCGCTCGTCGCGTGGGCGCTGGGCTCGCGCCGCACGACCCTCGACCAGCGGCTGGCGCCCTACCTGCGGGTGCGGGGGACGTCCGCGCTGCTGCGCGCGCCGGCGCCCCGCGGCCCCTGGGGCGTGCTGGAGCGCCTGGTCGCACCGTTCCTCGCCGACGCGGTGCGCCTGCTCGCGCGGGTCGGCTCGCCCGCCGCCGAGCTGCGGGGGCGGCTCGAGCGTGCTGGCCGGCGGGAGACCGTCGAGCAGTTCCGCGCGCAGCAGGTCGTGGGGGCGGCCGTCGGGCTCGCCGTCGGGCTGGCGCTCGCGCTCGTGCTGGCCGCGAGCCGCGGGGGTGCGCTGCCGGCGCTGCTCGCGCTCGTGGCGGTCGTCGGGCTGACGGGCGCGCTCGTGCCCGACTGGCTGCTCGGGCGCCAGGTGCGCCGGCGCGAGGAGCGGATGCTCTCGCAGATGCCGACGGTCACCGAGCTGCTCGCCCTCGCCGTCAGCGCGGGCGAGGGGGCCGTCGGTGCACTCGAGCGCGTGGTGCGCCAGACGCGCGGCGAGCTGACCGACGAGCTCGCGCGCACGCTCGCGGAGGCGCGGGCGGGAGCCCCGCTCACGCTCGCGCTGCACGCGCTGGCGGACCGGACGGGCATGCCGGCGCTCGCCCGCTTCGCCGAGGGCGTCGCCGTCGCCGTCGAGCGCGGGTCGCCGCTCGCCGACGTGCTGCGCGCGCAGGCGCAGGACGTGCGCGAGGAGGGGCGGCGCGCCCTCATGCAGACCGGTGGGCGCAAGGAGGTGCTCATGATGGTCCCGGTGGTCTTCCTCATCCTCCCGGTGACCGTCCTGTTCGCCGTCTTCCCCAGCGTGGTGGTCCTGCGGGTCGGCCTGTGACCCGCGCGGTGCACGGGGGACGCCCGTCGGGGCGTCCGCAGAGGACGGGAGTGGACGATGGCGGACTGGGTGCGCGCCTGCGCGGTGCGGCTGCAGCAGCGGTGGTGCGCCGTGGCGGCGCAGGGCGACCGGGGGGACGTGCCGGGCTGGGTGCTCATCACGCTCATGACGGCGGGCATCGTGTCCGTGCTGTGGGTCGTGGCGGGCAGCGCGCTCACGGAGCTGTTCGAGAACGCGGTCCGGTCGGTCTCGCCGAACGCCGGCTGAGGCGCGGCGACCACGGGTCCGCGGTCGTCGACTTCGTGCTCGTCGGTGGCCTCGTCGTGGTGCTGGCGATGTCGGTGCTGCAGCTCGCGATCGTGCAGCACGTGCGGAACACGTGCATCGACGCGGCCGCGGAGGGCGCCCGGTACGGGGCGCACGTCGGCCGCGACGCGGACGACGGCGCGGCGCGCACCGTCGTGCTGCTCCGGGCGTCGCTCTCCGAGGCGTACGCGCAGGACGTGGCCGCGCGCGTCGTGGAGGTCGACGGGCTGCCGCTCGTGCGCGTCACGGTCCGGGCGCCGCTGCCGCTGGTGGGGCTGCTCGGGCCGGCGGGGACGCTCGAGGTCGACGGGCACGCGCCCGTGGAGGCGGCGTGAGACGCGTACGGGTGCGGGTCCGCGGCGTGCTGCGGGTGGTGCGGGCCCGGCTGCGGGGCACGGGCGGCCAGGGGCGCGGCGCGGGACGGGACGAGGGGAGCGCCCTGGTCGAGTTCCTCGGCGTCGCGCTCGTCCTGCTCGTGCCGGTCGTGTACCTCGTCCTCGTGCTCGGGCGCGTCCAGGCGGCGACGTTCGCGGCGGAGGGCGCGGCCCGGGAGGCCGCCCGCGTCTACGTCGCCGCACCCGACGCGGCCGCCGCCGAGGGGCGGGCCCTCACGGCCGTGGGTGTGGCGCTGCGTGACCAGGGGTTCGACGACGCCCCGGCCGACGCCCTGGTGCTCGCCTGCTCGGTCGACCGGTGCCTCGAGCCGGGGGAGCAGGTGACGGCGGCCGTCGAGATCCGCGTGCCGCTGCCGTTCGTGCCCACGTTCGTGCGGGACGCCGTGCCGCTCGAGGTGCCCGTGCGCGTCGAGCGGACGGCGGACGTGGACGCGTACCGGGTGGTGGGGCGGTGACCGGGACGGCGCGGTCCGTACGCGCGGACCGCGGCACGGCGAGGCGCACCGCGGGGCTCAGGCTCGGGCTCCGCGCACGTGCGGGCGTCCGCGGCGACGACGGGCAGGTCACCGTCCTGGCCCTCGGCACGGCGGTGCTCGTGCTGCTGCTCGTGACGGTCACGGTCTCGGCCACCGGTGTGCACCTGGACCGCAAGCGGCTGCTCGCGACGGCCGACCTCGCCGCGCTCGCGGCCGCCGACGCGGTCTCCGACGACCGGTACTTCGGCGGCTCGCGCGGACCGGCGGGCGTCCCGCTCACGGACGCGGGCGTGCGCGCCGCGGTGGAGGAGTACGTGGCCGCGCACCCCGAGACGGCGGCGCGCTGGGACGGTGTCCGGGTGCTGGAGGCGTCGACGCCGGACGGGCGCTCCGCGGTCGTCCGGCTCGGTGCGGTCACCCGGCCGGTGCTGCTGAGCTGGGTGATGGCGCCGTGGTCGGACGGGATCGCGCTGGAGGCGGAGGCGACGGCGCGCGCGTCCTAGCCCGACCGTCGGCGCGTCGTCGCCGGACCCGCAGCGCGTCCTGGCCGGACCGTCAGGAGGTCGTACCGGCGGGCGGCGCCGTGCTGTCGCGCAGGACGAGCTCGACCGGGATGCGTGCGAGCGGCGGCTCGTACGGCTCCTCCGCGTCCTCGGCACCGGCGCGCGACCGGCTGATCGCCTCCGTCAGCGCGGACGCCGCCAACCGGCCCTTCGCCGCGAAGTCCTGGCGGACCGTCGTGAGGGCGGGCCGCACGGTGTGCGCGTGGACGCTGTCGTCGAAGCCGACGACCGAGAGGTCGTCCGGGACCGTGAGCCCGGCCGCCTGCGCGGCGCGCACGAGGTGCGCGGCCATGAGGTCGGAGAAGCACACGACGCCCGTGGGCCGCCGCGGCCCGGCGACGAGGTCGGCGACCCCGGGGGCGATCAGGTGGTCGTGGTTGTCGACCACCTCGTACACGCGGCCCGGCAGACCGGCCGCGTCGAGCGCGTCGAGGGCGCCGGCCGCGCGCTCACGGGCGACGTGGTTCGAGCCGCCACGGCGCGGGTCGTCCGCCCAGCCGGGTGCGGTGCGGTCGCTGTTCATCGTGAGGACGGCGACGTCGCGGTGCCCGAGCGCGAGCAGGTGCTCCACGGCGACCCGTCCGCCGGCGCGGTCGTCGAGCAGGACGCCGGCGGAGCCGGGCACGGGGTCCTGGTCGACGAACACCAGCGGCAGGCGGCGCCTGCGCAGCCACTCGACCGCCTCGGTGTCACCCGCGCACGCGTAGACCACGGCCCCGTCCAGCGCGAGGTCGCGCGCCGGCACGTGCCCGCCGACGTTCTCGGCCGGGACGAGGGAGACCGCCAGGCCCGTCGGCGCGAGCGACTCGGCGAGCGAGCCGAAGAACGCGGCCGCCACCGGGTCGAGGAACGCCTCGCCGAGGGAGTCGGTGAGCACGACGCCCACGGCACCCGCGCTGCGGCGGGCGAGCGCCCGCGCGGCGGGGTCGGGGCCGACGTAGCCGAGCTCGGCGGCCGCCGCGAGGATGCGCGCCCGCAGCGCCTCCGACAGCTGGTCCGGCCGGGAGAACGCGTTCGACACCGTCATCCGGCTGACCCCGACCTTGTCGGCCACCGTCTGCAGCGTCACGCGGCCCACGAGACCCCCGTCCGGTACGTCATGCGCACCAGGGTAGGTCGCCGCGCTCGCGCCGAGCCGCGGCCGCGTGGGTGAGGGGCGGACCGTGGCGTCGCGGTCCGCCCCCGTCACGCCCGGGGTGCGCATCAGCGCACCGGCTGACCGACGTGCCCGCGCCCGTGCGGCTCGGCCGGGGCCAGGGTGTCGGCGAGCCGGTGCAGCGCGTGCGCCGCCACCCGCCGCGGCGCGGCGACCCGCACCGGCGCGTGCCCGGCCCGGGCCACGCGCTCGGCGCGTCGGGCGGCCCGCTGCGCGACGCGACGCTCGTGCGCCGTCTCGTCCACCTGGGGGGCCCACGGCTCCGCGCTCTCGGACTGCAGGCGTGACAGCCGCACGCCCAGGACGCCGAGTCCCATCGTCTCCATGTCGCTCACCTTCGTTCCGCTCTGTACCGCTCCAGTGCCTGTACCGCTACAGTGCCACCCGTTCTCTGGACCGGTCAAGTGCTCGCGGTGCGTCAGCGGTCGCCGCCCCCGGGCGGCGCGTCTGCCACGCTGCTCCGATGACCGAGCCATCCCCCGACGGCCCCGCGCCCGTCCCCGACCGCCCGGGAGCCCGCGGGCCGGTGCGCCCGCCCCGCTCGCGCACCGCCACCTGGGCGCTGGTCGTCGCGGCGGCCTCCGTGCTCGCGTTCGTGGCGACCGTCGCCGCCGTCGCCGCGGGCATCGCCGCCGCGCTCGCACCCGAGCGCCCGCCGACGAGCGCGCTCGGCGTCGTGCTGGCCGGCGTCTGGCTCGCGCTCGTCCTCGTCGCCGTGGTGCTCGGCCTGCGGGCCCGCCGGGTCGAGAGCGAGCGTGGCCGGGGGACCGCCGCGGTCGTCGTCGCCGCCGTGCCCGTGGCCCTGGTGGTGGGCGCCCTCGGCGCCGCCCGCCTCGCCTGAGGGCCCTCCCGCCGCGGCCCCGGCCCGGTCCCGTTGCCTCCAGCGGGTACCCTGGACGGTCGTGGCCACCACCGACTTCCCCGCCGAGATCCGCGAGCTGCGCAGCACCCTGGAGTCCATCCAGTCGGTGAGCGACCCCGCCGCGCTGCGGGCGAAGATCGCCGAGCTCTCCGAGCAGGCGTCCGCCCCCGACCTGTGGGACGACCCCGAGGCGGCGCAGAAGGTGACGAGCGCCCTGTCGTCCGCGCAGTCCGAGCTCGACCGGGTCACCAAGCTCGGCGGGCGCATCGACGACCTCGAGACGCTCGTCGAGATGGCGGCCGAGGAGGACGACGCCGACACCCTCGCGGAGGCCGAGGCCGAGCTCGTCGGCATCCGCAAGGACCTCGGCGAGCTCGAGGTGCGCACGCTGCTCGCAGGGGAGTACGACATCCGCGACGCCGTCGTGACGATCCGCGCCGGCGCCGGCGGCGTCGACGCCGCCGACTTCGCGGAGATGCTCCTGCGCATGTACCTGCGCTGGGCCGAGCGGCACGGCTACCCGACGTCGGTGCTCGACACCTCCTACGCGGAGGAGGCGGGCCTGAAGTCCGCGACGTTCGAGGTCAAGGCGCCGTACGCGTTCGGGCACCTGTCCGTCGAGGCCGGCACGCACCGCCTCGTGCGCATCTCGCCGTTCGACAACCAGGGCCGCCGGCAGACGTCGTTCGCCGCGGTCGAGGTCATCCCGCTCATCGAGCAGACCGACCACATCGAGATCCCGAGTCGGAGATCAAGGTCGACGTGTTCCGCTCGTCCGGGCCCGGCGGGCAGTCCGTCAACACGACCGACTCCGCGGTCCGCATGACGCACATCCCCACCGGCATCGTCGTGTCGATGCAGAACGAGAAGTCGCAGATCCAGAACCGCGCCGCGGCCCTGCGCGTCCTGCAGTCCCGCCTGCTCCTGCAGCGCCAGGAGGAGGAGCGCGCCGCCAAGAAGGAGCTCGCGGGCGACATCAAGGCGAGCTGGGGCGACCAGATGCGCTCGTACGTGCTGCAGCCGTACCAGATGGTCAAGGACCTGCGCACCGAGCACGAGGTCGGCAACCCGGCCGCGGTGTTCGACGGGGACATCGACGACTTCATCGAGGCCGGCATCCGCTGGCGCCGCGCACAGCAGGTGGCACCGGCCGACGCCTGAGCCGCCGTCCCCGGACGTTCCGGGACGAGCCGGGCATCACCCGCTCGGGCGTACCGATTCACAGGGAGCGCGGCGGCGTGTCCTGCCCCGGGGGCCGCTCGGCGCTTCCTACCCTCGACGGTGCCCGTGAGTCCGCGGGTGGCCCGCCGCGCCCGCGACGAGCCCGACGACAGACGAGGTCCGCGCCGTGATCCGGTTCGAGAACGTGACGAAGGTCTACGCCCGGGGTGCCCGCCCGCGCTCGACCGGGTGTCGCTCGACGTCGAGCGCGGGGAGTTCGTGTTCCTCGTCGGGGCCTCCGGCTCCGGCAAGTCCACGTTCCTGCGGCTCGTGCTCCGCGAGGAGCGGGCGTCCGCCGGCCGGGTGTTCGTCGCCGGCAAGGAGCTCGGGTCGCTGTCGAGCTGGAAGGTGCCGCACATGCGCCGGCAGATCGGCGCGGTGTTCCAGGACTTCCGCCTGCTGCCCAACAAGACGGTCTTCGAGAACGTCGCGTTCGCGCTGCAGGTCATCGGCAAGCCGCGCCACCACATCCTCACCACGGTGCCCGACGTGCTCGACATGGTCGGCCTCGCCGGCAAGGAGAAGCGCCGCCCGCACGAGCTGTCCGGCGGTGAGCAGCAGCGCGTCGCGATCGCCCGCGCGTTCGTCAACCGGCCGTCGATCCTGCTGGCGGACGAGCCGACCGGCAACCTCGACCCGACCACCTCCCTGGGGATCATGCGCCTGCTCGACCGCATCAACCGCACCGGCACCACCGTGGTCATGGCGACGCACGACGACGAGATCGTCGACCAGATGCGCAAGCGCGTCGTCGAGCTGAGCACGGGCGAGCTCGTCCGTGACCAGTCGCGCGGCGTGTACGGCTCGGACCGCTGAGGGGATCGACCGTGCGCCTCCAGTTCATCCTCTCCGAGATCGGCATCGGCCTGCGCCGCAACCTGTCGATGACGGTCTCGGTCGTCCTCGTCACGTTCGTCTGCCTCACCTTCCTCGGCGCCGCGGCCCTGCTGCAGACGCAGATCGGGAAGATGAAGGACGACTGGTACGACAAGGTCGAGGTCTCCGTCTTCCTCTGCCCGGCCAACTCCGCCGAGCGCACGTGCGCTGCCGGCGAGGTCACCGAGGAGCAGCGCCAGGACATCCTCGGCGCGCTCGAGGCGCCCGAGGTCGCGCCGTACATCGAGGAGATCTACACCGAGACCAAGGAGGAGGCGTACGAGTCGTTCCAGCGGCAGTTCGGCGACCAGTTCTGGGCGTCGGCCGCGACGGTGGACGACATGAACGCCTCGTACCGCATCAAGCTCACGGACCCGAGCAGTACCAGGTGGTCGCGGACGTCGTGTCGGGCAGACCCGGTGTCGAGGACGTCGAGGACCAGCGACGGCTGTTCGACAACCTGTTCCTCGTGCTGGACCGCGCGACGTGGGCGGCGGGCGGCATCGCGGCGATCATGCTGCTCGCGGCGGTCCTGCTCATCACGACCACGATCCGGCTGTCGGCACTGAGCCGGCGCCGCGAGACCGGCATCATGCGCCTCGTGGGCGCGTCGACGCTGTTCATCCAGCTGCCGTTCATGCTCGAGGGCGCGATCGCGGCGACGATCGGCGCCGCGCTGGCGGTCACCGGGCTGTGGTTCGGGGTCGAGTACCTCGTCACCGACTGGCTCGGGCAGTCCGTCACGTGGGTGCCGTACGTGAGCACCGCCGACGTGCTGGCCATCGCCCCGCTCCTGCTCGTGGTCGCGATCGTGCTCGCCGCGATCTCGTCCCTCGTCACCCTGAGCCGCTACACGAAGGTCTGACATGCGACGACGCCACGACCGGACCCCGCGACCCGCCGACGCCCCGGCGCCGCACCCGATGCGCTCCGCCCTGCGGGGGCGCGGTCCCGGGGGTGCGCTGGTCGCCTTCCTGGCCGCGGCGGCCGTCGCGCTCCCGGCGCTGCTGGGGGTCGCCGGCCCCGCCGTCGCGGACGACCTGTCGAACCGCCGCGCGGCCGCCGAGCAGCGCCGCGCCGCCGCCGACCAGCGCGCCGCCGACCTCGCCGCGGCGATGGAGGAGCTCGACGGCGCACTGGCGACGGCCGTCGCGGAGCTCGCGGCCGTCGAGGCGCAGCTGCCGCAGGCGCAGGCGGCCCTCGACGCGGCCGTCGCCGCCGCGAAGGCCGCCCAGCGCGAGGCGGACCTGCAGGCCGCCCGGCTGGCCGCGGCCGAGGACGAGGAGACGGCGATCGCCGAGCAGATCGTCGTGGACGACGCCCGCGAGGACGAGATCCGCGCCGCCATCGGGCAGATGGCGCGCGAGGCCTACAAGGGCGGGCGGGACGTATCCGGCATGAGCGTCATGCTCGACGCCGAGAGCTCGCAGGACTTCGTCCAGCGGTACGGCATGGTGTCGACGGCGATGCGCACGCAGGCGCAGGTGCTCGACGAGCTGCAGGAGATCGTCGCCAAGAACAAGAACGCGCAGGCCCGTCAGGCCGCCGTGCGCGACAAGGTCGCCGAGATCAAGGCCGCGGCCGACCAGAAGCTCGTCGAGGCCGAGCAGGCGCAGGCCGCGGCCGAGGCCGCGAAGGTCGAGGTCGAGCGGCTGCTCGCCGAGCAGCAGGCGAAGAAGGCGTCGATCGAGGCGCAGAAGGCCGAGGCGGCCGCGCAGGCGGCGGCCGTCGACGCCGAGCGGCAGGCCGTGGCGTCGGAGCTCGCGCAGATCATCGAGCAGCAGCGTCAGCAGCGCGCCGCCGAGGAGGCGGCGCGGGCCGCGGCCGGGCAGAAGCCGAGCACCGGGGGCGGCGGTGGCGGCGGTGGCGGTGGCGGCGGGACGAGCGCCCCGCCCGGCGGTGCGAAGCCCGGCGCGCTGTTCGCGAACCCGACCGCGCACAACCCGATGTACGTGACGTCGAAGTACGGCATGCGCCTGCACCCGGTGCTGGGCTACTACCGCATGCACGCCGGCATCGACCTGCGTGACCGGTGCGGCGAGCCCGTGTACGCCGGGCGGGCGGGCACCGTGCAGTGGACCCGCTTCCGCAGCGGCTACGGCAACCAGGTGATGATCGACCACGGCTGGGTCAACGGCTCGTCCCTGATGTCGAGCTACAACCACATGTCCTCGTTCCGCGTCGGCGCCGGGCAGAGCGTGCAGGCGGGTCAGCTGCTCGGCTACGCGGGCAACACGGGGACGTCCGCCGCGTGCCACCTCCACTTCGAGGTGTACATCGACGGCGCGACGCGCGACCCGGCGCCGTACCTCGGCCTCTGACGGACGCCGTTCGCCCTGGGCAATCACCTGGGGCGCGTCGGACAGGCGCGGGTAGGCTCGTGCGGCACCCCAGCACAGCGAGCACCAGGAGGACCGAGCCGTGGCCAAGGCGACGACGACCGGGCGCACCATGGTCGCGGCCAACCGCAAGGCCCGGCACGACTACGTCATCGAGGACGTCCTCGAGGCGGGCATGGTGCTGTCCGGCACCGAGGTGAAGGCGCTGCGCGCCGGGCGTGCCTCGCTCATCGACGGGTGGGTGGAGGTCGACGGCGGCGAGGCGTGGCTGCACGGCGTGCACATCCCGAGTACTCGCAGGGCACGTGGACCAACCACGCGCCGCGCCGCAAGCGCAAGCTGCTGCTGCACCGCCAGGAGATCGACCGCCTGGAGGCGCGGACCCGCGAGAAGGGGCAGACGATCGTCCCGCTCGCGCTCTACTTCCTCGACGGGCGGGCGAAGATCGAGATCGCGCTGGCGCGGGGCAAGCGCGAGTACGACAAGCGCCAGGCGCTGCGCGAGCGCCAGGACAACCTGGAGGCGCAGCGCGCCATGCGCGAGAAGCGCGACCGGTGAGGCGCGGGGACGCGGCCGGCGGTCCGGACGCGCCCGTGCCGGACGACGACGTCCGCGCGGTCGTCGGGGCGGTGCGACGCCTCACGGTGCTCGCGCTCGTCGTCCTCGTCGCGCTCGGCGTGATCCTGCTCGCCCCGTCGTCGGCCCGCGCGGTGGCGCCCGCCCGTCCGGGCGACCTCACGTCCGGCCGCGAGATCACCCGCTACGAGGCCCGTGCGGACGTCGCCGACGACGGCGCGGTCCGCGTCGAGATCGAGCTCGACTTCGACTTCGGCGACGACCCGGGGCACGGGCCGTACCTCACCTACCCGACGCGGGTGCCGTACGACGACGAGCTCGACCGCGTCTTCGCGTACTCCGACGTCACCGTCTCCAGCCCCACCGGCGCTCCGGCCGACCTGCACCGGGAGGACGAGGGCGCCGCCCTCGTGCTGCGCATCGGCGACGAGGACGTCGACGACGTCTCGGGCGTGCAGACCTACCGGGTGGCGTTCACGGTGCGGGGCTGGCTCAACCCGGCCAACGCGCAGCACTCGGGCGACGAGCTGTACTGGGACGTCATCGGCGGCGGGTGGGAGGTGCCGCTGTCGGACCTGCGCGTCACCGTCACGGGTCCGGCGGCCGTCGAGGGCGCGGCCTGCTTCGCGGGGCCCGAGGGGGCGACGACGCCCTGCGGGTCCGCCTCCGCCGACGGCACGTCCGCGACGTTCACGCAGGACGTCGTGCCCGTCGGCGACCGGTTCACGACCGTGACGGGCTGGCCCGGCGGCACCTTCACCGGCGCCGAGCCGATCCTGCGCGAGAAGCTCGACCCGTTCGCCCCGGTCCGGCCCGCGAGCGCGGGCGGCGCCGCCGCGGCGGGGGTGCTGGCGCTCGGCACGGCCCTCGCGGTGCGCCGGGTGCGGCGCACGGGGCGCGACCGCGCGTACCTCGGCCTGACCCCGGGGCTGCGCCCGGTCGCGGGGCAGGAGGCGGCGATCGGGCACCGCGACCGGCGCGACGCCGTCACGGTCCGGTTCACGCCGCCGGAGGGGGAGCGGCCGGGTGAGGTCGGCACGCTCGTGGACGAGAAGGCCGACCCCGTGGACGTCACGGCCACGATCATCGACCTCGCCGTGCGCGGGTGGCTGCGCATCGAGGAGGTGCCGCCGGCGCGCGAGGGCCGCAAGGCCGACGACTGGACGCTCGTGCGGCTGCGGCACGACACCGAGGGCCTGCTGCCGTTCGAGGCGCTGCTCGTGCGCGAGCTGTTCCAGGGGCGGGACGAGGTGCGCCTGTCGGAGCTGAGGACGACGTTCGCCGCGTCCATGGGCAAGGTGCAGGACCTGCTGTACGAGCACGTCACGGAGGCCGGGTGGTTCCGTGCGAACCCGAAGGCGGTCCGCACGGCGTGGGGCGTCACGGGCGTGCTGCTCCTCCTCGTGGGCGTCATCGGGGTGGTCGTGCTGATGGCCGCGGGCGTCCAGTCCGCGCCGGGGCTCGCGCTCGTCCCGGCGGCGCTGGGGCTCGTCGGCGTCGTCGTCCTGGCCCTGTCCGGCGCGGCGCCGGCGCGCACCGCCGACGGCACGGCGGTGCTCGCGCAGACCCTCGGGTTCCGTCGCTACCTGGCGACCGCCGAGGCCGAGCAGCTGCGGTTCGAGGAGGGCGAGGACCTGTTCTCGCGCTACCTGCCGTACGCGATCGTGTTCGGCCTGGCCGAGCGGTGGGCGCGCGTCTTCGCGGACCTCGCCGCGCAGGGCCGTGACGTCGCACAGCCCGACTGGTACGTGGGCTCGTGGACGACCGGGCCCTACTTATGGGGCACGGGCTTCGCGGGCGCGATGGACCGGTTCCAGACGGTCGCGACGGACGCGATCAGCGCGCCGACGCCCGGCTCGTCGGGCGGGTCCGGCTTCTCGGGCGGGGGCTACTCCGGCGGTGGCGTCGGCGGTGGCGGCGGGGGCGGCTGGTAGGCGACCGACCCGGTCGTCGGCGCGTCAGGTCCCGCGTGCGTCCTGGTCCCCGCGGTCGGTCACGCGGGCCTCGTCGTCGGCTGCGTCCGCACCCGACCCGGACCGCGCCCCGGGCGCGAGCTCGCGGGACCCGAAGGTCGTGCCGCCCTCGCGCCGCAGGGCGTTGCGGCCGATGACCTGCTGCCACGTCGCGGCGCGCTCGGCGCGGCCGCGGCCGACGAACGACACGGCCCAGTGCAGCAGGGTGGTCACGCGGTTCTTGAAGCCGACCAGGTAGAACAGGTGCACCCCGAGCCAGAGCAGCCACGCGGGGAACCCGGAGGTCTCGACGCGGCCCACCGTCGCGACGGCGAAGAAGCGGGACACCGTCGCCATGCTGCCCTTGTCGTGGTACTCGAAGGGCCGGCCCGTGGGGCGGCCGTCGACCCGTCGGCGGATCTGCTCGGCCGCGTGCTCCGCGCTCTGCATGGCGACCTGCGCCACGCCCGGCAGCCCGTCGAGCTTCATGAGGTCGCCGATGACGAACACCTCGGGATGCCCCCGCAGCGTGCAGTCCGGCTCGACGGGGACCCGTCCGGAGCGGTCGGCCTCCACGCCGGCCCGCTCGGCGAGCACTCGCCCGATCGGCGCGCCCTGCACACCGGCGGCCCAGATCTTGCACGACGACGGCAGCCTGCGCCGCTCACCGTCGCCGTTCTCGACCTCGACGCCCTCCTGGTCGACGTCGACGACCTTCCAGCCCGTCCAGATCTCCACGCCCTGCTCCTCGAGCTCACGCGTCGCGGCGCGGCTGAGGCGCTCGGGGTAGCCCGGCAGCACGTGGTCGACCGGGTCGACGAGCAGCACGCGCGTGCGGCGCGGGTCGACGTGCCGGAACTGCCCGGGCAGCACGCGGTGCGCGAGCTCGGCGACCTGCCCGGCCATCTCGACGCCGGTCGGACCGGCCCCGACGACGACGAACGTGAGCAGCCGCTCCACGGCCGCCTCGTCGCGGGTCACCTCCGCCAGCTCGAACGCGCCGAAGATGCGCCCGCGGATCTCGAGCGCGTCGTCGAGGCTCTTCATGCCCGGCGCGTGCTCGGCGAACTCGTCCCGCCCGAAGTACGACTGCCCGGCGCCCGCCGCCACCACGAGGCTGTCGTAGCGGGTGCGCGTCACGCCGGCGGGGGAGCGGTGCACCACCTCGCGCGCGTCGAGGTCCACGTCCTCCACGACGCCGAGCAGCACCCGCGCGTTGCGCTGACGGCGCAGCACGTCGCGCGTCGCGGGTGCGATCTCGCCCGACGACAGCACGCCCGTCGCCACCTGGTACAGCAGCGGCTGGAAGAGGTGGTGGTTGGAGCCGCTGACGACGGTGACGCGCACACCGGGTGCGCTCGCGAGCGCACGCGTCGCGAACAGGCCGCCGAACCCGGAGCCGACGACCACGACGTCGTGGGGACGCTGCGACGGGCTCATGGGGGACCTCCGGGGTGGGGGCGGACGGGACGAGTCGACCGTACGTGCGCCCCGCCGGACCCGCGCGACGGCCGCGTGACGCTCGTCGCAGCGGGTGCGGGGAACGGGCGTTCACCGCGCGCCGGGGGCCGGCGGTGGGTAGGACGGTGCGGGGCCGCCGCACCGGCGCGCCGGACGGAGGTGGCGGGTGGACGTCGACGCCGCGGTGACGCGCGTGCTGGGTGAGGGGGTCGAGCTGCGGGAGTCGCAGCGCGACGCCCTCGCGGGACTGGCGGAGCACGACACGCTCCTCGTGGCCCGCACGGGGGCGGGCAAGACGGCGGTGTACGCGGTGGCGACGCTCGTCGCCGAGCGGCTGACGGTCGTGGTCTCGCCGCTCCTCGCGCTGCAGCGCGACCAGGTGACCTCGCTGCGCGAGTCGGGGCTGCGGGCGGCGTCGGTCAGCTCCGCGCGGACCGCCGCGCAGCAGCGCGAGGCGCTCGAGGCGGCGGCGTCCGGCGACCTCGACGTGCTGCTGCTCGGACCGGAGCAGCTCCAGCGGGAGGTCGTCCTCGACGCCCTCCAGCAGGCGGACGTGGGGCTCGTCGTGGTCGACGAGGCGCACTGCGTGAGCGAGTGGGGGCACGACTTCCGGCCGGACTACCTGCTCGTCGGCTGGGCCGTGCACCGGCTCGGCGACCCCCGCGTGCTGGCGCTCACCGCGACAGCCTCCGCGCACGTGCGCGAGGAGATCGTCGCCCAGCTCGAGATGCGCGACCCGCGCGTGCTCGTGCACGACGCCGACCGCCCGAACATCTGGCTCGGCGCACGCCCCGCGGCCAGCGAGGACGAGCGCGACGCGTACGTGCGCGAGGCCGTGCTCGACGAGCCGGGCGCCGTCATCGTCTACGCACGCACCCGCGCGCACACCGAGGCCCTCGCGGGGGCGCTCGCGGAGGACGGGCGCCCCGCGCTCGTCTACCACGCGGGCCTGCCGGCCAAGGAGCGCTCCGCGGCCCAGGACCGGTTCCTGTCCGGGGACGCCGACCTCGTCGTCGCGACCTCGGCGTTCGGCATGGGCGTCGACCGGGCCGACGTGCGCCTCGTCGTGCACGCCGGGCCGCCCACGACGCTCGACTCGTACTACCAGGAGGTCGGCCGCGCGGGCCGTGACGAGGAGCCGGCGCGTGCGCTCGTCGTGCACCGCCCCGAGGACCACGGCCTGGCCCGCTACCAGCGGGCGAGCGGCGGGTCGCGCCCGCAGACGCTGACCTCCGTCGTCCGTGCGCTCGAGGAGGGACCGGCCGACCAGGCGACGCTGGCGGAGCGCACCGAGCTCGCGCGCCGCACGGTCGCGCGCGCCCTCGGCGAGCTGCAGCGCGTCGGGGCCGTCCGGGACGACGACGGGAGGTTCCGGACCGTCGAGGGCGCTCGGGTCCGCCGCGTCCTCGCCGACGTCAAGGC
Organism: Cellulomonas sp. JZ18; assembly: GCF_009720485.1. Classification (NCBI taxonomy): domain Bacteria; kingdom Bacillati; phylum Actinomycetota; class Actinomycetes; order Micrococcales; family Cellulomonadaceae; genus Cellulomonas; species Cellulomonas sp. JZ18. Next base: position 2,708,317 of record NZ_CP045245.1, on the reverse strand, counting down.
CGAGCGCGAGCGCCGAGCACGGCTCGAGACGTCCCGCGTCGACCTCGTCCGCACCTACACCGACACGACGGACTGCCGCCGGCGGCTGCTGCTCGAGCTGCTGGGCGAGGAGCGCCGCGACGTGTGCGGGCACTGCGACTCGTGCGACGCCGGGACTTCGGTGCGGGCGTCGGAGGACCGCGTGCGACCCGGCCAGGCCGTGCGGCACCAGGAGTTCGGGCCGGGCGTCGTGTCCGTCGTCGAGGCGGACCGTCTGACGGTGCTCTTCGAGGACCGCGGGTACGTCACGCTCGACACCGACGTGGCGCTGGACGCCGAGATCCTCACGGTGGAGGGCTGACCGGCGCCTCCGGTTGCCGTCCGGGTGGCCGGGGGCGACGGTGGAGCGAGCAGTCCGGAGAGAAGGGGACGCATGAGCCAGTCACCCGGGGCGAGCACCCCCGACCCGCAGCCCGACGACACGCCCGGCCTGGAGGCCGGCGGAGGCGTGAACCCGGGGGACACCCCGCCCGGGGAGTCGTCGACCACGTCGGGGCTGTCCGCGCACCAGCCGAAGGTCGGGTCCACCGGGTCGAACTGGCTCGTCTACGCGATCGTCGGCGTGGTCGTCGTGCTGGTCGGCCTGTACTTCGTCGGCTACGCGATCGGGATCGGCGACTGACCGAGGCGCGACCACGTGTCGAGCGCACCACGCGTCGCACGAGCGCACCGGAGACGAGTGGTGCGCTCACCCGATGACCGGTGCGCTCGCGGTGCGGGCCGTGGTCAGCGGACCTCGACGTCCGGGGAGAACGCGACGTAGCCGCTGAAGTCCGCGCCGACGCGCTCGAAGGCGCTGGGGTACGGGTGCGGGTAGGACCAGGCCTGGTCCGCGCGCAGCTCGTCCCCGTCGCGGACGGACCAGTACTGGCACTCGCCCTTCCAGGGGCAGACGTACGGCGTGGGCGACGTCTCCAGCAGGTCCGTGCGGACGCTGGCCGGCGGGAAGTAGACGTTCCCCTCGATGTGCAGCACGTCGGACTCGGCGGCCTCGGCGAGGACGGTGCCGTTCAGGGTGGCGGTGGGCATGGCGACCTCCGGGTGACGTGGGGGGCGGCGGTCTGCCGTCCTTCCGCACGGTAGGCCGGGGACGGGCGTCCGTCGAGGTCCGGGTGCGCCGGCGGTCGAGGTGGTGCACCGGCTCGTCCGACGGGCGCTCAGCCGCCGAGGATCTGCGCGAGTTCGAACCGCACCGGCTCGTCGAGCTGGGCGTAGGTGCACGAGCGCGGGTCGCGGTCGGTGCGCCAGCGGCGGAACTGCGCGGTGTGCCGGAACCGGTCGCCCTCCATGTGGTCGTACGCGACCTCGACGACGAGCTCGGGGCGCAGCGGGACGAACGACAGGTCCTTCTGCGCGTTCCAGCGGCTGACGGCACCGGGCATGCGGCGGTCGGCGTGGGCCGACTGGTCCGCCCACGAGCCCCACGGGTGCTCGGCCAGGTCGACGTCGCGGTAGGGCGCGAGGTCGTCGAGCAGGCTCTTGCGGCGTGCCATCGGGAACGACGCGCTCACGCCGACGTGCTGCAGGTGCCCGTCGTCGGACCACAGCCCCAGCAGCAGCGAACCGACCACGTCGCCCGTCTTGTGCCACCGGAAGCCCGCGACCACGCAGTCGGCCGTGCGCTCGTGCTTGACCTTGAACATCGTCCGCTTGTCGGGCTGGTAGGTGCCGTCGAGCGGCTTGGCGACGACCCCGTCGAGGCCGGCGCCCTCGAACTGCGTGAACCACCGCTGCGCCTCGTCCATGTCGCCGGTCGCGGGCGTGACGTGCACCGGCGCCTGCGCGTCGGCCAGCGCCTCGACCAGCCGCGCGCGGCGCTCGCGGAAGGGCGTGCGCATGAGGTCCTCGTCGCCCAGCGCCAGCAGGTCGAACGCGACGAACGACGCGGGCGTCTGCCCGGCGAGCAGCTTGACGCGCGAGGCCGCGGGGTGGATCCGCTGCTGGAGGGCATCGAAGTCGAGCCGGTCGCCGGTGACGACGACGATCTCCCCGTCGACCACGCAGCGCTCCGGCAGGTTCTCCTTGAGCGCCGCGACGAGCTCGGGGAAGTAGCGCGTCATCGGCTTCTCGTTGCGGCTGCCCAGCTCCACGTCGTCGCCGTCGCGGAAGACGATCGTGCGGAACCCGTCCCACTTCGGCTCCACGTGCCCCACGTCGGGGATCTCCTTCACCGACTTCGCGAGCATCGGCGCGACGGGCGGCATCACGGGCAGGTCCATGGGGCCATCGTGGGCCAGACCACCGACAGCCGCACAGGTGGTGCGTCCCCAGGGCGGACGGAGATCGCACGTTCTCTCCGCGTCCCCGACAGGAGATATTCGCGAGAGTCATGGTGGGCATGGCCTCTACGGTTGCCGGCAGGCGAAACGAGACAGGCGCGCGGGTCGTGGTTGCGCTCGACGCGCGCGTGATCACGGCTCACTCGGAGAGGATCGGCACGAGTCGATGCAGTTCCACCACGAGGGCATCGACTTCTCGGAGCTGGGGGGCGATCTCGTCACGGACTACCTGGTGTCCGTCCAGGCAGATCTCACCATCGTCGATCGAGACGTGGTCATCTACGACGAGCCGTGCTTCCCGGTCGCGGAGCTGGCGTGGAGTCTGACCCGGTGGCTGCGCGCCGTCGAACGCCAGGACTTTCGGCTCGACTCCCTGTCGTCCTCCCTCATCGGGCTGGTCACCATCGCGCGAGAAGGCAACGGGTGGGTCGTCTTCTCCGAACAGTCCTCTCACGTGCGGAGCGGACCGGTGTCGGACGACGTCATCGAGGCATGTGCTCGTGACTTCATCTCCAGCGTCTCGCGGGATCTCACCGCCTACGGCGTCGATCCCGACCGGATCATCGGCTGATGGTGGACCCCACGGTGCTCGTCCACCTGGAAGGAGCGCCCATGGACAGGACCCGCGAACGCCCTGCAGGTCCTGCGCGAGCGGGCGCCGCCCGGCACCACCGCGAGTCCCGACGCACGGACGACGCCGGGACGTTGCCGAGCACGACGGAGGAACGATGATGGAGCACGTCCTGGTCGAGAGCGTGCGCGACGGGTTCTCGCTCGACCCGCGCCCCTACCTCGAGCGGCTGCCGGTGCTCGCGGAGCGACTGCCGCCCGGGGCTGCCGCGTTCGCCCTGGACCCCGACCACTACGACTTCGGCTCGGTCCGCTGCGTCAAGGACCTGCGCCTGTCCGCCCTCGTCGTGCGGGACTCCCGGGACCGGCTCGCGGTGGAGCTGCAGCTGGGTCCCCACCGCTTCAAGCACGACGCCGGCCTGGTCATCACCTACCGCGACGTGACCGGGCTGGTCGTGGAGCCGGGCGACCGCGGCGCGCTCGACGGCGGCTGGGCCGACACCCGGCTCGGCAGCGTGCAGCTCGACGAGGTCGTCCCGCACGCGGACGGGTGCAGCCACGAGATCGCCCTGACCGACGGACGCATCCGGGTGACGGCGGCCGACCTCACCGCGCGCTGGCAGGAGCCGGCGTGACCCTGGAGTGGGAGGGGGCCGTGACGACGGAGCCCGCCCCCGTCCCGAGCGCCGGCAGCGGGTGCGTGAGGGGAGCGGAGGCGTCGCCGGCGCACGCCGCGGTCGAGCACGAGGACCTGCCGCGCCTGCGGGACCTGCTCGACGCGGGGACCGACGTCGAGGAGGTGGCGGGCGGCCTGACGCTGCTGCAGCACGCGGTGGACGTCGAGATCGACGCGCACGTCCAACGGGGCGCGCCGCTGCACGTGGACACGACGGCGTACCTGCTCGCGCGCGGCGCGGACCCCCTTGCGCGGGGTGCGCACGGCGCCGGGTCGGCGCTCCAGGCGGCGCGCCTGGGCGGGCACTGGCTCGCGGTCGCGCTGATCGAGTCCCACCTCGCGGCCGGCGGTCGTGCCGGTGCGCCGGGCTCGGCCCGGCCGGCCGAGGCACCGAAGGGCGCGTGATGGACGTCGAGCGGCTCGCGGGACGCGACCTGCACGATCTGGTGCGGGCGCTGGCGGAGCCGCCCGCGCCGGCGGACCTCGGCGCGGGACGGTGGCGGGCCCTCGTCTGGCTGCTGACGCACGCCGTCCAGACGGACGGCCCGACCCTGGACGAGCAGGCCTGGGTCGTGTGCAGCCCGGTGGTCGTCGACGTGCTGGCGCGTGCGGTCGAGGCGGGGGCGCTCGGGTCCGACGACGCGCTCGTGCGGCGCCTGCACCTCACGGCGTTCGCGCTGGCGTGCGCCGGAGGGCCCAGGCCCGGGGTGGCGCTGCTCGACGCACGGGCCGCGGTCGACCTCGTGCTGGCGGCGCTGCCCTCCGACCCGGCGCAGCTCGCGGCCGACGCCGCGCGCTGGCGGGACCTGCCGCGAGACCGGATGCACCGCCTGCGGCAGGTGAAGAACCTCCTGGCGCCCGCCCTCGTCGTGAGCGAGCGCGCCGGGGACCCGCGGCTGGACGACTGGCGCGCGGTCCACGCGGTCCTGCCCTGAGCCCCGGCCGGGGCCCCTGCGCCCGCGGGAGCGCCCGCGTGGGAACTGCGGCCCCGCGAGGGCGGTCGTCGGGCAGGATCGTCGGCATGGTCACCGCAGGGGACGGGTGGGTCCCGCGCAAGCACGGCCGGCCCCGCCCGCGCCCCGAGCCGCGGCGGTGACGTCGTCGGCCCCCGGTGGACCCGCACGCGGGCTGGACGGGCGACCGCGCGGCCGGGCGTTGCACGGCACGGTCATGGCCGTTCGAGGGGAGGACGCCCCTCGTGGGCGGAGAGCCGCTACCGTCGACGCGCGAGAAGTACTGCCTCGTACGGGCAGCGTCGCGCCGGCTGGTGACCCCCGGCCGAGCGGTGCTGCGTCGGCGCGCACCGAGCTGTCCGGGGGACGTCGTGGGGCTTCCCCTGCGCCTGTGGGTGCGCGGCGCCGTCGGACCGTGCACCGCGCGTCCCGGTCCGGTGGCGTCGTGGTGGTCGGCCTCGGCATGTGAGGGGGTCCGGTGGCTCTGGAGGTCTGCGGTGGGTCGGAACCTGCACCTGCACAACATGGTCCACGCCCGTGTGCACGCGGACGTGGCTCTCGACGGCGAGCTCGACAGGGTGGCCGACGCCACCGCCGGCGGTGGCGGCCTCCTGGGTGACATGAACCTTCACAGCGACACGATGTTCAACTCCTTCCAGCTTCAGCGCGTCATCGACGAGCTCGACGTGCTGGCGCGGGACCGGCCCGATCTTCGCGACGACGCGAACAAGCTCCGGGAGGTGGCGCTGCTGATGGCGAGGAGCGGTGGGTACTTCTGGATCGTCGGTGACTGAGCCGGCAGGTCCACCGGGGGAGCGCGGTCGGGTCGCTGGCGCGGCGGACGGGCTGCGGGCGGACGGCGTGGCACGGTCCGCCGCGACGCGGCGTCCGCCCGTGCGTTTCGTCGTCGGGGTCGGCAACGCCGAGCGCTACCGCCAGGTCGTCGCCGGGCTCGACCCGGACTACCCGTACGAGGTGCGGCAGGGTGGCGTCGCCGCCGTGGGGGCCGGCTGCGACGCGCAGCTGATGATGTTCCCCCTCGCGGCCGAGCGGTACGCGGGGGCCGACCCCCGCAGCCGCGCGGCGCAGGTGCTCGTCAACGACCGCGGTGACGGTGGCACGCCGGTCGTCGTCGCGCTGCCCACCCTCGCGCTCGACGCCGACCTCCGGCCGGTGACGCACGGACGCACGCACCGGGAGCACGTCACGTGGGCGATCACGTCCGCGCTAGCGGCGCTGGAGGACGCGTGCGGGGACCTCGACGGCCTGACGGTGCTCCTGCACCTGGAGGCGGCCGCCATGGACGCGCGTCCGCTCGAGGTGCTCGACGTGCTGCGCACGGTCGGGGCCGGGCTGTGAGCGGCCGCGCCGCACCCGGCGTCCGGCGGAGGACCTGCCGCGCCTGCGGGACCTGCTGGACGCGGGAGCGGACGTCGAGGCGGTGACGGGCGGCCTGACGTTGCTGGAGCACCCGGTGGACGTCGAGGTCGACGCGCACGTCCGGACGGGCGCCCCGCCGCACGGACGGCCCCGGCCGTGCGGTGGTCCCGGTCGCGCAGGGGCCGCTCGGGTGACGTCGCGGACGCGGGCGGCACCCGCCGGTGCGCCGCGCTCACGGTCCGGTGCGTGCCGGTCGATGATGCCGGGATGAGCACGCCGGACGACCTGCCCCGCGCGCCGTCGGGGCGCATCCCGCAGTGGGTCGTGGACGACGCGCGACGCGCTGACGACGCGCGGCGCGGTCCGGGCGCGCCGGCGTCGCCACCGACGTCGTGGGGCGTGCAGGACGCCCGGCGGGCCCGCGGACGACGCCTGGTGCCGCTGCTCGTCGCCCTGCTCCTGGCCTCGCCCCTCGCGGTCCAGCTGGTGCGCTGGGTCGAGGCGCACCCCGACCTCGGGTCGGTGTGGGAGTCCCTGACCGCGTCGCCCGGCGAGCTGCGGGCCCTCGGTGGACCGCCGCCGGGGCAGGGCGAGGCGCCGGTCCCGATCGGTACGCCGCCGTCGGTCGACCCCGCGGGCGGCGCGTACGCGTTCAGCGCGACGCAGGTCGTCGACGGCGTGGAGGTCCCCGTGGCGTGGTCGCCGTGCCGCCCCATCCGCTACGTGGTGAACCCCGCGGGTGCGCCGGACGGCTTCGCGGCCACGGTCGGGGCGGTCATGGCCGAGGTGACGGCGGCGACGGGCCTGCAGGTCCTCGACGTCGGCAGCACCGACGAGCCCGTGACGACGGACCGTCCGGCCTACCAGCCGGACCGGTACGGGGAGCGGTGGGCGCCCGTGCTGCTCGGGTTCGCCGACGAGTCGACGGAGCCGCTGCTCGCCGGCGACGTCGCGGGCCTCGGCGGTCCGGCGACGGCCGAGCGGCCCGACGGCGTGCGCGTGCACGTGAGCGGCGCGGTCGTGCTCGACGCCGCGACGCTCGCCGACCCGCCCCTGCCGGACGGCACCCCGTCGTGGTTGCCGACGCTGCGCCACGAGGTCGCGCACGTCCTGGGGCTCGACCACGTGGACGACGCGACACAGCTCATGCACCCGCGCCGGTCCCACGCCGTGACGACGTTCCAGGCTGGCGACCGCGCGGGGCTGGCGGCGCTGGGGCGCGGGGTGTGCGCACCGGACCTGTGACGGCCGTGCACCGCCGTGCACCGGGCGGCGGACGTGGCCCCGCCGGCGGGAATGCCGGGGACGCGGGGCACGTTGTGCCGTACGCTGGACCTCACCGACCGTCCCCCCGCGAGGGGTGCGGCACGGTGCTTGACAAGTGAACACACCCCTGGGGGTGATCGGTTTCGACGGTGGTCGTCGATCCAGGAGAAGCGGGTCGAGGACGCACGGTTATCTCGTAAACGCTCCGTGCGACTCATAGGTGCCGATAACAAGCGCACCGACTTCGCCCTCGCCGCCTGAGCGAGCCTCGAAGTCCGTCAGCCTAAGCATGCTCTCGGCTTAGTCACTGGCGTCATCTAGAGAGCCACTGCTGTCCGTCCTCGTCGGTGGGGCGGGCGGGACTCCTAGCCGACTGGGCCTGTCCACGTCTTGTCCGTGTGAACGTGGGGGCCGAGAAACTCGCTAGCGGACTGCACCCGGAGAATCCCTGGTTCCACGTCATCGGACGCGGGTTCGATTCCCGCCACCTCCACTCCCAGCCCCCGCCGCACGTCGGCGCGGACCGAAGGCCGTCGTCCCCGCGCGGGGCGGCGGCCTTCGTCGTGCCCGGGCCCGGGAGCGCCCGGCCCGTGCGAGAGCCGTCCGACCAGGTGACGCGCCGTCCGGGGCGTCCGGTCCGCCGGTAGAGTCCCGCTTCGGCTTCTCCGGGAGGGTGTGTGGACGTCGACTTCGCGAACCTGGGCCTCGCCCAGCAGGTGCTGGACCGCCAGGAGGGGCACGCCCGGGCGACCCGGGACCACCTCGAGCAGTACGCCCGCCTGGACGGCGACCTCGGGCTGATCCTGCAGCTGCTGCTGCCGGTCAACGAGGCCCTGGTGGACGGCGCGTGCCAGGTGCTCGACCTGTCGGCGCAGGTCTACGGGACCGCCGCCGAGCGGATGGGGCAGACGCGCGAGGCGTACGTGGAGGCCGAGCGCACCGCCGCGGCCGCCGTCGCGGAGGTCGCCGGTCTCCTGGGCACGCACACCGCGCCGTACCGGGAGCCCGAGACCCCCCGGCTGGGCGCGGCGCAGCAGGGTGCGCCGGAGCGGTACGGCGAGCCGGACGGGAACCTGTTCCACCAGGCGTTCTGGGACGGGTACAACGCCGCCGCGTGGGCGCACCGCACCGGCGGGGACGTCGGGCAGCGGCTGCGCGACGGCCTGGCGTCCCAGCGCTCGGTGACGGAGGCCGTCGCCGTGCGGGAGTTCCTCGTGGCCCCGCAGGCGGACGACCCGGAGATCGAGTCGATCCGCTGGAAGGCGGGGCTGCTGCTGGGCAGCGTCGACTGGGTGTTCGAGAAGCTGTTCGGCTACTCGCTGCTCGAGGAGATCACCAAGCCGTTCGCGGGCAACTGGGTCCGCGTCCGCGAGGCGTCGATGGCGTGGCGGCACACCGGCGACGCGCTCGGCGGCATCGCGTCGAACACGACCGGGCTCGTGCCGCCGATGGCGAGCTGGACGGGTGCCGGGTCCGAGGCGTTCCTGCTGGCCGCTGCGGCGGTCGGGCGCGCGCACGAGGCCGTCGCCGGCGTACCGGGCACGGTCGCGACGATGCTCACGGGGCTCGTGGTCGTGTGCAAGGAGATCGCCTCGCAGATCATGAAGGTGCTGCGCCGCGTCAGCGAGAAGCTCATGCGGATGGCGGTCGAGGCGGCCGTGCCCGTCGCGGGCTGGATCGTCGCCGGCATCGAGGCGGCCGTCATGGTGCAGGAGATCGTCGACGACGTCCTGTGGGCGTACAAGTGGGTCAACATCGCCTACGACCTGGTCTCCGGCATGGTGCAGGGCCAGACGGCGGTGGTGGACGCGACGATGCGCATGGTCGACCTGGCCGAGGGCTTCGCCCGCGCCGCGGCGGCGAGGGTCTGATGGCGACCGGAGCCGCGGACGGGGGCACGCCCGACCTGCCCGAGCTGTTCGACCGCGTCCTGCGGGCGCTGCGCGAGGGGGGCGCCGCGCTCGACGCCCGGCTGGCCCGCGAGGCGGAGGAGGACGCCCGCGCCGACGAGGAGCGCGCGCAGGCCGCTCGCAGCGGCGCCCTCGGGCGGGAGTGGCAGGTGGTGCAGCAGCGCGTCGACCTGGGCCGCACGACCCTCGCGGACGTCTTCTCGGGCGTGGACACCTCGCCGCAGGCGCGTGCGCTGCGCGAGCTGTCCGCACAGCGCCTGGCCGAGGTGCACGACCAGTGGCGCGCGCAGGACGAGGACGAGACCGAGCCGGAGCCCAGCCCGGCGCGCGTGGTGACCGGCGCGGCGGAGCAGTCGCGGCGGCACCACGACGAGCTGGCGCAGCGGATCGCGCGGGAGCTGCGGCGGTGACGGGGACGACGAGGCGGGAGGTGCGCCGTGGCTGACGTGACGGCGGAGTACGAGGAGCTGCTGCGGGTGGCGGGGACCGTCGAGGCGGGGAGCGCCGGGATCGGCGACGAGCGCGCCCGGCTCCTCGCTGCGGCTCGCGACCTCGGCGGCCGCTGGACGGGTGCGGCCCAGCGGGCGTTCGGCGGCGCGCACGGCGCGTGGGACGGCGAGATGGCGCACCTCGAGCAGGTGCTCGCCGCCGCGGCGGACGCCGTGCGGACCTCGTCGGCGGCGTACCGGCGCGCGGACGAGGCGGTCGCGCGGGCCTGGTCGCTGTGAGGGGACGCGGCGCGGACGCCGGCGGCGTACGCCTCGTCGGCACGGGCCTGCTGCCGCGGGCGCACCGTGCACTGGTGCGTGAGGCGCCCGAGCACGCCGTCGCGCGGGCGGTCGACTCCCTCCTCGCGCAGGGGTTCGTGCCGGGGGCGCCTGCGCTCGAGGCGGAGCTCGCGCGGCTCGCGCCGACGTGGACGACGCGGGTCGTCGAGATCGGCGACGACGCGGCCACCTGGCGCCGCGGGCTGGTCTCGGACGTGGTCGACGTGGTGACGCTCGGCCTCGCGGGCCGCTTCGTGCCGCGGAAGGTCGAGAAGACCTGGGTGGTCGTCACGGCACGCCCCACGGCCGACGGCACGGACGTCGTGCTCGCGCCGCTCGCCGGGCGCTGGGGACAGGCGGACACCGGCGGCACGACCGCGAAGCCGTGGGTCGACGCGGCCGCCGGCGCCCTCGTGCAGGCGTGGCGCGCGGGCGGCGTGCTCCTGCGGGAGCCGACGACCACCCCGTTCGTCGGCGACCGGGACTGCCCCGCCTACCCGCGCACGTTCCGGCGCGCGCAGAAGGAGGTCCGCGCCCGGCGCGCGTGAGCCTGACCTCGCCGTGCGCCGGCCCCTGCCGGGCTCACGGCAGGACGAGCAGGACGTTCCCGCGCTTGCGTCCGGTGTCGACGTACCGGTGCGCCGCGACGACGTCGTCGAACGCGAACGTGCGGTCCACCACGGGCCGCAGCACGCCCTGCTCGGCGAGCGCGACGAGGCGGCGCAGCCGCTCGGGGACACCGGGGCCGGCGCCGCGGAACGTGACGAGCCCGCCCAGCCGGCGGCTGTGCCACGCCGCCGTCGCCATCCCCGCCAGGTCGCCGACGACCATCAGCAGGGTCCCGCCACGCCGGAGCACGGGGGCCACCCGGGCGTACGGCGCGTTGCCGACGCACTCGACGACGACGTCGTAGCGCTCGTCCTCGCGCGCGAAGTCGGTCGTCCCGTAGTCGACGACGCGGGCGGCCCCCAGGCCGCGCACCAGGTCCGCGTTGGCGCCGCTGCACACCCCCGTCACGTGCGCCCCCGCGGCGGCGGCCAGCTGGACGACGGCCGTCCCGACCGCCCCCGACGCGCCGTTGACCAGGACGCGCGTGCCCTCCCGCAGGTCCACGTGCGCGAGGAACGACAGGGCCGTCATGCCGCCGAACAGCAGCGCGGCGCCCTCGACGAAGGACAGCGCCGCCGGCTTGCGGACCGCGTGGTTGGCACGCACGGTGACGAGCTCGGCGTGGCAGCCCATCGCGAGGTCGCGCACGACGAGCACCTCGTCGCCGACGCCGAGGTCCGTGACCCCGTCCCCGAGCGCCTCCACCACGCCCGCGCCGTCGACCCCGAGGACGGGGTGGCGCGGACGGCGCCAGCCGAGGAACGGGATCGTCGCCAGGCGCATCCCGCGGGGGACGTCCCGGGCGCGGATGCGGTGGTCGGCGACCGTGACGGACGCCGCGCGCATCCGGACGAGCACCTCGCCCGGGGCGGGCCGCGGACGGGGGACGTCGGCGAGCCGCACGACCTCCGGTCCGCCGAAGCGGTCGGCGACCGCCGCGCGGGTCGTGGTGGACGTGGGCGCGGTGCTGGTCTCGCTCATGGCCGTCTCCCTTACGTCGTAAGTCTTACGTCGTAAGGTAGACCGTCCGCACCGCCGCGTCCAGAGGCCGGCCGCGGCCCCGTCGTACAGTGAGGGCCGATCGCGAGGAGGTGGGATGCCCACGCGCAGCACGGCTGCCCGCGCGCGCCTGACCCGCGAGCGCGTGCTCGAGACTGCTCGCGACCTCGCCGACCGCGAGGGCCTGGACGCCCTGACGATGCGCCGCCTCGCGGAGGCCCTCGGGGTCGAGGCGATGTCGCTGTACCACCACGTGCCGAACAAGGACGCGATCCTCGACGGCCTCGTCGAGCTCGTGTTCACCGAGATCGAGGCGGAGGTGGGGGGCTTCGGCTCCACGTCCACGCCCGGCACGTGGCGAGGAGACCTGCGTGCCCGCGTCCTCGGGGCGCGCCGCGTCCTGCTGCGGCACCCGTGGCTCCCGGGGCTGCTGGAGGCGCGCGCCGTGCTCGCGCCGACGATGGCGCGCTACGTCGACGGCGTGGTGGGGCTCATGCGCGACGGGGGCCTCTCCTACGACCTCGTGCACCACGCGCTGCACGCGCTCGGCAGCCGCATGTACGGGTTCACCCAGGAGCTGCGGCTGGACGACCCGGACGGCGGTGCCACCGAGATCGACCCGGCGCTGCTGGCGATGGTGCCGAACCTCGCGGGCATGCTCGCCGAGGTCGTGCACGACGACCCCGGGAGCACCCTCGGCTGGTGCGACGACCAGAGCGAGTTCGAGTTCGGCCTCGACCTGCTGCTGGACGGCCTGGAGCGGCTCGGGCGGCGCTGACCGCTCAGGTGACGATGCCGCGCCGGTACGCGTGGACCACGGCCTGCACGCGGTCCCGCAGGTCGAGCTTGGCGAGGATGCGGGAGACGTACGTCTTGACGGTCTCGTGGCTGAGGACGAGCTCCGCCGCGATCTCCGCGTTGGACATGCCCTGCGCGACCAGCCGCAGCACCTCGAGCTCGCGCGGCGTCAGCCGCTCCTCGTCCGCCCCGGGCGGCGGGCTGACCCGGCTGGCGTAGCGGCCGACGAGGCGGCGCGTCACCTCCGGTGCGAGCAGCGCGTCCCCGGCCGCGACGACGCGGATGCCGTCCAGCAGCCGCGCCGGTGGCGCGTCCTTCAGCAGGAACCCGCTCGCGCCCGCCCGCAGCGCCTCGTACACGTACTCGTCGAGGTCGAACGTCGTCACGACGAGCACCTTCACGGGATCGGTGACGCCCTCGCCCGCGAGCCGGCGGGTCGCCGCGATGCCGTCGAGGACCGGCATCCGCACGTCCATGACGACGACGTCGGGACGCAGCCGCCGCGCGAGCGCCACCGCGGAGCGTCCGTCCTCGGCGGTCGCCACCACGGTCATGTCGGGCTGGGCGTCGACGATCGTCGTGAAGCCGGTGCGGATGAGGGGCTGGTCGTCGCACACCAGCACGCGCAGCGGGTCGGTCACGTCGCGTCCCCCTGCGGCACGCGGGCGCGCACGACCCACGGTCCGCCGGGGCGCGCCCCCGCCTCGAGGTCACCGCCGAGCAGGGCGACACGGGCGCGCAGGCCCGTGAGCCCGCGGCCGCCGCCGGCCGGCACGACGGCGTCGCGCGGGTGCACCCCCGGCACGGCTGCCTGCGTCGCCACCTCCACCGTGACCTCCTCCTCGCCGTGCTGCACATGGACGGTCGTCGGGCTGCCGTGCGCGTGCTTGAGCGCGTTCGTCAGCGCCTCCTGGACGACGCGGTGCACGGCCACCGCCGTGCTGCCGGTGGTGAGCGCCGCCGCGCCCTCCTCGACGTGCTCGACCGGCTGCCCCGCCCGCCGCGCCTGCGCGACGAGCTCGCGCACGTCGCCCGCGGCGGGGCGCCGACCGGCGGTGGTCGCGTCCGGGTCCAGGACGTCGAGCAGGTGCCGCAGGTCGCCGATCGCGCGTCGTCCCGTGGCGCCCACCTCCGCGAGGGTCGCGTCGAGCCGTGCGGGGTCGGTGGTGAGGTACCGCGCGGCCTCGGTCTGCACGACCATCGCCGTGACGTGGTGGGTCACGACGTCGTGCAGCTCCCGGGCGATGCGCGCCCGCTCCGCGCCGCGGGACGCCTCGGCCACGCGCCGGCGCTGCGCCGCCTCGGCCGCCCGCGCCCCGCGCAGCCACGCGCCGGCGCCCCACGCGACCGCCAGGGCGAGGAGGAAGGCCACGTACCCGCCGACGTCCTCCCCGCCGCCCTGCCGGGCGACGCCGACGGCGAGCGCGACGTAGGCCGCGGTCGCGACGGCGGCGGTGGTGCGGCGGAACCGGTCCAGGTGCAGGCCGGTGCTCAGCAGCGCGATCGGCAGGGCGACGCTCGCCGTCGTGTGGTAGCCGCGCAGCTGGTCGACGGCGAAGCCCGTCACCACCAGTGCGAGGCACACGAGCGGCAGCCGCCGGCGCACGGCCAGCGGCGCCGCCTGCAGGGCGACCACCGCGACGGCCAGCGCGTCCCCGGGCCGCTGCGGCACCTCGCCGAGCTGCGTGCCCTGGCCCCGGAGCGCGGGGACCAGCGGGCTGAGCGCGAGCGCGGCGGCGAGGGGCAGGTCGCGCACGACGAGGGGCAGGCCGCGCCAGACCTCGGCGAGGCGTCGCGGGTCGCTCACGCCCCGACGGTAGCGGGCGGAGCCTGCGCGGGCGTCGCCCCGTCCGTCGCCCTGCCCGTCGCCCTGCCCGTCGCCCTGCCCGTCGCCCTGCCCGTCGCCCCGCCGGTGCCTACGGCCGTCGACCGGCGGCCGCGGCGGGGCAGCAGGCGCCCGCGGCGGTGCGCGAGCCGTAGGAACGCGACGGTGAGGGCGACGCCCGCGAGCACGGCGGGCAGGCTCGCCTCGGGGCCGAAGGCGCCCCCGGACAGCAGCACCGGCCCGGACGTCGCGCCGTCGAGCAGGCCCTGCGGCGTGCCGTTGCCGGACACCTCCGTGCCGAACACGCCCGACGCGACGAGGTTCCAGCCCAGGTGGATGCCGATCGGCAGCCACAGGGTGCGGGTCGCGGCGTAGGCGGCCGCCAGCATCGCCCCCGCCTCGATCGCCACGGCGGTGCCGCCCCAGAGGCTCGCGCCGGGGTTCGTGAGGTGCACGGCGCCGAACAGGACCGCCGTCAGGACCAGCGCACCCCACGTGCCGGCGCGCTCCTCGACCACCCGGAACAGCACGCCGCGGAACAGCAGCTCCTCGGTCACGGCCGCGGCGGTCATGAAGCCGACGAGCCCGAGCGCGGTCGTCGCCGACCCCGGTCCCTCGACGCGGTACCCACCGAGCGCCGCGACCGTCGCGATGACGGCCGTGAAGACCAGCGCCCCGAGGGCCACGCCGCGCGCGGTCGCCCCGGCGGCGCCGGCGCGCGCGACCTCGACGACCACCCGGCGCTCCGTCCGTGCGACGACCCATCGGTAGACGACGAGGGCGAGCGCGGCCGCGGCGACCCCCAGGACGAGGGTGGGCAGCCACCTCCCGTCGACCGCCGTCACGGCGGCGCTGCCGACCGCGGTGGCGAGCCCCACGGCTCCGAGCTGTGCGAGCAGGCGCATGACCGGTCCTCCCGTTCGTGCCGCGGTCGGTCGCCGCGGCCCGTCCCGGACGCTACGGAGCGCGTGCCGTGCGCCGGGTCCCCGTCACGCGGACAGCGCAGGTCCCTCGCGCGGGGGACAGGCGGCCCGAACGGGGTAGCCGACGGCGCCGGGTCAGCGGCGCGAGCCGCCCGCCCACCGCCGGGACAGGGCCGACGTCGCCTCGGGCGCCCCCGCGACCTCCAGCGGGGCGGTGCCCGCGGTGAGCCCGTCGACGAGCACCTGCAGGTAGCGCCGGTAGAGCTCGGGGTGCTCGGGGGAGTGCCGGGCGACCTCGGTGACCATCCACAGCACCACGACGAGGTCGTGCACCGTGACGCCGGCGCGCAGGTCGCCCTCGGCGGTCGCCCGTGCGAGGAGGTCGTCGATGGCGTCGGCGATCGCCGGTCCGGGGTCGGGGACCGTCTGCTCGTCGAAGGTGAGCGCGATGTCGCGCAGCCCGAGGTTGGCGGCGAGCAGCGCGGCGATGCCGTCGAGGACGAGCACGAGGCCGTCACGGGCCCGCTCGGCGCCGCGCGCCTGCTCCGCGACGCGCAGCAGGTCGCGCGCGGGCTCCTGCAGGGCCGCGCTCACGAGCTCGTCCTTGTCCGCGAACCGGTTGTAGACGGTCCCGACGCCGACGCCCGCGCGGTGCGCGATCTCGTTGAAGCCGACCGCGAGGCCGCGCTCGGCGAACAGCGCGCGCGCCGCCTCGACGATCCGCTCGCGGTTGCGCTGGGCGTCGCGGCGCAGGCTGCGGCCCGTCCCCGTCGCGCCCTCGACCGTCATGCGCGGCAGGCTACCGCTGATGCGGGGGATCAACTTCCGGCCCTCGTGCGTTGGAAGCGGATGACCGGCATCAAGTTCGTCGCCTACGATCCGGGTGCTCCCCCTCGGCCTCCGCAGCGTCGCGGTGCCTCCCCACGACCTCGCAGGAGAGACCTCCATGGCAGGACTGCTCTACCGGCTCGGCCGCTCGTCGGCCCGGCACCCGTGGCGCGTCGTCGCCGCGTGGCTCGTCGCGCTCCTCGTCGCGGGCGCCGCGTACCTCGGGTTCGGCGGCACGCTCGTCTCGACCGTCAGCATCCCCGGCACGGCGACCGACCGGCTCACGCAGCGCCTGCAGGACGAGCTGCCCGGCACGAGCGGCGGCACGGGCACGGTCGTCTTCTCGACCGCGGACGGCGAGGCGTTCGACGACGACCAGCGGACGGGCGTCGCCGCGGCCGTCGCCGCGGCGGCCGAGGTCGACGGCGTCGAGACCGCCGTCGACCCGTTCGCCACCGAGGCGCAGCGCGCGCAGCAGGCGCAGCAGCTCGAGGACGGGGCCGCGCAGCTCGCGCAGGGGCGCGCACAGCTCGAGGCCGGGGAGGCGCAGCTCGCCGCGTCGCGCGCGCAGCTCGACGCGGGCCAGGCGCAGCTCGACGCCGCCCGCGCGCAGCTCGAGGCCGGGGCGGCGGCCGGCGCTGCCGCGGGGGCGTCGCCCGCCCAGCTCGCGGCCGGGCAGGCGCAGCTGGCCGCCGCGCAGGCGCAGCTGGACGCCCAGCAGGCGCAGCTCGACGCCGGGCGCGCGGAGCTCGAGGCCGGTGCGGCCGAGCTCGAGGCCGGGCGTGCGCAGCTGGAGGCGCAGGAGCCGCAGCTCGAGCAGGGCCGTGCGCTGCTCGACATGGCCGCGGAGATCCGGCAGGTCTCCGAGGACGGCTCGGCCGCGCTGGCGACCGTCGTCTTCGAGGACCCGCAGTTCGACGTGACGCCCGAGACCAAGGACGCGGTGATCGCGGCGGTCGAGGGCGCGACGCCCGACGGCGTCGAGGTCGCGTTCTCCAACGAGCTCGCCTCGGGCGTGCCGCAGCTCGGCGGCGCCGCGGAGGCGATCGGCGTGGCGGTGGCCGTCGTGGTCCTGCTCGTCATGCTCGGCACGCTCGTCGCCGCCGGGCTGCCCCTGCTCAACGCGCTGCTCGGGGTCGGCGTCGCCGCGCTCGGCACGCTCGCGTTCTCGTCGGTCGTCGAGATGTCGTCGGTGACCCCGGTGCTGGGCCTCATGCTCGGCCTCGCGGTCGGCATCGACTACTCGCTGTTCATCCTCAACCGGCACCGCCAGCAGCTGCGCCGGGGCATGTCGGTGCCCGAGTCCATCGGCCTGGCGACCGGCACGTCCGGCAACGCGGTCGTGTTCGCGGGCAGCACCGTGCTCATCGCGCTGCTCGCGCTGAACGTCACGGGCATCCCGTTCCTCGGGCTCATGGGCACGGCGGCCGCGGCGAGCGTGGCGGTCGCGGTGCTGCTGGCCGTGACGCTCACGCCGGCGCTGCTCAGCCTCGCCGGCACGCGCGTCCTGCCGCGCAGGGCCCGGGAGGCTGCGGGCGAGGAGCACCACGCGCCCGCCCGCGTCATGTCCACGCCGCGCGCGGTGCTCTCGCTCGTGCTCGGCGTCGCGGTGCTGCTCGTGGCGGCGCTGCCGGCCGCCTCCATGCGTCTCGGCCTGCCCGACGGGTCGCAGGAGGCCACCGACACCACGCAGTACGCCGCCTACACGACCACCGCCGAGGAGTTCGGCGAGGGCGCGAACGGCACGCTCCTGGTCGTCGCGGACGTGCCGGACGGCGTCGCGCAGGACGAGCTCACGGGCCTGCAGGCCGACCTGGGTGCCGTGCTCATGGAGCAGGACGACGTGCGCGCGGTCGCGCCCATCGGCACGAACGAGGACCGCACGGTCCTCGCGTTCCAGGTGCTGCCGGGCAGCGGCCCGAACGACGTCGCCACCGAGGAGCTCGTGCACACGCTGCGCGACCTCACGGTCGACGACCCGGCGGCGACGTTCTCGGTCGCGGGCGTCGCCAGCGCCAACATCGACATCTCCGAGAAGCTGAGCGACGCGCTGCCCGGCTACCTCGCGCTCGTCGTCGGGCTGTCGCTGCTGATCCTCGTCATGGTGTTCCGCTCGGTCCTCGTGCCCCTCGTCGCGACGCTCGGGTTCGTGCTGTCGCTGCTGGCGACGTTCGGCGCCGTCACGGCCGTCTACCAGTGGGGGTGGCTGGGCGAGCTGTTCGGCGTGCACGACCCGGGCCCCGTGCTGAGCTTCCTGCCGACGATCGTCATCGGGATCCTGTTCGGCCTCGCGATGGACTACCAGCTGTTCCTCACCTCCGGCGTGCGTGAGGCGTACGCGCACGGGGCGACGGCGCGGCAGGCGGTCGCGGAGGGCGTGCGGGCCGGCCGGGCCGTCGTCACGGCCGCCGCGATCATCATGGTGTCCGTCTTCGCGGGCTTCGTGTTCTCGCACATCGCCGTCATCCGGCCCATGGGCTTCGCGCTCGCGTTCGGCGTGCTGGTCGACGCGTTCGTCGTGCGCATGACGCTGGTGCCGGCGTTCCTGCACCTGGTGGGGGAGAAGGCGTGGTGGCTGCCGCGCTGGCTGGACCGGCTCCTGCCGGACGTCGACGTCGAGGGCGCGCGGCTCGAGCGCGAGCACCCGGTCGTGCCGACCGGTGCCGGCAGCCGCGCGGACGCACCCGTCGCCTGACCACGACGGCGGGCCGTCGCACCGACCCGGTGCGGCGGCCCGTCGGCGCGTCCGGCCGGACCGGTACCGTGCGGCCGACGCACCCGTACCGAGGAGCCCGCATGGCCTTCATCCCGCCCGGACAGCGCTGCACCGACCTCAGCGACCTCGTCCGGCTGCTGCAGCGGTGGGTGGCCGAGACGTCCGAGGCCACCGTGTCCGACGGCGCCTCGGCGCACCCCGCGTACGTGACGGCCCTGCTCGGTGGGGTGGAGTGCGTCCTCGCCGGCGACACCACCCGCGCGGGGGTGCAGGCCTTCCTCGGCCGGATGGACCACCGCACGACCCTGTGGGTGGTGCCCAGCCGCACGGGGCGCATGTGCCGCGTGGCCGTGGGCGACGACGTGGCACCGCTCGACGGCTTCTTCCTCTACACCGAGCAGCCGTTCTGGGCGCCGCGGCTGCTCGACGCGGCGAACGTCGTCGCGGTGCGCGTGCTGCAGGCCGTCGCCGTGCTGCACCGGCGCGGGCACCAGCACGTGCGGGTGTCGCCGGGCATGTCGGCGTCGGGCATGTACTGGCACCTGACGCTGTCGGTCGCCCCGGGGTCGGTCGGCGAGGACGCGGGCCGGCGCGAGCTGTCCTGGTCGACGGGGAACGGCACGGACGTCGTCGGCCTCGACGTCACCGCCTCCACGACCCCCGACGCGGTCGCCGACGCCCTCGTCGCGGCCCTGCCCGCGTTCGGGCGCCCCTGGCGGGACTGGACCTACGCCGGCTGGTACGCCGAGCTGCTCGCGCTCGTCGAGCGCGAGCGGCGGCTGCCGATCTCCTTCGCCGACTGGTTCGACGAGTCGCAGGGGTGGGAGGTCGGCTGGGGGACCGGCGTGCGGTTCCCCGCGCCGCCCGTCTGACCCGTCCGTCCGACCCGTCCGTCCGACCTGCCCGTCCGACCCGTCCCGCCACGGCCGGCACGACGCCGCGGGACGTGCCGTGGTGGGGTGGTGCACGTGCCCGTCCGTCCCGTCAGCCCCGCCGCGCTCGTCGACCACGTCGTCGGCCTCGTGCTCGGCGGGGACGGGCGGCGGCGCGTCCTCGTCGACGGGGCGGCGCCGCTGCGTCCGGGCGACCTCGCCGACGCGCTCGTCGAGCCGCTGCGCGCGGCCGGGCACGCCGTGGCGCGGGTGCACGCGGACGACTTCCTGCGGCCCGCGTCGCTGCGGTGGGAGCACGGCCGGCAGGACCCCGACGCGTACCTGGAGGACCGGCTCGACGCGGGCGCCCTCGCGCGGGAGGTGCTCGACCCGTTCGCCGCCGAGGGCCGGTACCTGCCGACGCTGTGGGACGCGGCCCGGGACCGCGCGACCCGCGCCGCGTACGCGACCGTGCCCGAGCGCGCGGTCCTCGTGCTCGACGGCGAGCTGCTGCTCGGGCGCTGGTTCGACGCCGAGCTGACCGTGCACCTGACCGTGCGGCCCGCGACCCTCGCGCGCCGGCTGGGCCCCGAGCGGGCGTGGCAGCTGCCCGCGTTCGCCCGGTACGAGGACGAGGTCGCGCCGCAGGACGTGGCGGACGTGGTCGTGCGCACCGACGACCCGCGGCACCCGGCCCTCGTCGAGCGGTGACGCGCCGCCGGGCGGTGCCGTCCGGTGCGCCGGCCCACCCGGCGGTCCGGCTACGGTCGGGCGCGTGCCCACCGTGACGACCCCCGACCCTCCCGCGCCCGCACGCGCCCGCCGTGGCCTGCTCCCGCGGGCCCTCGTGCACGTCGGCGGGCTGGCCCTCGGTCTCGTGGTCGGCGCGTGCCTGGCGGCCACGGTCCGCGAGCTCGCGCTGCTGTGGGTGGTGCTGTTCCCCGCGGTGCTGTGGGGCACGGCGAACCGGTCGGCCGTCGCGTCGGCAGCGCGCCGCCCGTTCGACCTGACGCGCGCCCCGACCGCCGACCTCGTCGCGATGACCATCGGCGTCGTGCTCGCCGTGCCGGCGGCGCTGACCGCCGTCGACGGCGACGCGTGGCGGGCGGCGGCGCTCGTCACGGTGGTCGCCGTGCTCGGGTTCACGCTGCTGGGGCACGCGGCCACGCTCGACCCGGACGCCGCGGAGGGCCCCGGCCGGCGCGGGGGACGCGTCGCGCGGCTCCTCGACGGCGCGCTGCGCGGCCTGCGCACGACGTCGGGGCTGACGAACCTGTACCTGGCGGCGCTCGGCACCATGCTCGCGTTCCCGCAGGCGTCCGAGTGGCTGCCGGTCGCGGCGGTCGCGGCGACCGGGGCGCTGCACGCCGTGCTCGACGGGCGGCGGCCGCCGCGCTGACCCGCGCCGCGCTCAGCCCGCGGCGGTGTCCGCGGCCGGCAGCGCCCGGGCGGTGCGCGCGTGCTCGGCGCACGCGTCGCGGTCGAGGCCGACCAGCGCCAGGGCCGCGTCCGCGACGGCCTCGGCGGTGCGCGCGTCGAGCGTCTCCGGCGCCCGTCGGCGCTGGAGGATGACGCTCTCGACCAGCCCCAGCACGAGCGCGGCGGTGCGCACCACGTCGGCCGGTGGCACGCCGCAGGCCGCGACCAGCGCCCGGTAGGCGTCCTCCAGCTCGCCGCGGCGCTCGTGGAACGGCGCGAACCGCTCGTCGTCCAGCTCCGGCAGCAGGTAGAGCGCACCGAGGTTGTCCTCGCCGGCGCACAGCAGCCGCACGTCCCCCGCGCACAGCGACCACAGCCGCGCGGGCGCCGGCTCGTCCCGCGCGAGCAGGTGGCGGGCCGCCTCGAGCGACGGCTGGACCGTGCCGAGCAGCAGCTCGAGGAGCACCGCGTGCTTGCCGGGGAAGTGGTGGTACAGCGTGGCCTGCCGCACGCCCGCGACCTCGGCGAGCGCATGCGTGCTCGTGCTCCCGTACCCGACCGTGCAGAACAGGCGCGCGCCCGCGTGGAGGATGTCCGCGCGCGTGCCGAGGCCGGTGGGGGAGGGACCCGCGGTGCGCGGACGTCCCGCGGGTCGCGGCATGGGCGCCGACGCTAGCAGGGCACGCCGCTGCGGCCGGCGGTCCCGGCTGGTGGGCCCTGCGCGCGTCCCCCCGGTGGGGCGGGGGACGATGTCCCGGTGCGCAGCGAGCTCTCGGGGACCGACGCCGCCGTGCGCTCCGCCCGGCTGGCGCTGCTCGCGCAGTTCGCGCTGTTCGGGGTCATCGGGCCGAGCTGGCTGAGCCGGCTGCCGTCGATCCGCGAGTCGCTCGGGGTGTCCACGGGCGCACTCGGCGCGCTGCTCGTGGCCGGCGCCGCCGGTGCGCTCGTCACCCTGCTCCTGGCCGGGGCGGTCGTCGGCCGGCTCGGCACGCGGCGCACCGTCGTCGTGGCGACGAGCGGTGCGCTGACCGGCCTCGGCCTGGTCGCGGCGGGCACCGCGCTCGGCAGCGTGCCGGTCTTCGCGGTGGGTGCGCTGCTCAACGGTGCGAGCGGGGCGCTCGTGAACGTGCCGATCAACCTCGACGGCGCGCGCGTCGAGCGGCGGGTCGGGCGCACGGTGCTGCCGCACATGCACGCGGCGTTCTCGGTCGGGGCCGCCCTCGGCGCGCTCCTCGGGGCGGTGTCATCCGCGGCCGGCGTGCCCGTGTCCCTGCACGTGCTCGTCGTCGCGGTCCTCGTCGCGACCGGACGGTTCGCCACGGTGCGGCCGGCGACCGCGCTCGACGCCGGACCGTCGGGCGGCGGCCGCGCTGCCCGTGGTGCGGCGCGCGGTGCGGCGCTCGCGGCCTGGACCGAGCCGCGCACGCTGCTCATCGGCGTCGTGCTGCTGGCCTCCGCGCTCGCCGAGGGGTCGGCCGCGAACTGGCTGAGCCTCGCCGTCGCCACGGGGCTCGACCAGCCGGAGGCCGTCGGCGCGCTCGCGTACGGCTCGTTCGTCACCGCGATGACCGTGGTGCGGCTCACCGGCACGCGGCTGGTCGACCGGCTCGGGCGCGTCGTCGTGCTGCGCGCGTCGCAGCTGTGCGCGCTGGGCGGGCTGCTGCTGTTCTGCCTCGCCCCGACGCTGCCGCTCGCGTGGCTCGGCGTCCTCGCGTGGGGCGTCGGCGCCGCGCTGCCGAACCCGCTCGCGGTCGCGGCGGCCGCCGACGAGCCCGAGCGGGCCGCCGCCCGGGTGGCGGTCGCGACGTCGTTCAGCTCGTTCGCGCAGCTCACGGCGCCGCCGCTGCTCGGGCTGCTCGCCGAGGAGGTGGGGGTGCGGCCCGCGCTGCTGCCGCTCACGGTGGCGATCGCGCTCGGCCTCCTCGTGGCCGGCCGCGTGCGCCCGATCGGGCCGCGTGCGACGCCGGCGCACGGCCCGTCCGGGACCGCTGCGGAGGCGGCGGACGGGGGGTCCGCGGACGCACGCGGCGACGGTGTGAGCGAGTCGGCACAGGTCACGGGCCCGCGATAGGGCACACTGGGACCGGCGTGCCGCGATCGAAGTCCTCGCAGAGCGCGCCCGCGTCCCGGCCCGTGGTGCTGGCGGACGCCCCCACGACCGCCGCGAAAGGCGACCCACCGTGCCCAGCTTCTCCTCCCTCGGCCTGCCCGAGGTCCTCGTCCGCTCCCTCGCCGACCGCGGCGTGAGCGACCCGTTCCCGATCCAGGCCGCGACGCTGCCGGACACCCTCGCCGGCCGCGACGTGCTCGGCCGCGGGCGCACCGGCTCCGGCAAGACGCTCGCGTTCAGCCTGCCGCTCGTCGCGCGCCTCGCCGGGCTCGTGCCCGGCACCCGTGCCGTCCGCCGCACGCCCGGTCGCCCGACCGGCCTCGTCCTGGCCCCGACCCGCGAGCTCGCGTCGCAGATCGCCGCCACGCTCGAGCCGCTCGCGCAGGCCGCCGGGCTGCGCGTCACCACCATCTTCGGCGGCGTGTCGCAGCGCCCGCAGGAGGCGGCGCTCAAGGCCGGCGTCGACGTCGTCGTCGCCTGCCCCGGCCGTCTCGAGGACCTCATGGGCCAGAAGGTCGTCTCGCTCGCCGACGTCCGCGTCACGGTGCTCGACGAGGCCGACCACATGGCCGACCTCGGGTTCCTGCCCGGGGTGCGGCGCATCCTGTCCGCGACGCCGGCCGGCGGTCAGCGGATGCTGTTCTCCGCGACGCTCGACAACGGCGTGGACAAGCTCGTGACGGCGTTCCTCAAGGACCCGCTGCGCCACTCCGTCGACTCCGCCGCGTCGCCCGTCGCGACGATGACGCACCACGTCTTCCACGTCGACGGCGCCGAGACGAAGAAGGACGTCGTCCGCCACCTCGCCTCCGGCACCGGCCGCCGCGTCCTGTTCATGCGCACCAAGCACCAGGCCAAGAAGCTCGCCAAGCAGCTCACCGCGACGGGCATCCCCGCCGTGGACCTGCACGGCAACCTCAGCCAGGGTGCGCGCGAGCGCAACCTCGAGGCCTTCTCGTCCGGGGAGGTCCGGGTGCTCGTGGCGACCGACATCGCGGCGCGCGGCATCCACGTCGACGACGTCGAGCTCGTCGTGCACGTCGACCCGCCCGCCGAGCACAAGGCCTACCTGCACCGCTCCGGCCGCACGGCGCGCGCCGGGTCGGGCGGCACCGTGGCGACGCTCGTCCTGCCCGAGCAGGAGCACGAGGTGCGCACCATGACGCGGCAGGCCGGCATCCAGGTGCGGCCGCAGGCGGTGCGTGCCGGTGACGCGGTGCTCGAGCGGCTCGTCGGCGCGCCGATGGCGCCGGTCGTCGCGACCGCGGTGCCGGAGCCGGCGCGGCAGGGCGGCGGCCGCGGGGCCGCGTCCTCCGGGGGCGGCGCACGTCCGGCCGCCCGACGCGGCGAGCAGTCCGGCGCGCGTGGGGTGCAGGGCGGCGCGAGCCGCGGCCCCGCGGGATCGGGTGCGACCTCCGGCGACGGCACGACGCGGGACGCGGCGGGCGGCGCCCGCCGGCGCCGCCGCGGCGGACGCGGCCGGGGGACCGGCACGGGTGCCGCGACCGGCACCGCCGCCAGCGCGGGCCAGTCGCGCGAGCCGGGTCGCCGCGAGGGCGGGGCGCCGCGCGGCACCACCTACTCGACGTCGACCCCGGGGTCCGGGCCGAGCGGGGCCGTGCGCATGTCGATGGGCGCCCGCGCCGGCGCGCGCCGCGGCCGCTGAGCGGCACCTGCCGCCGGCAGGGGCGCGGAAGAGCCGTTGGCCCTGCCGGCGGCGGGGCGTAGCATCGACGGTCGGCCGCCGCGAGGGCGGCGGCCACGACCGGGACGAGGAGCGAGACGTGCGGGACGAGACCGCGGGACGCGAGGTGGCCGTGCAGGCCTGCTCGGCGTCCGCGCGCGATCGCGTCGCGCCCCTCTGACACCCGGACCCGTCCCCGCCCGGCGGTGACGTGACGGCCCGTGCCGTCGCGTCCGCCCTGCCCGGTGCTCGTGGGTCGTGGCGCGCACCGCGCCCCCGGTGTCGCAGGCGCGACGTGGCACGTCCGCCCCGCCGCCGACCGTCCTGCGGACCCACCCGGTCCGTGCGCGCGTGCACCCGCACGCCCCGGCCGGCGGCTCCCGACCCACGGAAGCCGAGACCCCCATGCACGCCCTCACCGAGAAGCAGATCCGCTCCGCCTTCGTCAACGCGTCCCGGCGCGAGGCGACGCAGGCCACCCTCCCCGACCTCGACGCCCTCGACTGGGACCGCCTCGACTACCTCGGCTGGCGTGACCGCAAGGCACCCCTGAACGCGTACGTCGTCCTCGAGGTCGACGGCGAGCCGACCGGCGTGCTGCTGCGCGCGAGCGACGGCACCCGCGCCCGCCGCCGTGCGGTGTGCGCGTGGTGCGAGGACGTCGTCGTCACGGACGACGTGACCTTGTACGTCGCCCGCCGGGGCGGCGCGTCCGGCCGGCGGGGCAACACGATCGGCACGCTCATCTGCACCGACTTCCTGTGCTCGGCGAACGTGCGGCGCCCGCCGACCCGCACCGAGGCGGGCTCGGACGTCGAGGCGGTGCGCGAGGAGATCGTCGCGCGGCGCGTGGCAGGGCTGCGCGAGCGGTCGCTGCGCTTCGTCGCGGAGGTGCTCAGCACCCGCTGAGCAGCCGGTCGGCGCCGGCCGCGTGCAGCGTTCGGGACGTCCCACGTCCCGAACGCTGCACGCCGAGGGTCAGGCGCCCGCCAGCACCTCGCGCAGGCGCGCCGCGAACGCCTCCGGCTCGCCGGGCATGCCGTACTCGTCGCCGAGGAAGCCGCCGTGGCCGCTGGGGAACACCGCGACCTCGGTGCCGAGCCGCTCGGCGAGCGCGTACGTCGCCCGCGAGGTGAGCAGCCCCGCGCTCTCGACCCCCGCCGCGAGCACGACCCGGGTGGGCACCGAGCGCAGCGTGTCGAGGTCCGGCTCGTAGGCCGTGACGGGCTTCGACGCGCCCGACAGCAGCGGGTCCTCGCGCGAGCCGTCGTCCTCGGTGGGCAGACCGAGCTGGGCCGGGTCGGGGAGCTCGGCGAGGAAGTCCTCCGGGAACTCGCCCTGCCAGGACGTCAGCGCGATGAAGGCCGCCATGCCGGCGCCCCAGCCGCGCTCGGCGTACGCGGCGTCGACGCGGGCCGCGGCCGCCGCGGCGCGGTCGGCGTCGGGGAGCACGCCGAGGAGCGGGGGCTCGTGCGCGACGAACGTCCGGACGTCCTCCGGGTGCGCGGTGACCCACGCGAGGCCCGTGACCGCGCCGCCGCTCGACCCGAAGAGGTCGACCGGACCGCCGCCGAGCGCGGCGACCAGCGCGTGCAGGTCCTGCGCCTGCTGCCGCGGGTCGTTCGTGCGGCTGCCGTCGGTGCGGGTGCTGCGCCCGATGCCGCGAGGGTCGTACGTCACGACCGTGCGCTCGGTCAGGTACGAGGCGAGCGTGCCGAACCCGGAGGCGTCCATGGGCTGGCCGATGAGCACGAGCGGCGGCTCGCCGTCCGCCGTCGGCAGCGGTCCGCGCACGTCGTACGCGATGGTGGCGCCCGGCACGTCGAGCGTGCGGAACGCCTGGGTCTCGGTCGTGGTGGGCTCGGTGGCGGTGGGCTCGGTGGTGGTGGGCTCGGTCATCGTCGGCTCCTTCGCGGGTCCGGGTGCGGGTGCGGGTCGGCGCGTGCTGCGTCCACCTGCCTCCGACCCGCCGGCGCGCACGAACTCATCGGGCGGGTCGGCGGCGCGCGCTCAGCGGGCGGTGCGCCCGCCCGTGCGGCCCGCACCCACGACGCCCACCTCGTACGCGAGCACCACGGCCTGCACCCGGTCCCGCACGCGCAGCTTGGCGAGCACGTTGCCGACGTGCGTCTTCACGGTCGCCTCGGAGAGGAACAGCGTCGCCGCGATCTCGCCGTTCGACAGCCCCTCCGCCATGTGCCGCAGCACCTCGAGCTCGCGGGGCGTCAGGTCCCGCAGCCGCGGGTGCACGCCGTCGCCGTCGGCCTGCGCGTCGGCGGCCGGCAGCTGGGGGGCGAACAGCTCGAGCATGCGCCGGGTGACGCGCGGCGAGACCACGGCGTCCCCGGACGCGACCGACCGGATGGCGGCGACGAGCTCCGCGGGCCGGGCGTCCTTGAGCAGGAACCCGCTCGCACCGACCCGCAGCGCCGCGAACGCGTACTCGTCGAGGTCGAACGTCGTGAGGATGAGCACCCGCGTGCCCGGGTGCTCGGCGACGAGGCGCTCGGTGGCCTCGATGCCGTTCATGCCGGGCATGCGCACGTCCATGAGCACGACGTCGGGCCGCAGCGCCGCGACCTGCTCGAGCGCGGCGCGCCCGTCACCGGCCTCGCCGACGACCTCGAGGTCGTCCTCGGCGTCGAGCACGAGGCGGAAGCCCATGCGCAGCAGCGCCTGGTCGTCGACGAGCAGAACCCGGGTCATGCGTCCTCCGTGGTCGTGGTCCAGGGCAGGGTGACGCGCACGCGCCACCCACCCTCGGGTCGTGGTCCGGCCTCGACCGCACCGCCGTACACGGCGGCGCGCTCCCGCATGCCGATGAGCCCGCGGCCGGCCCCACCGGCGTCGGGGACGGGCCCGCGCGGGCCGTCGTCGAGCACCTCGACGACGACGGCGGTCTCGGTGCGGGTCAGGCACAGCTGCACGCGGGGCGTGCCGGGGGCGTGGCGCAGGGCGTTCGTGAGCGCCTCGGCGACCACGCGGTGCACCGCGATCTGCAGCGTCGCCTCGTCGGGCAGGGCCGTGGTCAGGCCGCGGGCGTCGACCGGCAGGCCGGCGGTGCGGAAACGCTCCACGAGCGCGACGAGGTCGTGGCTGCCGGGCTGCGGGGTCATCGGGGCGCCGTCGTCGTCGAGCACGCCCAGGACGCGGCGCATCTCGGCGAGCGCGGACCGCCCCGTGGACGACAGCTCGCCGAGCGCGGTGCGCGCGGCGTCGGGCGAGCGCGTCAGCGCGATGTTCGCGCCGTCGGACAGCGCGATCATCACCGTGATGCTGTGCGCGACCACGTCGTGCATCTCCCGGGCGATGCGCGAGCGCTCCGCGGCCTGCGCGATCTGCGCCTGCTGGTCGCGCTCGCGGGCCAGGGCGTTCGTGCGCTCGACGAGCTCGGCCACGTGCAGGCGGCGGTTGCGCACGCTCGTGCCGATGGACGTCGCGATGAGCAGGACCGCGAGCTCGGCCGACGCGCTGAACACCCGCGCCGGCATGGAGGCGCCGTCGTCGAGCGGCGTGGGTGCGACCGCGAGGACGTCGACGTCCGCGGTCGCCGGGTCCCCGGCGGGCGCGGGGGCGGTCACGGCCGCGTCGACCTCCACCAGGTCGTCGTCCTGCCAGGCCAGCGTGCTGCCGGCGACGACGAGGTACGCGATGCCGACGGTGGCCCAGGTGACGCGCGGTGGGCGGTTCGCGGCGACCGCGTACACCGCGAGGGTCAGGGCGAGGTCGAGCGTGCCCGGCGACCCGGTGAGGGCGTACGACAGCGCGACCAGTCCGGCCAGCGTGCCGGCCACGGTGACGGGCCGCGTGCGCCGCCAGTTGAGCGCGACCGCGCCGGCCACGAAGCCGCCGAGCATGACGGCCAGGATGACTGCGATGCGGCCGTCGCCCACGTCCTCGCGCCGGATCGCGGTGTCGGAGGCCGCCGTGGCCAGGAGCAGGCCCGGCAGCGCGTAGACGACGACGACGACCGCGTCCATCGCGCGGGGGTGCTGCGCGAAGTAGCGGCGCACCGGCCCCAGCCGGCGCGCCTGCAGCTCCGTGAGCGCGCCCCGCACGGGTGCGTCGCCGGCCACGGCGTCGGCGGCCACGGGCGGCGCCGCGGGCAGCGGCGCGGGCAGCGGAGCGGTGGTCACGCACGTCACCCTGCCACGGCCGCCGCGGGCCCCGGCACCGTCGTCGGGTGGAGCCGGCCGCGTCCGGCTCAGCACGCAGGAGGAGGGCCGGAGGCCGGCGGGCGGCGTCAGGGGTGGTGGACAGCGCCCAGGTCGGCGAAGACGCCGCGGTTGAGGGCGAACGCCCGCCGGGCCTCGTCGACGACCTCCCGACGCTGCTCCTCGGTCAGCGGCAGCGCGTCGAGCCGGTCGCGGTACTCGTCCTTGAACGGCGTGACCCTCGGAGCCGCGGCGAAGCGGTAGAACGACAGGCCCTGCTCGCCCAGCCCGTAGTGCCGCTGCATCATCCGGTGGACGACCTGGCCGCCCGACAGGTCGCCGAGGTAGCGCGTGTAGGCGTGCGCGACCCAGCGCGGCAGCGTGGTGGCGTGCTCGCGCAGGTGCGCGGCGTAGCGCGCGGTCGCCGGCAGGACGCGCGCCCGGGCCGGCCAGTCGGCGCCCAGCAGGAACGCGAGGTCGTCCTCGATCGACGGAAGTCGGCGCAGGTCCTCGAGGACGACGGCGGACGCGTCGGGGGTCGTGGCGAGCAGCGCGTCGCCCACCTCCTCGAGCGCGGTGTACACGGCGTGCTGCTGCACGGCCAGGTCCACGTAGGCGTCCCGCGTGAGCGCGCCGGACAGGAGGTGCTCGACGAACGCGCTCCGCTCGGCCGCCTCGTGGTCGGCGCGCGTGCCGGTGCGCAGCCGGACGGACAGCGGCAGGTCGGGGTCGCAGGGGACGCGGGCGGCGTCGGCGACGGTCACGGGGCTCCTCGAGGGCAGGGGGCGGGGCTCACGCCTCGTCGGGAGGTCGCGCCGACTCTAGTCCCGCCGGGCGGTGGTGCCCGTGCCCGTGCGCGTGCCCCTGCTCGGGCTCTGCTCGTGCCCGGCGCGACCCGGGTGCCCGACCCGGGATGAAACCGGCGGGGGACGCTGTTGACACCCACGGCCGCGTCGCGCGGCCGCCGTACGAGACCGGGGGAGCCGTACCGCGTGAGCACGTGGGACCTGACCGAGCGCCGCGCCGTCGACCTGCGCAGGGTCGCCAGCGCGCTGTGTCGCGCCCTCCCGCGCTGAGCCCCGTGCCCGTCCGGCCCTGAACGCCGGACCCGTCCGGCCCTGAGGCCGGACCGCCGCGTCCGACGACGGACGCCTCCTGCTCCTCCCGCGTGACGAGACCAGCACGCACCGCCGACGGCGCCCCCGCGCGCCCAGCGAAAGGCACCGACACCCGTGTCCTCCACCACGACCGACACCACCACGCCCCCAAGCGCCGGCTGCGGATGCCGTCCTTCACCGTGCAGGTGCTCCTGGGCCTCGGCCTGGGCGTCCTGCTCGGCTGGCTCGCGCTGCGCATGGGCCCCGTGAACGCCGACGGGAACCCCAACTGGCTCACCACCACGCTGAGCGAGATCGGCTCGGCGTTCGTGACGCTCCTGCGCGCGATCGTCCCGCCGCTGGTCTTCCTGGCCATCGTCGCCTCGATCGCGAACCTGCGGCAGGTGACGAACGCCGCCCGGCTCGCCTGGCAGACGCTGCTGTGGTTCGCGATCACGGCCGCGATCTCGGTGACCGTGGGCATCGGCCTCGGCCTGCTCTTCCAGCCCGGCGCCCGCACGACGCTGACCGCGGAGGAGGGCGCCGAGCCCAGCTCCACCGGCAGCTGGCTCGACTTCCTCAACGGCCTGATCCCGGGCAACTTCCTCGGCCTGGAGGCCGACACGGGCCTCGAGGCCGGCGCGGACGGGACCTTCACCGCCGACACGTCGATCTCGTTCAACGTCCTGCAGATCGTCGTCGTCGCGCTCGTGGTGGGCATCGCCGCGCTGCGCACCGGCAAGGCCGCCGAGCCGTTCCTCGCGTTCAGCCGCTCGGCGCTGACGGTCGTGCAGAAGGTGCTGTGGTGGGTCATCCGCCTCGCGCCGCTCGGCACGCTCGGCCTCATCGGCCGCGCCGTCGCGACCTACGGCTGGGACCTGCTCGCCCCGCTCGCGACGTTCGCGCTGGCGATCTACGTGGGCCTGGCGGTCGTCCTGGGCGTCGTCTACCCGGTGCTGCTGCGCACCAACGGCCTGAAGGTCGGCGCGTACTTCCGCGGCGCGTGGCCGGCGATCCAGCTCGCGTTCGTGTCCCGCTCGTCCATCGGCACGCTGCCCGTGACGCAGCGGGTCACCGAGCGCAACCTCGGGGTGCCGGCGCCGTACGCGTCGTTCGCGGTGCCGCTGGCCGCGACCACCAAGATGGACGGCTGCGCCTCGATCTACCCGGCGATCTCGGCGATCTTCGTCGCGCAGCTGTTCGGCGTGGACCTGTCCGTGACGGACTACCTGCTCATCGCGTTCGTGTCGGTCGTCGGCTCGGCGGCCACCGCGGGCCTGACCGGCGCGGTCGTCATGCTCACGCTCACGCTGTCGACGCTGGGCCTGCCGCTCGCGGGCGTCGGCCTGCTGCTGGCGATCGACCCGATCCTCGACATGGGCCGCACGGCCGTGAACGTCGCCGGGCAGGCGCTCGTGCCGGCGATCGTCGCCAAGCGCGAGGGCATCCTCGACGTGGCCCGGTACGAGTCGGCGAGCGTCGACGACCTGTTCCGTGACGAGGTCGACCAGGTGCGCGAGGAGCAGGCGGACACGCAGGCCACCGACGCCACCGTGCCCGCCCGCGAGGAGGCCGCGAGCCTGCGCGGCTGACCCCGCGCCCCCGCGCCCCCGCACCACGGCGCCGCGCGCGCCGCCGCACGCCCCGGTCCCGCACCCAGCGGGGCCGGGGCGTGCGCGCGTCATCGGGTGATGTCTGCACGCGACCGCCCGACCCGTCCCCATTCGTCCCGACGCCGCAGGTCAGCGGCCTGCCCGGGACGTCCCCGTCGTGCGCCGCGCCCCGTCGGGCCGGGTTAGCGTGACCGGGGACGGCCCGGGGGGGAGCGCAGTGGACGAGCAGTACGAGGTCCTCGTCGTCGAGGACGACGTCGACACCGCGCAGTACGTGCGCACGGTCCTGGGCCGTCGCGGCGGTATGGCGGTGACGGTCGTGCACGACCCGTCGTCCGCGCTCGAGCAGGTCGCGCAGCACCGGTTCGACGCCGTGGTCACCGACATCCAGATGCCCGGGATGAGCGGGCTCGAGCTGCTCGTCGAGCTCCGCTCGCGCGCGCCCGGCGTGCCCGTCGCCGTCATGACCGCGTTCGCCAGCGTGGACTACGCGGTGGAGGCGCTGCGCCGCGACGCCGACGAGTTCCTCGTCAAGCCCGTCGCGGCGAGCACGCTGCTCGAGCGCGTCACGGCGCTCGCCGCCGAGGGGCGGCGGCGCGCGACCGCGTCGTCCGGCGGGGTCGTGCTGGCCGTCGGCGCGCACCCCGACGACGTGGAGATCGGCGTGGGCGCGACGCTGGCGTCCCACCGGGCGGCGGGCGACACGGTCGTCGTGCTGACGATGTCCGGCGGTGCCGTGGGCGGCGACGCCGACGTGCGGCGGCGCGAGGCGCTGGCGGCGTCGGCCGT
This sequence comes from Cellulomonas sp. JZ18, assembly GCF_009720485.1. Classification (NCBI taxonomy): domain Bacteria; kingdom Bacillati; phylum Actinomycetota; class Actinomycetes; order Micrococcales; family Cellulomonadaceae; genus Cellulomonas; species Cellulomonas sp. JZ18. The sequence continues at coordinate 2,676,041 of NZ_CP045245.1, read as the reverse complement.
CATCGGCGCCCGGCTGTTCCTGCACGACTTCCCCGACACCAGGATGGCGCCCGCCGAGGGGCTGATCCGGGTCGTGGAGGAGACGGTCGCGGACGTGCGCCCCACCGTCTGCTACACGCACTCGCGCCACGACCGGCACCAGGACCACCGCGCGGTGCACGAGGCCGTCATGGTGGCGACCCGGCGCGTCGCGTCGCTCGCGTGCTTCCAGAGCCCGTCCGCCACGGTCGAGTTCCGCCCCGACCGGTTCGTGCCGGTCGACGGCTTCGTCGAGACGAAATTGCAGATGCTTGCCGCGTTCGCCTCGCAGGCCCACCGGGACTACATGGAGCCGGACCTGGTGCGCGCGACCGCGCGGTACTGGTCGCGGTTCGGCACGGGCACGTACGCCGAGCCCCTGGAGACCGTGCGCGCCGCGGCGGCGCTCGGCGCGGGGGAGCGGGCGGCCGGGGCGGCCGTCCTGCACGCGGCGCGGGACGAGGGGGTGGTGGCATGACGCGGGTCCTGGTCACGGGTGCGGGCGGGGCCGCGGGTGTCGCGGTGATCCGCTCCCTGCAGCGCCGCGGCGACGTCGAGGTCCTCGCGGCGGACATGGACCCGTGGGCGAGCGCGCTGTACCTCGTGCCCGCCGAGCGCCGCCGCCTGGTGCCGGCGGGGAGCGCCGACGACTTCGTCGACGTCGTGCGGGCGACGTGCCGCGAGGACCGCGTCGACGTCGTGTACCCCACGGTCGACGTGGAGCTGCCGCACCTCGCGGCGGTCCGCGACGAGCTCGCCGCCGCGGGGACGCTGCTCGCCTCGCCGTCCCTGGCGACGATCGAGACGTGCCTGGACAAGCTCGCCCTGGCGCGCGCGTGCGCGCGCACGGTCCGGGTGCCGCGCACCGAGCTGGTCGGCACGCCGCAGGCGCTCGACGGCTGGTCGTTCCCCGTCATCGTCAAGCCGCGTCGCGGGGCGGGATCGCGCGGGGTGCGCACCGTGACCTCGGCCGCCGAGCTCGACGCCGTGCACGCCGAGGAGGACCTGCTGGTGCAGGACCTGCTGCCGGGCGACGAGTACTCCGTGGACGTGCTCGCGCGGCCGGACGGGCACGTGGTGGCAGCGGTGCCGCGGGCGCGCAAGCGCGTGGACTCGGGCATCGCCGTCGCGGGCCTCACGCTGCACGACGAGGAGCTGGTCGCCACGGCCACCGCCGTCGCGCGCGCGGTCGGCCTGACGTCGGTCGCGAACGTGCAGCTGAAGCGGGACGCCGAGGGCCGGCCGGCGCTGCTGGAGGTCAACCCGCGGTTCCCCGGGTCGATGCCGCTGACGGTCGCGTCGGGCGTCGACATGCCGTCGCTCGTGCTGGACGCGGTGCTCGGCCGCGACGTCCCGGACCACGTCGAGCACCGCGCCGTGGCGAACGTGCGCTACCTCGAGGACGTGTTCCTGCCCGTCGAGGACGTCCTGGCACCGCGATGAGCACCGACGGCCGCGACCTCGCGCCCGGCGCCCCGCGCCTGGACGAGGACCACCACGTGCACTCCACCTTCTCCGACGACGCCGTCTCGACGCCCGCGCAGAACCTGGCGGCCGCCGCGCGCGCCGGGCTGCGGCGGGTCCGCATGGTCGACCACGTGCGCACGACGTCGACGCACGTCCCCGCGATGCTCGCGGCCGTGCGCGCGCTGCCGCCGGTCGACGGGCTCGAGGTGCTGACGGGCGTCGAGGCGAAGGTCCTCGACACCGGCGGCCGTGTCGACGCCCCCGCCGACGTGCTCGCGGCGCTCGGCACGCCGGACGGCCCGGACCGGGTGCTGCTCGCGGACCACCAGCTGCCCGGGCCGGACGGCCCGTGGAGCCCGCGCACGGTGCGCGAGCGGCTCGACGCCGGGGCGGTGCGGCCGGCGGACGTCGTGGAGATGCTCGTGACGGCGACCGCGCGCGCCGTCGAGCGCACCGGCCGCGCCCAGCTCGCGCACCCGTTCTCGGTGCTGCCCAAGGTCGGGCTCACGGAGGACGACGTGCCGGACGACCTGCTGGACGCGCTCGCCGCGGTGCTCGTCGCCTCCGGCACGCCCGCCGAGGTCAACGAGAAGTGGGACTGCCCGGGCCCGCGCGTGCGCGCGCGGTGGGCGCAGGCCGGCGTGCTGCTCGTCGCGTCCACGGACGCCCACGTCGCCGACGACGTGGGCCGGTACCGACGGCTCGCGGCGGCGGGCACCGGCGGGAGGACGGCATGACCGCGGACCTGCTGCGCGACGTGCTCGTCGCCCTGCTCGTCGTCTGCGTCGCGATCGGGGTCCTGCCCGCGCTCGGCGGCCTGTACCAGTACGTGCTGCTGCCCGTGCACGCGTGGCGCAACCACCTCTCGCGGGCGGCGCCGTACCTGCCGAACGTCGCCGTGCTCATCCCGGCCTGGAACGAGGGCGCGGTGCTCACCGCGTCGGTGGGGCGGCTGATGCGGCTGCAGTACCCGCCCGAGCGCCTGCGCGTCCACGTCGTCGACGACGCGAGCACGGACGACACGCCCGAGGTCGTCCGCGCGCTCGCGGAGCGCTACCCGGGGCGGGTCGTGCACCTGCGCCGCGAGCAGGGCGGGCAGGGCAAGGCGCACACGCTGAACCACGGCATCGAGCGCGTCCTGGCGGACGACTGGATGCAGGCGCTGCTCGTCACGGACGCCGACGTCATCTTCCGGCCCGACTCCCTGCGCCGGATGACGCGGCACCTGGCCGACCCGCGCATCGGTGCGGTCACGGCCTACATCCGTGAGGGCAGCGAGCGCCCGGGCGCGGTCGCCCGGTTCATCGGCTACGAGTACGTGACCGCGCAGGCGTGCGCGCGCCGGGCGCAGAACGTCCTCGGCGCGCTCGCCTGCCTCGCCGGCGGCGCGCAGCTGCACACGCGGGAGAACCTCGTGGCGCTGGGCGGGCGCATCGACACCACGACCCTCGCCGAGGACACCGTCACGACGTTCCTCACCCAGCTCGAGGGGCGGCAGGTCGTGTTCGACGGGTCGGCCGTCGTGCTGGCGGAGGAGCCGGACTCGGTGCGGGCGCTGTGGAAGCAGCGGGCGCGCTGGGCACGCGGGAACGCGCAGATCACCCGCCGCTTCCGGCACCTGTGGTTCCGGCCGTCGCGCACCCACCGCCTCGGGTCGTTCGGGTTCGGCCTCATCTGGTTCTCCACCTACGCGCTGCCGTTCACGCTGGTCCTGGCGTCCGTCGGGCTGGTCGGGCTGCACCTGGTCTCGCCCGAGACGGCGACGCGGCTGTTCGGCACGCTGTGGTGGGTCGGCGTCGCCGCGTACGTGTACGTCACCGTGACCGCCCTGCTCGTCGACCTCGACACCGCACGCCGGTCCTGGTTCGAGGCGCTCACGTTCCCGGGGCTCGGCGCGCTCGCCCTCGTCGTCGCGGCGGGCTTCCCCGAGTTCTGGCCCGTGGTCGTCCCCGGCTGGTTCGGGCTCGAGCTGAGCGACGCGGGCCGCGAGGCCCTGCTCCTGCTGCTCTACTCCTGGCCGGCGCTGTCGATGCTCATGGCCCGCGTGGTCCGCGCCCTCGAGGGGCGCCGGTGGGTCGGCTGGTTGTCCCGGCCGCTGCTCTACGCGGTCGGGTACGGCCCCCTGCTGTGCGCCATCACCCTCGACGCGTACGCGCAGGAGCGGCGCGGCGCGGCGATGGTGTGGGACAAGACCGAGAAGACGGGGAAGGTGGCGGCATGAGCGCACCCACGCCGACCGCGGCGCACGGGCAGGTGCCGCGCACGCAGCACTGGGCCACGCTCACGCCGGACGCGCTCGAGGACGAGATCGCGGCGAACCGGCGCGGTGAGCGGTGGACGGTCGTCGCCTCGGCGGTCGCCGCCGCGGCGACGGCGCTCGCCGTCGTGCTGCAGGCCGTGACGCGGTGAGCCCGGCCGCACCGCTGCCCGCGGTCCCGGCCACCGCACCGCCGGAGGCCCGGGACGACGACGCGCCCACCCACCCGCTGAGCGACCTCATCCGGCGCCTCGGGCCGGAGGGCTCGGTCCTCGAGCGCCAGCTGCCGTTCGCGGTCCTGTTCGCGGTCGCGTCGGCGACGTTCGGGCTGCCGGGCGTACGCGTCACGGACACCGCGCCCGTGGTCGTCGCCGCCGGGCTCACCGTGCTCTCGCTCGTGCTCGCGCTCGCCGTGCCGTGGCGGCGCCTGCCGGGCGGCGCCGAGGACGTGCTGCCGCTGCTGCAGATCGCCGCGGTCGCGGCCCTGCGCATGGGCACCGGCGGGCTCGCGTCACCGTACGCCGCGCTGGTGTACCTGCCGGTCATCACGCTCAGTGCGCGGCCCGGGCGCGCCCGCATCGTCGTCGCGACCCTGGGGACGGCGGCGACCGTCCTGACGTCCACCCTGGTGGACCCCGACGTCGAGCAGGACGTCGTCGTGCTGCGCAGCCTGCTCGTGGCGGCCAGCGCGCTCGCGATCAGCGTCTTCGTGCACGAGATGACGCAGCGCCTGCGCGCGCACAACCGCCGCCTGCAGGCGCTGCAGGTGCGGCAGGCGGGTCTGCTGGAGCGCACGCGGCAGGCGGCGGTCGAGCTGCAGCACGTCGCGAGCGCGCAGCGCGCCGCCCGCGAGCAGCTCATCTCCGTGATCGACTCCGCCACCGAGCAGGCCATCATCGCCACCGACCGCGAAGGGCTCGTCGAGGTCTTCAACCCCGGGGCCGAGCGTCTGCTCGGGTACGCGCAGGGCGAGGTCGTCGGGCGCCGGCACCTGACCGACTTCCACCTGCGCAGCGAGATCGACGAGCGACGGGGCCCCCACCGCGCGGCGCCCCGGCCGGACGGCGAGGCGCTCGCCGAGCAGCGGGACCTCGTGGACGCGCTCGTCGCGCCCGTCCGGTCGGGCAGCGCCGACGTGCGGGACTGGACCTACGTGCGCGCGGACGGCACGCACGTGGTGGTCCGGCTGGCGGTGACGCGGCGGCTGGAGCCCGACGGCGCGGTCGGCGGCTACGTCGTCGTCGCCACGGACGTCACCGCGGAGCGGGAGGCGGCCCGCCTCAAGGACCAGTTCATCGGGCTCGTCAGCCACGAGCTGCGCACGCCGCTCACGTCGGTCCTCGGCTACCTCGAGCTGCTCATGGACGGCACCGAGCCGCTCAGCGACGAGCAGCGGGAGTACCTGACGATCGTCGAGCGCAACGCCCGGCGCCAGCTGCGGCTGGTCAGCGACCTGCTGCTGTCCGCGCAGGTGGACGCCGGGACGTTCGCCATCAGCCCGCAGCCCACCGACCTCGCCGCCGTCGCGCGCGCGTCCGTGGCGTCCGCCGCCCCGACGGCCGAGCAGGCGCAGGTGACCCTCGTCGCGGAGCTCGAGGAGGCGCGGCTCGAGGCGGACCCGGTGCGCCTCGGCCAGGTCGTCGACAACCTCGTCTCGAACGCGCTGAAGTTCACGCCCGCCGGCGGGACCGTGCGCGTGGCGCTGACGCCGCTGCCGGACGGCGGCGCGCGCCTGGCCGTGTCCGACACCGGGATCGGCATCCCCGCCGACGAGCTCGCGCAGCTCACGGGGCGGTTCTTCCGGGCGACGAACGCGACGCGCCGCGCGATCCCCGGCGTCGGGCTCGGGCTGTCGATCACCAAGGCGGTCGTCGACGCGCACGGCGGCGGCATGGAGATCCGCAGCACCGTGGGCGAGGGCACGACGTTCCTCGTCACGCTGCCCGCCGTCCCGCCCGGCGAGCGCTGACGGTCCCCGTCCGCCGCGCGGCTCGCGTCCCGTCAGCCGCGCGGCTCGCGTCCCGGCGGCTGCCGGGGCGGCGTCGGCTCGGCGACGGGCACGAGCTCGCGCTCGACCTGCGGGGCGTCGGGCGACAGCGTGAGCTCCTCGTCCTCGTGGCGCAGCACGACCCGCTCACCCGCCAGCAGCCGGTACGTCACCCCGTCGCGCCGGGCGTCGACCTCCACGTGCGACCCGTCGACCCGGACGCGGAACCGCAGCCGGGAGATGCCCGGCGGCAGGCGCGGGCCGACCCGCACGTGCCCGTGGTCCAGCCGCAGCCCGCCGAACCCGCGCACGAGCGCGTCCCAGGCCCCGGCCATCGACGCCACGTGCACGCCCTCCTGCGTCTCGTGGCGCAGGTCGTGCAGGTCGATGAACGCGCACTCGCGCGTGTACCGGTGCGCGAGGGTCAGGTGGCCCAGCTCGGCGGCGACGACGGCCTGGACGCTCGCCGACAGCGACGAGTCGCGCACCGTCAGCGGCTCGTAGTAGGCGAAGTCGCGGCGCTTCTGGTCAGCCGTGAACCGGTCGCCCGCCACGACGAGCGCGAGCACGAGGTCCGCCTGCTTGACGAGCTGGTGCCGGTACAGCTCGGTGTAGTGCACCCGGTCCTCGAACGGCGTCCACCCGTCCGGCACGCGCGCGAAGTCCCAGCGCGGCCGCCGCGTGAACCCGGCGGACTGCTCGGTCACGCCCAGGTCCGCGGCGTACGGCACGACGACGGCGGCCGCCGCCGCCGCCCACCGCGCACGCTCGTCGTCGTCGACGCCGAGCCGGCGCGCCTCGTGCGGCCAGCGCGCCGTGACGCGTACCGCGGCCTCCAGCGACCGCGCCACCACGAGGTTGGTGTACGTGTTGTCGTCGACGACGGCCGTGTACTCGTCCGGTCCCGTCACCCCGTGCACGTGGAACGCGCCGTCGTCGTCGTGGTGGCCCCGGCCCATCCAGAAGCGCGCCCCGTGCACGAGCAGGTCCACCCCGACCTCCTGCTCGAGCGCGTCGTCGCCCGTCGCGGCCACGTGCCGCACGAGCGCGTCCGTGACGTCCGCGGTGACGTGCACGGCCGCGGTGCTCGCCGGCCAGTACCCCGAGCACTCCTCGCCCGAGATCGTCCGCCACGGGAAGGCGGCGCCCGGCAGCCCGAGCGTGCGGGCGCGCTCGACGGCGCGGGGGAGCGTGGCGTGCCGCCACCGCAGGTGCGCCGCCGACGCGTGCGGCAGCACGTGGTCGAGGACCGGCAGCACGAAGCCCTCCGCGTCCCAGAACGTGTGCCCGTGGTACCCGAGCCCGGTCAGGCCCTTGGCGCGCAGACCGGTGCCCTCGACGCGGGCCGCGGCCTGCACGGTGTGCAGCACCGCGAGCCGGACCGCCTGCTGCAGCTCGTCGTCGCCCTCGACGACGACGTCCGCCCGCTCCCACACGTCGTCGAGGAACGCGCGGTGCTCCGCCTCGAGCCGGTCCTCGCCCGCGCGTTCCGCGTCCGCCAGGACCGTCCGCGCGTCCGCGAGCAGCCCCTCGACCGGCCGGCGCCCGCACGCGTACGCCGCGCGGCCGGCGAGCCGCACCCAGCCGCCCGGCGGCAGGTCCGCGTCCAGCACCCACCCGTGCGCGTCCTGCGTCCAGCCGTGCACCACCCCGTCGCCGGCCGTGACGTCGTGCTCGGTCGCCAGGACGACCCCCACACCGGCGAGCACGGTGCGCTGCGCGACCCACGTGCGGCCCGCGTCGTGCCCGCAGGCCTCGCTGACCAGGCCGGGACCGGCGCTGCCGTCGGCCCCGCGGCCGGGGGCGCCCCCCGGACCGGGGCAGCCGGGCACGACCCGCACGCGCACCCGCGCACCCTGCGGGGCGCGCACCTCGTACGCCGTCACGACGAGCTCGCGCCGCACGAGCGACACCCAGCGTCGGGTGCGCACCTCGACCGGGGTGCCGCCGGGCGAGGTCCACACCGCCTCCCGCTCCAGGACACCGGTGCGCAGGTGGAGGCGCCGCTCGTGGTGCTCGAGGGAGCCCGTGCGGACGTCGAGCGGCTCGCCGTCGACCTCGAGGTCCACCCCGCACGCGTCGACGACGGGCTCGAGGCGCTCGTCGTGGTCCGGGTAGCCGTACGCGGGCTCGGGGTAGTCGTGCGGGTGGCGCTCGTACACGGGGGCCAGCAGCGTGCCGCCGGCGACGGCGGGCCGCTGCTCCTCGAGCACGCCGCGCACGCCGAGGTGCCCGTTCGCGACGGTGAGGAGCGCGGCCGTGCGGGGCAGGTCGTCGACGTCCAGCGTCGGCTCGCGCAGGGTCCAGGGCTCGACGGTCAGCGGCACGCGCACAGTGGACCACGCGTCCGGGACGGGTGCACGAGCGCTGCGCGGGCGGACCGCGGGCGGCACCAGCAGGGTGGTCGGTGCGCAGGCCCCCGTCCGGGGCGCGCGGGACGGAGGTGCGGGGCGTGGACGTCGTGGTGGTCGGTCAGGTCGCGCGGGACCTGGTGGTGCGGGTCGAGGCGGTGCCCGCGGCGGGCGGGTCCGCGCCCGTGCACGAGCGGCTGGAGGTGCTCGGGGGCAAGGGGGCCAACCAGGCCGTGGGCTGCGCGCAGCTCGGGCTGCGCACCGCGCTCGTCGGTGTCGTCGGGGACGACGCGGCCGCGGACGCGGTCCTCGCCCGCGCCCGTGCCGACGGCGTCGACGTCGCCGCCGTGGTGCGCAGGAGGGGGGCCTCGACCGCGCTGCTGCTCGACGTGGTCGCCGACGGCGGCGAGCGGCGCCTGCTCGAGCACGTCCCGCAGGACGTCCTGCTGCGCCCGGACGACGTGCGCGCGGCCGCCGGCGTGCTCGGGACGGCGCGGGCCGTCCTGCTGCAGCTGCAGCAGCCGGCGGACGCGGTCGCCGCGGCGCTCGACGCGGTCGGCGACGCGCTCGTCGTGGCGGACGGCGCGCCCGAGGACGACGCGCTGCGCGAGCGCCTGCTCGCGTCCGTGCACGTGCTGCGCGCCGACGACGCGGAGACCGCGCTGCTCGTCGGCGACGCGCCGCAGGGGAGGGCGCCGTCGTGCGGGCCGCGCGCGAGCTGGTCGCGCGCGGGCCGCGGGTGGTCGCGCTCGAGGCGGGCGGCGCGAACGTCGTCGCCTGGGACGGCGGCCACGTCGTGCTGCCGCTGGTCGGCGGCGAGCCGGTGGACCCCACGGGGGCGGGGACGCGTTCGTCGCCGGGCTCACCGCCGCGCTCCTCGCCGGCCACGACGCCCCGACGGCGGGCTGGTGGGCGACCGTGGCCGCCGGGAGCACGGCCGCGCGGCCGGGCGGGCGGCCGGCGCTGGACGCGGACGCGCTCGCGCAGGAGGTGCGCCGGGTGCGCGCGGAGCACGACGGTCATGGGGGCGCCTAGCCCGCCACGTCTGCCGGCCGCCCGGTCAGTCGTCGAGCTGGGGCGCCGCGAACCCGTCGCCGGTGCGCAGCAGGCTGGCCCGGACCACGGCGCCGCCCCCGAACCGCCGCAGGACCGCGTCGGCGGCGGCGTCCAGCGGGGCCCGGTCGGCGTGCTCGAGCGGCAGCACGTCCTGCACCGCCGCGTCCGAGCCGAGGTTCGTCAGGGCGACCCCGACGAGCGTCAGGCCGCGCTCGCGGATCAGCGGCGCCGCGTCGTCGAGCAGGGCCGTCGCCGCCGCGGCGAGCTGCTCGCCGGAGTCCGTGCCGTGCCGCAGGGAGTGCGAGCGCGTCGCGCGCGTGTAGTCGGCGAAGCGCAGGCGCAGCACGACCGTGCGGGCGGTGCGGTGCCCGCCGCGCAGGCGCCGCGCGACCCGGTCGACGAGCCCCAGCAGCGCCGAGCGGACGAACGCCGGCGTGTGCGGGCCCGGTCCGAGCGCGCGCTGCGCCCCCACGGACGCGCGCCGCCGGTCGGTCACGACCCGCTCGGGCGTCCGCCCGTGCACGACCGCGTGCAGGTGGTGCCCGGCCGCGGGGCCGAGGACGCCGACGAGCACGTGCTCGGGCAGCGCCGCGACCTCGCCGGCCGTGCGCAGCCCGTACCCGTGCAGGCGTGCGGCGGTCACCTCGCCGACACCCCACAGCAGCTCGACCGGGAGGGGGTGCAGGAACGCGTCCTCGCCGTCCGGCGGCACCAGCAGCAGACCGTCGGGCTTGGCCACGCGGCTCGCCACCTTGGCGAGGAACGGCGTGCGGGCGACGCCGACGGTGATCGGCAGGCCGACCTCGTCGCGCACCCGCGCCCGCACCCGTGCCGCCAGGTCGACGGGCGCGGTGGCGTCGAGCCGGTGCAGCCCCGCCACGTCGAGGAACGCCTCGTCGATCGACACGCCCTGCACGGCCGGAGTCGTGTCGTGGAACACCTCGAAGACCGCGCGGCTGGCCTCGACGTACGCGTCGAAGCGCGGCGGGACGACCACGAGGTCGGGGCACAGCGCGCGCGCCTGCCGGCCACCCATCGCCGTGCGCACGCCGCGACGCTTCGCCTCGTAGGACGCCGCGAGCACGACACCGCCGCCGACGGCCACCGGGCGGCCCCGCAGGCGCGGGTCGTCCCGCTGCTCGACCGACGCGTAGAACGCGTCGAGGTCGGCGTGGAGGACGGTCGCGCGGCGCTCGGGCACGAACACATGTTCGACCCGCCCACCGACACCCCGCCACCGACACCCGGCCACCGACACCCCGCCACCGACACCCCGCCACCGCACCCCGGCACCGTGGTCGGCGCCGGCGGTCCGGCCGTCGCTCAGCGGCTCGTCACCGCGTCCCACGCGAAGGAGGCCAGCCAGTGCGTGGCGACGAAGTCGGGGTTGTCCAGCGCGCGCAGCCCTACCGCGAGCAGGTCCTCGGCCGCGGCCGCCAGCGCCGGGTCGTCGAGCGCCCGGGCGAGGCGCAGCAGGGCCCCGGCCCGCGAGAGGTTGAGCCCGTCCAGGTGCACGGCGTGCCCGTCGGTCGGGTCCACGACGCGCACCGGCCGCGTCAGCTCGAGCGGTCGCGGCAGGAAGCCGTCGAACCACGGGCGCAGGTCCGCCGGCGGAAGGACGCGCGCCATGAGGTCGGCCTCCGCGAGGCCGGGGGAGAGGAAGTCGTGGCCGCTCGTCTCCCACCGCCCGGCCCAGTCGCGGTCACCGCCGTAGAGCCGCACGGCCTGCTCCCGCAGCGCGTCGGCGCGGTCGGCGAGGCCGAGGTCGTCGGCCGCGGTGAGCAGCAGCGCGAGGCCGAAGGCCGTGTTCGCGTGCACGCCGTGCCGCACCGGGTGCTCGACGCGCGCGAGCCACGGCAGGGCGAGGTCGAGCACCGCGCCGGCGAGGGGAGCGGTCGCGTCGGCCCAGCCGGCGGCGTCCTCGTCGCCCGCGGCGGCGGCGGCCCGGCACGACGCGGCCAGGCGCGCCGCCCAGGCCCAGCCGTAGGGGCGCTCGAACGCGGGGTGCGCCCGCAGGTAGGCCACCTCGCCCGCGATGCGGTCGGGCGTCAGCGTGCTCGACAGCGACGCCCGCAGGCCGTCGTCGACGTGACCCGCGCGCAGCACCTCGACCCCGAGCCAGTGCATGTGGACGCAGGAGTGCCAGTCGAACGACGTGTGGAACGCCGGGTACAGCTCGGCCGGTGCGCGCACGTCGGCGGGCGACGCCGCCAGGTGCACGAGGTGGTACGGCCACGCGGTCGCGAGGTTGGTGCGCACGACGCGCGCGGCGACGGGGGCGAGGGAGGCCGGGTCGGCGGGGGAGGTGCGGGTCACGACCACGACGGTACGGCGACCGGCGCGTCCCCCGGCTGTGCCCGGTCCCGTCGGTCCGGTCCCGTCCCGTCCGCGCCGCCCGTCCCGTCCGCGCCGCCGTCCCGTCCGCGGGCCCCTGCCCCTGGACGCACGTCCGGCCCGCACCGTAGGCGCCCGGCGCCGTGCGCGCGCGCCCAGCGGCGGACCCGCCGTCGACGGCCTTCGCGGCCCGCCCGCGCCGGGCGTTCCGGTGGCGCACCTGCGGTGCTGTGCCTAGCGTCGCAGTACGGCGACGGCGGGGGTGCGCACCCCGTCCCGCCGGCCGGGGCGCACCCCGGCACGACGGCGCGAGCGCAGCGCCCACCGGTCGAGAAGACGGCCACCAGCACACCCCGCCCCCGCGACGACCGCACGGTCGTCGCGTCGGCACCCCCTGCCCAGCGGGGCGGGTCGGGACGACCCCAGCGGTCCGACGGGTGCACGCACCCGTGGTGAGAGGACGACGACATGAGCACCGACTACGCAGCCGGCCAGCCCGGCGGCGCCAGCAGCGGCACGGGATCGGCCACGCAGACCGCCAAGGAGACGGCGCAGACGGCGCAGCAGGAGGCAGCAGGCGTCGCGCAGAGCGCGGTCGACAGCGGCCGCACCGTCGCGCACGAGGCGAAGGACCAGGCGCGGCAGGTCACGGACGAGGCCAAGCAGCAGGCACGCAGCCTGTTCGACCAGGCGCGCACCGAGGTGAGCGACCAGGCCGGTGCCCAGCAGAAGCGGCTCGCGGACGGCCTGCGCGGCCTCGGCGACGAGCTGAGCCGGATGACCGAGAGCAGCGAGGGCGGCCTCGCGAGCGACCTCGCACGCCAGCTCGCGGACCGCACGAGCTCCGCGGCGACCTGGCTGGACGACCGGCAGCCGGGCGACCTGGTGACCGCGGTCTCCGACTTCGCGCGCCGCCGGCCCGGTGTCTTCCTGGCCGTCGCGGCGGGGGCGGGCCTGCTCGCCGGACGTCTGACGCGCGGCCTGAGCGCGGCCGCCTCCGACGAGGGCACCTCGGGCGGCGCCTCGCAGATCCCGGACACGGGCGTGAGCGGCACGACCGGCGCCGTCGGCGGCACGTCGGCCGGCTACGCGACGGGCGCCGGCTACGCCGGTGCGGGTCTCGCGGGCACCGCCGCGTCGGGCGGCACGGGCGCCGCGTACGGCGACACCGGCACCGCGTACGGCGACACGGGCCTCGGCGCGGCGACGACCGGCCCGCTGCCCACCGGCTCCGTCGCGGACGACGCGTCGACGGTCGCGGCCGGGGGCGAGTGGGGGACGCCCGGCGTCGGGTCGACCGAGGACGAGCCCGAGTACCTCGCGGCCTCGCGCGCCGTCTACGGCGAGACGACCGCGACCGGTGACACGGGCGGCGGCCCGGCGCCGGTGCAGTCGACGCCGGGCGGCATCCCGGACGACGAGCAGGGCGTGGGCGGCACCGCGACCGGTGAGCCGTGGCGCGGCGTCGAGCGGGAGGACGAGCGATGACCACCGGGACCCCCGACCCCCTCGGCAGCCCCGGCGCCGCCGGGTACGGCGCGGGTGCGGCGGGCTACCCCGGCACCGGGTACACGGACGCCGGGACGGCGGGGGCCGCGGGCGCGGCCGGCGACGCGGGCGACCGCCCGTCGATCGGGAGCCTGCTGGGCGAGATCACGCAGGACCTGTCCACGCTGTTCCGCCAGGAGGTCGAGCTGGCCAAGGTGGAGCTGACCGACCAGGCCAAGAAGGCGGGCACGGGCGCGGGCATGTTCGGCGGCGCGGCCGTCGCCGCGAACCTCGCCCTCGTCTTCGTCTCGGTCGCGCTGTGGTGGGCGCTGGGCGCCGTCATCAACCGCGGCTGGTCGGCGCTCGTGGTGGCGGTCCTGTGGGGGATCGTCGCGCTCGTGCTCGCCAAGCGCGGGCAGGCGCAGGTCAAGCAGGTGCGCGGCGCACCGCAGACGGCCGAGACCCTCAAGAAGATCCCGAACGCCGCCCGAGGACACGAGGAGAAGAACCGATGAGCACGAGCGACCCGGACCAGATCCGCGCGGACATCGAGCGCACGCGGGCGGACCTGTCGGCGAACGTCGACGCCCTCACCGACTCGGTGAACCCCAAGACGGTGGCGCACCGCAAGGCCGACGAGGTCAAGAGCCGGTTGTCGGACGTCAAGGACCGCGTCATGGGCACGGTCGACGACGCCAAGGACGCGGTGACCGGCACGGCCCACAGCGCGAAGGACACGGTGAGCGACAAGGCGCACGACCTGAGGTCGTCGGCGTCCTCGACCGGCTCGTCCGTCGGCGGCTCGCTGCACGACGCGCCGGGCCGCGCGAAGGACGCCGCCGCGGCCGCGCCCGCGCGTGCGAAGCAGGCGACGGCGGGCAACCCCCTCGCCGCGGGCCTCATCGCGTTCGGGGTCGGCTGGCTCGCCGGCTCCCTGCTGCCCGCCAGCCAGAAGGAGCAGCACGCGGCCACCGCGGTCAAGGAGAAGGCGCAGGAGATGGCGCCGCAGGTGAAGGAGGTCGCCCAGGAGGCGGCTCAGAACCTCAGGGAGCCGGCGCAGGAGGCCGCGACCGCGCTCAAGGAGCGCGCCACGGAGGGCGCCCAGCAGGTCAGGAGCGCCGGCCAGGAGGCGGCGTCCTCGGTCAAGGACGAGGCCCAGGGTGCGCGCGAGCGCGTGCAGGGCAGCGTGCAGGGCGGCGACCAGGGCGGCGACCAGGGCGGCCAGGACGAGGACCAGGGCAGCCAGGCGTACAGCCCGCAGGGCTACTGACGGTCCCGCTCCTCGCGAGCGCGGCGCGGCGGCCCGGTCGACCTCGACCGGGCCGCCGCGCCGCGTGCGCGCACCGTCACACCGGAGCCGCGGGGGGTCCGCCGTCCGCCGCGCCTACCCTGGACGGATGCGCTGCGCCTACCTCGACGCGGGCGTGTGCGCCTCGTGCACGCTCCTGACGCAGGCGTACCCGGGGCAGGTCGCCGACAAGGAGCGCCACGTCCGGGAGGCGCTCGGCGACCCGGCGGGCGTGGCGTGGCTGCCGCCGGTGACGAGCGTCGAGGCCGGCTTCCGCAACAAGGCGAAGATGGTCGTCGCGGGCACGGCCGACGCACCGACGCTGGGCATCCTCGACGCGCACGGCCTGGGCGTCGACCTGCAGGACTGCCCGCTGTACCCGCCGCACCTGCAGGCGGCCTTCGCGCCGCTCGCGGCGTTCGTCACGCGCGCGGGCCTGACGCCCTACGACGTCCCCGCGCGCCGCGGCGAGCTCAAGCACCTGCTGGTCACGGCGAGCCCGGACGGCGAGCTCATGGTCCGGTTCGTGCTGCGCAGCACCGAGGCGCTCGCGCGCGTGCGCAAGCACCTGCCGTGGCTGCGCGAGCAGCTGCCCGCGCTCGCCGTCGCCTCCGTCAACGTCCAGCCCGCGCACGCGGCCGTGCTCGAGGGCGAGCGCGAGGAGGTCCTCACCGAGCGTGCGACCCTGCGCATGCGCGTCAACGGGCTGGACCTGCACCTGCGCCCGCGCAGCTTCTTCCAGACGAACACCGACGTCGCCGCTGCGCTGTACCGGCAGGCCGCGGCGTGGGCGGACGAGGTGGACCCGGCCTCCGCGTGGGACCTGTACTGCGGCGTGGGCGGCTTCGCGCTGCACCTGGCACGCCCGGGACGCACCGTCGTGGGCGTCGAGGCGAGCGCGGAGGCCGTGGCCAGCGCCGAGCAGTCCGCCCGGGAGGCAGGGCTGCCCGGCACCCGCTTCCTCGCCGGTGACGCGACCGCCTTCGCGCTCGCCGCGCCGCAGGTGCCCGACCTCGTCGTCGTCAACCCGCCGCGGCGCGGGCTGGGCGGCCCGCTCGCGCACTGGCTCGAGGACTCGGGCGTGGGGCGGGTCCTGTACTCGTCCTGCAACGCCGCGTCGCTCGCGCGCGACCTGGCCGCGATGCCGTCGCTGCGCCCGCGCCGGGCCCAGGTGCTCGACATGTTCCCGCACACCGGGCACTACGAGGTGCTGGCGCTGCTCGAGCGGGCGTGACCCACCTCGCGGAATGCCCGGCCCGCCGGACGCGGTTGGCACCGGTGTGACCGCGCTCTCCGTGCTCGACCTCGTCCCCGTCCGTACCGACCAGAGCACGGCCGACGCCGTGGCCGCGTCGCTCGCGCTCGCCCGCGTCGCGGACGAGGTGGGAGCCGTGCGCTACTGGGTGGCCGAGCACCACAACATGCCGGCGGTCGCGGCCACGAACCCGCCGCTGCTCATGAGCATGGTCGCGGCCGCGACCACGCGGGTCCGCGTCGGCTCGGGCGGGGTCATGCTGCCCAACCACTCGCCGCTGGTGGTCGCCGAGCAGGTGGCCCTCCTCGAGGCCGCGTACCCCGGGCGGGTCGACGTCGGCATCGGCCGGGCACCGGGGTCCGACCCGGTGACGAGCCACCTGCTGCGCCGGGGGCAGTCGGCCGACGGCGTCGACACGTTCGACGACGACGTCGCGACGCTGCGTGCGCTCGTGCGCCCGCAGGGCGTCGAGGTGCGCGTCGGCTCCAGCACCTACCCGCTGCTCGCGACGCCGCGGGCGACGTCCGCGCCGCAGCTGTGGCTGCTCGGCTCGTCGTCGTACTCCGCGCAGCTCGCCGGACGCCTCGGTCTGCCGTACGTGTTCGCGCACCACTTCGCCGGCCGCGGCACCGACGAGGCGGTCTCGCTCTACCGCCGCACGTTCGTGCCGTCCGAGGAGCTGGCCGAGCCGCGCACGATCGCGGTCGCGAACGTCGCCGTGGCCGCGACCGAGCAGGAGGCCCGCCGCCTCGCCCTGCCGCAGCTGCGCACGATGTGGCGGCTGCGCGCCGGGCAGACCCTCGCCCCGCAGGAGCTCGTCGAGGACGCGGAGGAGAACCCGCTGCCCGCGGCGGCCGACGAGCTGCTCGCGGCGCTGAGCGCGTCGTGGATCGTCGGCGACCCGGCCTCCGCCGCCGACCAGGTGCGCGCGCTCGCGGCGCGGCTCGGCACCGACGAGCTCATGGTGCAGCCGGTCACGGGTGCCGTGCGCGGCACCCCGGCCGACCGCACGCCCTCGCGCGAGCAGACGCTGCGGCTGCTGGCCGACGCGCTCGCCTGAGCGGGTGGGCCGGTCCGGGCACCGGGGCTAGCCTGCCGGGATGAGCGCGCCCGACGACGCCGCGTCCGCCTCCGCCCCGACGCGGCCCCCGCAGCGGCTGCCGCCGCGCTCGCCGGGCTGGCCGCACCGGGCGGGCGGGTGGGCCCGCTGTGGGTGGTCACGCACGGTCGCGGCCGTCCGCTCGTGCTGCTGCACGGCAACGGCGAGGACCACCACGTGTTCGACCGGCTCGTGCCGCTGCTCGGGCCCGGGCGCACCCTGGTCGGCGTGGACTCGCGGGGGCACGGCCGCTCCCCGCGCGGCGACGGGCCGCTGACGACCGCCTCGATGGCCGACGACGTCGCGACGGTGCTGGACGCGCTGGGTCTGCGGGCGGTCGACGTGGTCGGCTTCAGCGACGGCGGCAACGTCGCGCTCGAGCTGGTGCTGCGCCGCCCCGAGCTGGTCGGGCGGCTGGTCGTGGTGGGCGCGAACCTGTTCCCCGAGGGGATGACGCCCGGCTTCCTGCGCAGCGCACGGGCCGCGCACCGCGTCCAGCGTGCGCTCGCCGAGGCGGTGCCCGCGCTGCGCGCGGCCGCCGAGCGCACCGCCCTGATGACCGAGCACCCGCGCATCGACCCCGCCGCCCTGGCGCGCGTCGCGGTGCCCGTGCTCGTGGTGGTCGGGGAGCGGGACCTGGTGCGTCCGGAGCACACGGCGCTGATCGCCGGGGCGATCCCCGGTGCCCGCACGGCCGTCGTGCCCCGAGCGGGCCACCTGCTGCCCGTGCGTCACCCGCACGAGCTCGCCGCACTCGTCGAGGGCTTTCTCGACTGACGTTGCGCCGTTCGGGGGGCGTTCCTGGACAAACGGCACGAACGGGACACGCACCCCGCTACGGTTCGCGCCATGCTCACCGCACTCACCACCACGTCGGCGGACCCGGCCGTCGCGATCGGCACCCTCGTCGGCACCGTCGTCGCCGCGATCTTCGGGATCGTGATCGCCGGCCTGCCCACGGCCGGCGTCTTCCGCAAGGCCGGCGAGCCCGGCTGGCAGGGCTTCGTGCCGATCCTCAACACGTTCGTCCTGCTCAAGATCGCGGGCCGCCCGCTGTGGTGGTTCCTGCTCCTGCTGGTGCCGGTCGTCAACGTCGTCGTGCTCATCGTCCTGTGGAACGACGTGTCGAAGTCGTTCGGGCACGGCCCGGGCTTCACGGTGGGCCTCGTGCTGCTGCCGCTGATCTTCCTGTACGTCCTGTGGCTCGACGGCAGCACCTACCGCGGCCCCGCCGCCGCGCAGCCGGCGGCCGCTCCCGCCGTCGCCTGACCCGCCCTCGTCCGTCCCACGGCCCGGTCGCCCCGCGGGGCGGCCGGGCCGTCCGCTGCCCGCTGCCCGACCGATCCGCCACGGGGGCGGCGCCTGCGGCGGGCGCGCCGCACGCCCGCGTCGCGCCCGGGCGGTGCTCAGGAGTCCGCGAGGCCCCCGCCGACCCACGTGCGGATGGCCTGCGCGTCACCGCTCGTCAGCTCCATGCGCGCACCTCGGCACAGCCCGATCACGTTGTCCGCCCACGCGGACGCCAGCTCGCGCGCGGTGCGCGGCTCGGACAGCGACAGGCCCGTGTACAGCACGCCCGACACGACGAAGTTCACGGTCGAGCGGCCCACCTTCGCACCCGCCTGCTGGCACGCCTCGTGCACGCGGCGCGACGTGCCCACGCGCTCGAACGGGTGCTCGGCCAGGTCGCCGGCGAGCCGCTCGAGCAGCACGCGGTAGTGCTCCTGGCTCAGCCCCGGCGTGTCCGTCACCGCGATGACCTGCTTCTGCAGCTCCGTCGGGTCCGTGTCCGCGACCGCCCCCGGCAGGTCCGCCTCGCCGAAGCGGCGCGGGTCCCACACGTGGCCCGGCGGCCGCGTCGACACCGCGAGGTCGGGCAGCGAGCGGGCGAGCCAGGCCGTGAAGCCGCCCGCGCCGCCCCACTGCGTCGACGACAGCGACGGGTCCGCGGTGAGGGCGACCTGCGCCACCGCGCCCATCGGCACGGGCCGGTCCGCCGTGCGCACGTGCCGTCGGACCGCCCGCCGTGCGCGCGACTCCGTGGGCCCCGTCACCGGCGCCGCGGCCGGGCGCGCCCCCTCGACGGCCGGCTGCGCACCCGACGACGTGGCGTCGCCGGCGGCGGGCGTCGGCGCGGGTTCGGGCGGCACCGGGGCGGCGTCCTCGTCCCGGGCCGGCGTGCGCTGCGCGGGCACCTCGGGGGCCGTCCCGGACGGTGAGGCCGCCCCCTCGGCGTCGAGTGCCGAGGCGGTCTGCGTGACGAGGTCCGCCAGCGCGTCGGCCCCGACGACGCCGTCGGCGACCGACCGGTACGCGCTCGCGGCCGGGCTCGCGGTGATGATCGTGACGCGACGGTCGTCGGCGCGGCAGCGCTGGGCGAGGGGCGTGAAGTCGGCGTCGGCGGAGACGATGACGAACTCGTCGTACCGCGTGGGCGCGGCCAGCGCGTCCACCGCGTCGAGCACGAGGTTGATGTCGGCGCTGCTCTTGCCCTGCTGGGTCAGCGACGGGCAGTCCACGACGCGGAACCCGGCGCGGGTGAAGTTGGGCCGGTAGCGGGCGTACACGGAGGGGTTGAGGTAGCACGCACGCACCAGGAAGCGGCGGGTGACCTCGCCGTCGGTGTCGGCGCCCTGCGCGAGCTCCGCGAGCCAGTGGCCGGGGTTCGTCGCGAACGCCTCCGCCGCCGCCGGGTCCAGCCGCTTGAGGCCGATGTACACGTTGTCGAAGTCGACGAGCAGGGCGCTGCGCAGGACGCGGGGCTGGTCGGTGCCGGAGACGCTCACCCCGCCATCCTGCCGGTCCCGACGGTGGGGCGCGGCCGGTGCGCCACCGGGGCGGCGTGCCGCGGCGTCCGGGCGACGTCACGGGCGCCGCGTCCCCGCCTTGGTTAGGGTCCTGACGTGCGATCGCCCTGGTTCCTGCGCGCCACCGCGCGCGACCCGATGGGCGAGCTCGTGCGCGCGACCGACTGGACGGCGACGCCGCTCGGTGCGCCGGCGACGTGGCCCGCGGGGCTGCGGGCGGCCGTCGAGCTGTGCCTGAGCACGCGCTTCCCCGTGCTGGTCACGTGGGGGCCGGCGCTGACGATGCTCTACAACGACGGCTACCGGGAGATCCTCGGCACCCGCAAGCACCCGTCCGCCATGGGTGCCCCGCTCGCGCAGGTCTGGCCCGAGGTGTGGGACGACATCGCGCCGCTCCTGCGGGAGGTCCTCGACCACGGGCGGCCGACGTGGGTGGCGGACCAGCGGCTCGTCATGCACCGCTCGGGCTTCGACGAGGAGACGTTCTTCACGTACTCGTACAGCCCGCTGCGCGACGCGCAGGGGCGCGTCGCGGGCCTGCTCGACATCGCGAGCGACACCACGCACCTCGTCGTGGAGCAGCGCCGGGTGCGGCTGCTGGCCGAGCTGTCGCGCACGCTGCAGGGCGCGCCGAGCACGGTCGCGGGGGTCGTGACGGCCGCGGTCGCGCTGCTGGACGGCGGGCCGGACGTCGTGGCGGTGCAGGTGCACCTCGGACGGCCGGGGGAGGTGGAGGTCGTCGGCGCCTCCGCCACGCCGGCCGGCGCGGCGCGCCCGCTGGTGGCCGAGGCGGTCGCGGCGGGGCGGGTCGTCGAGGACGGGCACGTCCTGGTGCTGCCGATCCGCCTCACGGAGACCGACCGCCGCACCGGGGCGGTCGTGCTGCGGCTGAGCCCGCTGCGACCGGTGGACGACCAGACGCGTGCCTTCGCCCGCGTGGTCGCGGACACGATCACGGCGGCGGTCACGTCCGCGCTGCGGCTCGAGCGGCAGGTCGCCGCCGTCACGCGCGTCTCGGACGTGCTGCAGCACGCGATGCTCGAGCCGCAGGTCGCACGGGAGGACGTCGCGACGCGGTACGTGCCCGCGGTGCGCGACCTCACCGTCGGGGGCGACTGGTACGACGTGGTCGAGCTGGGCGGGGGACCGGACGCGGAGGACGCCGGGCACGACGGGTGGCACGACGGCCCGCTCGACGGTGCGCACGACGGCCCGCACGGCGGCCCGCTCGGGATCGTCGTCGGCGACTGCGTCGGTCACGGCCTGGAGGCGGCGTCCCGCATGGGGCAGCTGCGCAGCGCGGCGCGGGCGCTGCTCCTGCGCACCGCCCGGCCGGCCGACGTCCTGGACGGGCTGGACGCGTTCGCGCGCACGCTGCCCGGGGCCGAGATGGCGACCGTGCTGTGCGGCGTGGTGGACCCCGACGCCGGGACGTTCACGTACTCCTCGGCCGGGCACCCGCCCGGGGTCGTCCTGCACGCCGACCGCACCGTGACGTGGCTCGCGGGCGGACGCGGACGCCCGCTGACGGTGCCGGCGGGGCCCCGGCCGCAGGCCGTGGTGCCCGTCGACGCGGGCGACGTGCTCGTGCTGTGCACCGACGGGCTGCTGGAGCGCCGGGGTGCCGGTCTGCGCGAGCGGCTCGACCTGCTCGCCACGGTGCTCGCGGACCTGCCCGTCGACGCCTCCCCGGACGCGCTCGCGGACGAGCTGCTGGCCCGGATGGCGCCCGAGGGCTCCGCCGACGACACCGTGCTCGTCGTGCACCGCGTCGCCGCGCCGTCGCCCGCGGCGGCTGCCGCGCCCGGCACGGCCGCGCGGGCCGTGCCGGCCCCGCGCTGGCCCGCCCACGACGCGGCCGGCGCGGTGGTGGCGGCGCTGCGCGCCGAGCGCGAGGGCGCGGCGTGAGCGACGTCCGGCGGGTGCGCGTGCGGGTGCGCGGCGTCGTGCAGGGCGTCGGGTTCCGCTGGTCGTGCGCGCGCGAGGCCGAGCGCCTCGGCGTGCGCGGCTGGGTCGCCAACCGCGCGGACGGGTCGGTCGAGGCCGTGGCGGAGGGCGCCCCGGACGCCGTGGACGCGCTGGTCTCGTGGTGCGCGCACGGGCCGTCCGGGGCGTCGGTCGCCTCGGCGGACGTGATTGAGGAGCCGCCCGCCGGGGACCGCGGGTTCGTCGTCGAGCCGTAGCCGCCCGCGCCGCCGCGTCAGGCGAGCTGGTTGATGCGGATCATGTTCCCCGCCGGGTCGCGGAAGGCGCAGTCGCGCAGCCCGTACGGCTGGTCGACCGGCTCCTGCAGGACCTCGGCGCCGGCCTCCTCCATGCGCGCGAACGTCGCGTCGAGGTCGGAGGTGCCGAGCACGATCGACGCGTAGCTGCCCTTGGCCATGAGCTCGGCCAGGGTGCGCCGCTCGTCGTCCGTGAGGCCGGGCATCGCCGACGGCGGGTAGAGGACGATCGACGTCTGCGGCTGCGACGGTGGGCCGACGGTGATCCAGCGCATCGTCCCGTGGCCGACGTCGAGGCGGACCTCGAAGCCGAGGACGTCGCGGTAGAACGCGAGCGACTCGTCCGGGTCCTCGACGGGCAGGAAGGCGGAGTGGATGGTGAGGTCCATGCCGCTCACGCTAGGGACCCACCGGTGCGGGGCGCTTCTCGATTCCTGACCGGTCGCATCACCTGCTTCGCGACGCACGGGAGGAGCCCGCGCCCGTCGTCGGCGGCGCGCCGCCGGTAGGCGCTCGGCGACATCCCCACGAGCTCGGAGAAGCGGGTGCTGAACGTGCCGAGGGACGAGCAGCCGACGGCGAAGCACACGTCCGTGACGGACAGGTCGCCGCGGCGCAGCAGCGTCATGGCCCGCTCGATGCGCCGCGTCATGAGGTAGCTGTAGGGCGACTCGCCGTACACCGCGCGGAAGCGCCGGCTCAGGTGCCCGGCCGACAGGTGCACGTCGCGCGCGAGCGCCTCGACGTCCAGCGGCTGGGCGTAGTCGCGGTCGATCCGGTCCCGCACGCGGCGCAGCAGCACGAGCTCACGCAGGCGGGCGTCGTCCCGGGTGACGGTCACGGGCCCAGCCTGCCGCGTCGGACGCCGTGCGCCCAACCGCCGCAGGGGGTCAGGCGTCGCGGCGGACCACGCGCGCGGCCCGCGCCGCGAGCACGCCCGCCGGCCCCGTGCGCCCCACCCGCAGACGCAGGAACGCCGACGCGTCCGGACCGCCGGGCACGCGCCGCGGCAGCGAGTCCACGGCGACGAGCCACTCCGGCCAGCCGAGCAGGCGGGCGAGCGCCATGAGCCGCTCGGACTCCTGCTCGGACTCGCCCAGCTCCTCGCCGAGCAGCTCGCGGACGTCGTCCGCCGCGTCGGGCCGCCCGGAGAGGGCGGCGAGCGCCGGCGCCGCGTGCGCCCCGCGCGGGCCCGACCACATGGCCGTCTCGTCGTCGGGGTCGGCCTTGGCGGGGTCCGACACGTACGCGACGAGCTCCTGCGGCCCGTCCCACGCCCACAGCTCCATGAGCTCGTCCCGCGTGACGAGCACGGTGACCACCGGGCCGGCGAGGGCGGCCGCCAGCGTCACGGTGAGGTCCTCGACGTGCTGGCGGCGCGCCGCGACGTGCCCGAGGGGCGCCTCCGGCACGGCGACCACCCAGCCGTCCTCGGCCGGGCCGACCCAGCCGCTGAAGCGCTCCGCCGTCAGGGCGGCGACGACCGCGTCCCGGTCGGCGCGCGTGAGCACGACGGCGTAGGTCAGGCCGTCCGGTCGGTCGACGGCCGGTCCGAAGATCGTCATGGGGGCGAGTCTGGCACCCGGGCGCGGGCGTCCGCGCGGGCGGACGTCGTCCTCAGGACGAGACGTCCGCGGTCGTGAACCGGGCCCAGGCGAGGGAGCCGAACACCGCGACCCACGCCGCCTGCACGCCCAGGCCCTCGGCGAGCACGCCCACGTCCGGCTGGACGCGCAGCATCTCGGCGAAGTCGAACCAGTGCGTCGTGAGCAGGAACGGGTGGATCGCCGCCAGCTGCGGCAGCTGCCCGAGCACGCTCGAGACGACCGCCACGACGACGGTCGCCGCCATCGCGCCGACCGGCACCTCGGTCAGCGTCGAGAAGAACAGCCCCACCGCGACCAGCCCCGTCATCGACAGCCCGACGTACGCGACGACGCCCGCGACCCGCAGCACGCCGGCCGCCAGCGGGATCGTGTCGCCCGACAGCAGCGTGAGGTCCCCGAGCCCGAACAGCACGGCCCCGACGACGAGGCCCACGAGCGCGATCGCGAGCACCGCCGCGGCCGCGAACGCCAGCGCCGCGACCGCCTTGACGAGCAGCAGCCGGCCGCGCGCGACGGGCACGACCAGCAGGTACCGCAGGGTGCCGGCGGCCGCTTCGCCCGCCACGGCGTCGCCCGCCGTGATGCCGATGGTCAGCGGCAGCAGGAACGGCAGGCACAGGAACAGCGACGCGACGACGAGGAACAGGCCGTTGCCCGTCACGCGCGTGACGAACGGCGGCCCCTGCCCGGCCAGCGCCGTGTCCTGCGTGAGGAACAGGACGAGCCCGAGCAGCACGGGCACGAGGGCGAGCCCGACGAGCAGCACGACGTTGCGCCGTCGCCCGAGCACCAGGCCCAGCTCGGAGCGCAGCAGGCGGCCCAGCGCGCCGCGGCGCGGGGCGGCGTCGTCCGGTGCGGTGGGCGACCCCGGCGGCGGCGCGGCGGCGGTCGCCGTCTCAGCGGGCGACATCGAAGCCCTCCCCGGTCAGCTCCACGAAGACCTCCTCGAGCGACGGGCGGCGCACGTCGAACGCGACGAGGTCCACCCCGGCACGCACGAGCGCGGCCGCGACCTCGTGCGGCGGCGGTGCGTCGTCCGGCAGGCCCGCGACGAGCGTCGGCTCGTCGGCCGGGGCGGGGGCGTGGGCGTCGAGGCGCGCGTCCGGCAGGCCCAGGCGGCGCAGCTCGGCGACCCCCGCCTCGACGCAGGCCGGCGTGGTGCGGACCACCACGTGCACGCCGCGCCGTGCCGTCAGGTCCGCGCGCGGCCCCTGCAGCAGCAGCCGGCCACGGCCCATGATCCCGACGTGCGTGCACACCTGCTCGATCTCGCTGAGCAGGTGCGAGGACACGAGGACGGTCGCGCCGCCGTCGGCGAGCTCGCGCACCAGGTGGCGCACCTCGCGGGTGCCCTGGGGGTCCAGGCCGTTCGTCGGCTCGTCCAGCACCAGCAGGTCCCGGGGACGCAGCAGCGCCGCCGCCAGGCCGAGCCGCTGCTTCATGCCGAGCGAGTACTGGCGGTAGCGCTTGTCCCGTGCGGCGGTCAGGCCCACGCGCTCCAGCGCGTCGTCCACCCGTCGGGTGCGGGTGCGCGGGTCCGTCGTCGCGTCCGCCGCGTCGACCCGGCCGAGGTTCGCGCGCCCGGACAGGTAGGGGTGGAACGCGGGGCCCTCGACGAGCGCGCCGACCCGGGGCAGCACCCGCGCGCCGGCGTCCGGCATGGGCTCGCCGAGCAGGTGCACCGTGCCCGCGGTGGGACGCACCAGCCCCAGCAGCATGCGGATCGTCGTGGTCTTGCCCGACCCGTTCGGGCCGAGGAAGCCGAACACCGCACCGCGCGGCACGTGCAGGTCGAGCGCGTCGACGGCGACCTGCCCGGTCGCGAACCGCTTCGTCAGTCCCCGGGTGGCGACGGCGGGCGCCGTCGCGGCGCCGGCCCGCGGCACGGCGGGCCGCGGGGGCTCGTCGGTGCGCATCACCGCACCAGCCTGCCCCCGCGGCACCGCGGGACGCGCGCCGGGCGCGTCGGTCCTGCCCGTGGCGACCACGCCGGCCTCAGCCGGCGAGGTCGAGCAGGGTCTGCGCGGGCACCGCGCCGGCGAGCACGCGCCCGTCGTCGAGCACGAGCACGGACAGCAGGGTCGACTCCAGGAGGCGGCCGCCCTCGACGGGCGTCGTCAGCTGGTCGTACAGCGCCTGCTGGTCCAGGTCGGGCAGCGGGCCCTCGCCGTCGCGCGGCACGAACTGCTCGTACAGCTCCTGCGCGCCCGCCGAGCCGAACGTCTTGTCCGGCACCGCGAGCCCGGCGACCGCCGCCGGATCGGCGGCCAGCAGGCCCGCGACGTCCACGCCGGCGACCTGCACGACCGCGTCCCACCCGTCGCCCGTCACCGTGACGCCCTCGGGCAGGGGCGGCTCGGCCGTCGGGTCCTCGAGGGCCTCGGCGAGCGCCTGCGCGTCGGCGGCGTCCGCGGGCGCGGCGGGCGGTGCGTCGGGCAGCGGCACGAGGACCTCGCGCACGTCCGCGCCGGGCGGCGGCGAGAACGACAGCACCTGGTCGGACGGCGCCGCGAACGTCACGTCGGTGAACCCGACCTCGAGCGCGGGCGTCGCCGCGTCGTCGCTGCTCCACACCTGCACCCGCAGCGGCGTCCACGTCGCGGTGTCGACCGCGACGACGACGCGCCCCACGAGGGTGTCCGCACCGCGCGGGGTCACGACCACCTGGTAGGCGTCGCGGCCGGCGACGGTCGTGGCGGCGTCGACACCGACCGTGGCGTGCTGCTCCGCCCGCGCGAGCGCCGCGCGGCCCAGCTCCTCGGGCGTGGGCAGGTCGCCCGCGACGTCCGGGCTCGCCGCGTGCTGCGCGGCGAGCGCGTCCAGCCGCGCGCGGTCCGCGTCCGCGAGCGCGTAGTGCACGACCTCGTCGTCCGCCGACGAGTACGTCCACGCCTCGGGGCCGTCGGCCACGACGGAGTACTCCGACGCCTGGCCGAGCAGCGACACGCGCGAGCGCTGCTCGCCGTCGGTCCACACGCGCAGCGTCGACGAGCCGCCGAGCAGCCCGATCGGGTCGGCCCCGCCCACCTCGGCCAGCGAGAGGTCGGGCAGCCCGAGCCGGGCCGTGTGCACGACCGTGCCGGACAGCGCCTGGGGCTCGGCCTCGAGCACGCGCGTGACCAGCTCCTGCGCCGTCACGTCCGGCAGGCCGGCGGTGTCGGCGGTCGCGAGCAGCGGCGGCGCGGTGAACGCGGCGCCGACCGCGACGACCGCGGCCGCCGGGACGGCCCACCGCGCGCGGTGCCGGCGCACGGGGGCGGGGGAGCCGGCGTCCGTGGGTGCGGCGCCGGGCACGGGTGCGGTGGTGTCCATGGCACCCACCCTGGCCCGGTGGCACTGAGGGGCCCCTGAGAGGCGTGCGCGGCGCTCGCGGGCCCGCCGGCCGCCGCGGTGGGATGCTGCCGGGGTGCGGGTTCTCGTGGTGGACGACGAGGTCGGGCTGACGCGCGCGCTGCGCCGCGGGCTGGCCGCCGAGGGCTTCACGGTCGACGTCGCGCACGACGGCGAGACGGGCCTGGCGATGGCCACCGACGGGGAGTACGACGTCCTCGTCGTCGACGTCATGCTGCCCCGCCGGCACGGGTACGACGTCGTCACGACGCTGCGCGAGCGCGAGGTGTGGACGCCGGTGCTCATGCTGTCCGCCAAGGACGGCGAGCACGACGTCGCGGACGGTCTCGACGTGGGCGCCGACGACTACCTGACGAAGCCGTTCTCGTTCGTCGTGCTCGTGGCGCGCCTGCGGGCGCTCGTGCGCCGCCCGGTCGCCCCCCGCCCCGCCGTGCTGCGCGCCGGCGACCTCACGCTCGACCCCGCGACGCGCGAGGTCACGCGCGGGGACCGGGCCGTCGAGCTGACGGTGCGCGAGACGGCCCTGCTGGAGTACCTGCTGCGGCACGGCGACCGCGTCGTCGGCAAGCTCGAGCTGCTCGACCACGTCTTCGACACCGGGGGCGAGGACCCCAACGTCGTCGAGGTGTACGTGGGGTACCTGCGCCGCAAGCTCGGCAAGGACGCCGTGACGACCGTGCGCGGCGCGGGCTACCGGATCGGCGCGGTCGCCGCCGTGGCACCGGGGGCGTGAGCGGGTCCGCGCGTCCCCGGCGGGCCCTGTCCCTGCCCGACCGGCTCACGCTGCTCGCGACGGGCGTCGTCGCGGTCGCGCTCGTCGCCGGCGCCCTGGCCCTGTCGGGCGTGCTCGGGGCCAGCCGGGTCGCCGCGCTCGACGAGGTCGTGCGCGCCCGTGCCGCCACCGTCGCCGCGCTCGTCGCGGACGACCGCGTGCCCGACCCGCTGCCGGTGGCCGAGCCGGGTGAGGTCGCGCAGGTGCTCGACGCGGACGGCGGCGTCGTCGCCTCGTCGGCGACGGCGAGCCGGACCCTGCCGGTCCTCGACCCGCCGACCCTCGCCGCGTGGCGGCGCGACGCGGCCGACGCGGTGCTGGTGCGCAGCACCGAGGCCAGCGCGTACGACGCGCACGCCCGCGTCGCGCTGCTCCCCGTCACGCTCGACGGCGCGCCCGCCACGGTCGTCGCGAGCGTCCCGCTGGACGAGGTGCGCGGTGTGCTCGACGCGCTGCGGCTGGCGCTGCTGCTCGTCGTCCCGGTGCTCACGCTCGGCGTCGCGCTGCTCGTGCGCACGCTGCTCGGCCGGGCCCTCGCGCCCGTCGAGGACCTGCGCGCCGCCGCCGACCGGGTCGCGCTCGCGGGCGGCCCGGGCTCGCTGCCCGTCCCGGCCGCCGACGACGAGCTGGCCGCGCTGGCCCGGACCCTCAACGCGATGCTCGACCGGCTCGAGGCCTCGGCGGCGCGGCAGCGCACCTTCGTCGCGGACGCCGCCCACGAGCTGCGGTCCCCGGTCGCCGCCGCGCGCGCCGCCGTGGAGGTCGCCCGGGCGCACCCGGCCGCCTACCCGCTCGCGGACCTCCTGGCCGACCTCGAGCCCGAGGTCGCACGCATGCAGGCGCTGGTCGACGACCTGCTCGTGCTCGCGCGCGTCGGTGCGGCCCCGGTGCCGCGCGGACCGGTCGACCTGGCGGAGGTGGCGGCGGAGGCGGCGTCGTCGGCCGCGCCCGTGGCGCAGGAGCGCGGCGTGCGGGTGGTGGTGACGGGCACGGGCTCGGCGCTCGGCACGCCGGACGGCGTGCGGCGCGTGCTGCGCAACCTCGTCGTGAACGCGGCGCGGCACGCCGCGACGCACGTCGAGGTGACGGTCGCCGACGGACGCGCCGTCGTCGACGACGACGGTCCGGGCATCCCCGCCGCGGACCGCGAGCGCGTCTTCGCCCGGTTCGTGCGGCTCGACGACGCGCGCGAGCGCGACGCGGGCGGCACCGGTCTGGGGCTGGCGATCGCCCGGGAGGTGGCGCGCGAGCTCGGCGGCGACGTGGTCCTCGGGACGGCGCCCGCCGGCGGCCTGCGGGCCGTCGTCACCCTGCCGCCCGCGGGCGACGGGGTCGCGCGGGTGCGCGCCCCCGGGGCGGGGCCGATGATGGGTCATCCCGCGGGCGACCCCCGCGCACGCCCGACCCCGGAGAGCACGTGACCGTCGACGACCGCACCGACGACCGCACGACCGGCCCCACCGGGCCGCGCACCGCCCGTCCCACCCGCACGACCACGGCCGACGACCGGTACGGGCCCGAGGACCTGCGCCGCCTCGAGGACGACGCCGTCGCGCTCGTCCGCCGCTGGCTCGACGCGAGCCGGGCCGCACCCGTCGACCCCGCCGCCCGGCAGCTGGCCGACGTGCTGGCGGACCCGCACGGGCTGGCCTTCACGGTCGGCTTCGTCGACCGCGTCGTGCGGCCCGAGGACGACCGCGTCGCCGCCCGTGAGCTCGCCGCGCTCGCCCGGACCGCACCGGCGTTCCTCGCCCCGCACCTGCGGCTCGCCGTGCGCGCGGGCGCCGCCGCGGCCCGGGTCGCACCGGGGGTCGTGGTGCCGGTCGTGCGCCGCGCGCTGCGCGCGATGGTCGGGCACCTGCTCGTCGACGCGTCCGAGCGGCGGCTGGGGCCCGCGATCGCGCGGCTGCGGCGCCCCGGCGTCCAGCTCAACCTCAACCTGCTCGGCGAGGCCGTGCTGGGGCGGCGGGAGGCGGACCGCCGCCTGGCCGGCATCCGCGCGCTCGTCGAGCGCGACGACGTCGACTACGTGTCGGTCAAGGTCTCCGCCGCGGTGGCGCCGCACGCGCCGTACGCGTTCGACGAGGCGGTGGACGAGGTCGTCGAGCGGCTGGCCCCGCTGTACGAGCGGGCCGCGGCGACGGGCACGTTCGTGAACCTCGACATGGAGGAGTACCGCGACCTCGACCTCACGGTGGCGGTGTTCACGCGTCTGCTCGACCGCCCGGCGCTGCTCGGCTGGTCCGGCGGGATCGTCCTGCAGGCGTACCTGCCGGACGCCGTCGCCGCGATGCTGCGCCTGCAGGAGTGGGCCGCGGCCCGGTGCGCCCGCGGGGGCGCGCCGGTCAAGGTCCGGCTCGTCAAGGGCGCGAACCTGCCGATGGAGCGGGTCGAGGCCGCGATGCACGGCTGGCCGCTCGCGACGTGGTCGACCAAGCAGGAGACCGACACGCAGTACAAGCGGCTGCTGGACGTGGCGCTGCGGCCCGCCGCCGTCGACGCGGTGCGTCTCGGCGTCGCGGGGCACAACCTGTTCGACCTCGCGCTGGCGTGGCTGCTCGCCCGCGCGCGCGGCGTCGAGGACGCGATGGACGTCGAGATGCTGCTCGGCATGGCGCAGGCGCAGGCGGACGTGGTGCGCCGTGACGTCGGCCGGCTCGTGCTGTACGTGCCCGTCGTGCACCCGCGGGAGTTCGACGTCGCGATCGCCTACCTGGTGCGGCGCCTCGAGGAGGGGGCCAGCCCCGAGAACTTCATGTCCGCGGCGTTCGACCTCGCGGACGACACGACGTCCTTCGAGCGTGAGCGGGCGCGCTTCTCGGCCGCGCTGCGCGCGCTCGACGACGCCGTCCCGGCGCCGCACCGCACGCAGGACCGGTCGCTGCCGCCCGTGCCGGTCGGGGACGCGCCGTTCGCGAACGCCCCCGACACGGACCCCGCCGTCCCCGCGAACCGCGACTGGGCGCGTGCCGTGCTGGCCCGCGCGCCCCGCTCCACGCTCGGCGCGCAGACGCTCGCCGCGGCCCGCCTCGAGGACGCCGACGCGCTCGACCGGGTGCTCGCGCAGGCCGTCGCGGCCGCCGGCGGCTGGGCGGCGCGCGGCGGCGCGGGGCGGCGCGCGGTGCTGCGCGCGGCGGCCGACGCGCTCGAGGCCCGGCGCGGCGACCTGCTCGAGGTCATGGCGTCCGAGGCCGGCAAGACCCTGGACCAGGGCGACCCGGAGGTGTCCGAGGCGGTCGACTTCGCGCGGTACTACGCCGACCGCGCGCCGGAGCTGGAGCAGGTGCCGGGCGCACGGTTCGTCCCGGCGCGCCTGACGGTGGTGACGCCGCCGTGGAACTTCCCCGTCGCGATCCCCGCGGGCTCGGTGCTGGCCGCGCTCGCGGCGGGGTCGGCGGTCGTGCTCAAGCCCGCGCCCCCGGCGCGGCGCTGCTCGGCCGTGCTCGCCGAGACGCTCTGGGCGGCCGGCGTGCCGCGCCACGTCCTGCACCTCGTCGACGTCGACGAGGCGACCCTCGGCTCCGCGCTCGTGTCCGACGCACGCGTCGAGCGCGTCGTGCTCACGGGCTCCTGGGAGACCGCGGAGCTCTTCCGCGCGATGCGCCCGGACCTGCCGCTGCTCGCGGAGACGTCGGGCAAGAACGCGGTCGTCGTGACGCCGTCGGCGGACCTCGACCTCGCGGTGCGGGACGTCGTCGCGTCCGCGTTCGGGCACGCGGGCCAGAAGTGCTCGGCGGCCTCGCTCGTGGTCCTCGTGGGCTCGGTCGCGCGGTCGCGCCGGTTCCGCACGCAGCTGCTCGACGCCGTCACGTCGCTGCGCGTCGGGTGGCCGCAGGACCCCACGACGCAGATGGGTCCGCTCGTCGAGCCCGCGTCGGGCAAGCTCCTCGACGGGCTGACGACGCTCGGGCCGGGGGAGCGCTGGGCGGTCGAGCCGCGCCGCCTGGACGCCGAGGGGCGGCTCTGGACGCCCGGGGTGCGGGTCGGCGTGCGGCCGGGATCGGCCGCGCACCGCACGGAGTGGTTCGGCCCGGTGCTCGCGGTCATGACCGCCGACACGCTCGACGACGCCATCGCGCTGCAGGACGACGTGGACTACGGCCTCACGGCCGGTCTGCACTCGCTCGACCCGGACGAGGTCGCGCACTGGCTCGCGCACGTCCAGGCGGGCAACGTCTACGTGAACCGCGGGATCACCGGCGCCGTCGTGCAGCGCCAGCCGTTCGGCGGGTGGAAGCGCTCGGTCGTCGGCCCCACCACGAAGGCCGGGGGACCGCACTACCTGCACGGGTTCGGCACCTGGCTGGACGACCCCGCGACGGCCACGCCGCCCGCGGGGGCGCAGCCGGCGGGCACCGCGTCCGTCGCCCCCGCCGTCCCGGGACCCGCCGGGCGCCTCGTGGACGCCGCCGCCCGCTCGGGCCTCGCGGACGCCGACGTCGCGGCCGTCCGCGCCGCCGCCGCCGCGGCCTCCCGCACGTGGACCACGGACCTCGGCGTGCCGCGCGACGTCACCGGCCTGGAGCCCGAGCGCAACGTGCTGCGGCACCTGCCCGTGCCCGTGCACGTGCGCCTCGCGCAGGGCGCGCCCCTGCGCGACCTGCTGCGCGTGCTCGCCGCCGGCCTCGTCGCCGGCGCGCCGGGCGAGGTGAG
The DNA here is from genome assembly GCF_009720485.1 of Cellulomonas sp. JZ18. Classification (NCBI taxonomy): domain Bacteria; kingdom Bacillati; phylum Actinomycetota; class Actinomycetes; order Micrococcales; family Cellulomonadaceae; genus Cellulomonas; species Cellulomonas sp. JZ18. The sequence goes on along the minus strand of NZ_CP045245.1, from coordinate 2,644,029 downwards.
CGTCCCCGCAGCGCTGCCCGCGCCCCTCGCCGCCGTGCTCGCGGACGCCGGTCTGGCGGTGCACGTGCAGGACGACGCCGGGTGGGCGGCCGACCTGCCGCACCTGCCCGAGGGACGCGTGCGTCTCGTGGGCGGTGACGGCGCCGCGGCCGCCCGCGCCGCCCAGGGCCGTGCCGACCTCACCCTGTACGCCGGGCCGGTGACCTCGTCCGGCCTCGTCGCCCTGCTGCCGTTCGTGCGCGAGCAGGCGGTGAGCGTCACCGCCCACCGCTTCGGCACGCCCGACCCCCTCGCCGACCGCGTGCTGGAGGCCCTGTGATCCCCGTGCCGAACGGGCTGAACGTCCGCATCGACCGACTGCGCGTCGACGGGCTGCCGATGCGCACCTGGACGTGCTGGCGCGACGACGTCGACCGCCGTCCGCCCGAGCAGCGGCGCGACGTCGTGCTCGTGCACGGCATCGGGGTCTCGTCGCACTACTTCCAGCCGCTCGCGGGCGAGCTGGCCCGCGACGGGGTCGTGCACATGCTCGACCTGCCGGGCTTCGGCGACGTGCCGCGACCCGACCGGCGCATGGACGTCGAGGACTTCGCCGCCGTCGTCGAGCGCTGGCTGCGCAGCGCGGGCCTGGACCGGCCCACGCTCGTGGGCCACTCGATGGGCGCCCAGGTCGTCGTCGAGCTCCTCGCCAAGGCGCCCGAGCTCGCCGGGCACGCCGTGCTCGTCGGGCCCACCACGGACCCGCGGGCGCGCTCGGCGCTGCGCCAGGGCGTGCGCCTGCTGCGCACCGCCGTGCACGAGTCGCTGCGCACCAACCAGACGATCCTCGTGGACTACCTGCAGTCCGGGCCGTACTGGTACGGCGTGGTGCTGCCGAGCATGGTCGCGTACCGCACCGAGGAGCGGGTGCAGCAGGTGCCCCTGCCGGTCCTCGTGGTCCGGGGCGAGAACGACCGCATCGCGCCGCTGCCCTGGGTGCAGCAGGTCGCGGCCGCCGCCCCCGACGGGCGGTGGGCGCAGGTGCCGGGCGGCGGGCACGCGGTGTTCGCGAACCACGCCCGGGAGGTCGCCGCGCTGGTCCGGGAGCACCAGGCCCGATGAGCGGGACGCAGGGGGGAACGGGCGCGCCGCGCCAGGAGCAGGAGCCGGGCGTGCGCGTCGGCTGGCGGCGGCGCGCCGAGCAGGCCGTCGCGTGGGCCCGCGACTACGCGTGGATCGTCGGGGCGCAGGCCCGCGCGACGCTGGCGCCGCCGCCGCCGCGGGAGCTGGCGACGGGGTCGCGCGCGCCGGTGGTGCTGCTGCCCGGCATCTACGAGACCTGGCCGGTCATGGACGGGCTGGTGCAGGCGCTGCACGCGGCGGGACACCCCGTGCACCCGGTGCCGGCGCTGGGCTACAACGGCCGTTCGCTCGAGGAGTCGGCGCGGCGGGTGGTCGACCGCCTCGACGGGCTCGACCTCGACGACGTCGTGCTCGTCGCGCACTCGAAGGGCGGGCTCATCGGCAAGCTCGTGCTGGGCACGCCGGGCGTGGGCGACCGCCTCGCCGGGATGGTGGCGGTCAACACGCCGTTCTCCGGCTCGGTGTACGCCCGCTGGTTCCCCGTGCGCGCGGTGCGGGCGCTGTCGCCCGTGGACCCCGACATCCTCGCGCTGGCCCGTCAGGTCGCGTCGAACGGGCGCATCTGGTCCGTCTACGCGCGGTTCGACCCGCACGTGCCGGCCGGCAGCGAGCTCGCCGGCGCGGCGGCGAACGTCCGGCTGCCGGTCGACGGCCACTTCGCGCCGCTCGCGGACGCGCGGGTGCACGCGGTCGTGCTCGACGGCGTCACGCGCCTGGCCGCCGCGTGGCAGGGCCGCTCGGCCGTCCCGCCCAGCGCGGCCGCCGTGGACGCGGTGCGCGCCGCGCACGGCCACGCCGGGGCGGGGGCCGTCGCGGGGGACGGGCTCGTCGCCACCGCCGTCGACGTCGTGGCCGCCGCGTCCGCGACGCACCGTCCCACCCACGACGTGCCCGCCCACGACGTGCCCACCCGCGACGTGCCCGCGCACGACGTGCCCGCGCACGACCCGGCGGGCCCCGACGCAGCGGGGCCCGCCGACGCGGACGTCGACGGGCCCCGGGGCGCCGCGGGCTGAGCGGGCGCGGGTCGGTCAGTGCCCGGCGGGGCGCTCCGCGCCGGCCGGTGCGGGCCGCACGAGCAGCGCGGCGGCGATCGCCGGCAGCGACAGCACCGCCCCGAGCAGGAACGCGCCGCGCACACCGCCCGCGGTCGCCGTCACGGCATCGACCCCGTCGGTCGCCAGACCGGTCGAGACGGCCGTGAGGACCGTGACGAACACCGCCGTGCCGGCGGCGCCGGCGACCTGCTGCACCGTGCCGATCACCGCGCTGCCGTGCGAGTACAGCGCCTGCGGCACCGAGCCCAGCGCCGACGTGAACAGCGGCGTGAACACCAGCGCCAGACCGGCGGACATGGTCAGGTGCGCCCCGACCAGGACCCACGGCGAGCCGCCCTCGTGCAGCAGCAGCGCCATGGCCCACACGGCGAGGGACACCAGCACGGTGCCGGGCACGAGCAGCGGACGCGGACCCACCCGGTCGTACGCGCGCCCCACGAGCGGCGCGAGCAGACCCATGAGCAGACCGCCGGGCAGCAGCAGCAGCCCCGTGCGCAGGGTGTCGAGGCCGAGCACGTCCTGCGCGTAGATCGGCAGCATGATGATCGAGCCGAACAGCGACATCATCATGACGGCCATGAGCGCGACGCCGACCGCGAAGGTCCGGACGCGGAACGTGCGCAGGTCGAGCAGCGCGTCGTCGCGGCGCTGCAGGCGCAGCTGGCGCGCGACGAACACGCCCAGCCCCGCGAGGCCCACGAGGATCGCCCCGACCGTGGTCGCGTCGACGCCGCCCGCGGCGGCCGCCTCGCCGATGTGCGACAGCCCGAAGACGAGGCCGCCGAAGCCCACGGCGGACAGCACGACCGACAGCACGTCGACCCGCGCCCAGCGCGGCTCGGTGACGTTCGGCAGGCGCACGGCGGCGAGCACGAGCGCGGCGAGCGCGATCGGCAGCACGATCCCGAACATCCACCGCCAGCTCAGCACCGACAGGATCAGCCCGGACACGGTGGGGCCGATGGCCGGCGCGACCGAGATCACGACGGAGATGTTGCCCATCGTGCGCCCGCGCCCCTCGGGCGGCGTCACGTTCATGACCGTCGTCATGAGCAGCGGCAGCATGACGGCGGTGCCGAGCGCCTGGACCACACGGCCCGCGAGCAGCAGCTCGAACCCGGGGGCGACGGCGCAGACGAGCGTGCCGAGCGAGAACGCGCCCATCGCGCCGAGGTACGCCTGCCGCGTCGTGAGCCGCTGCAGCAGGAAGCCCGTGACGGGGATGACCACGGCCATCGTCAGCAGGAAGCCGGTCGTGAGCCACTGCGCCGCGGACGCGGTGACGCCGAGGTCGTCGCGCAGCCGGGGCAGCGCGACGCCCATGATGGTCTCGTTGAGGATGACGACGAACGTCGACACCAGGAGCAGGGCGACCGCGAGGCGGTCGCGTGCGGACATGGTCGGGGCGGCGCCGTCCGCGGCGGGCACGGGCCCGGCCGGGGCCGGGGCCGGCGTCGCCGGACGGTCGTCGACCGTGGCGGTCGAGGCGTCGAGGTGCTGGTCGGTCACGGGTGCCACCTGTCGTTCGAGGGTCCTGCGGGTGCGCGGGCGCGCGAGAGCCACCGGGCGGTGGCCACGTCGTCGGGGTAGGACGAAAGTCTCTGGCGACAACCCCGCCCGGGTCGAGGTGATTCCGACCGGGCGGCACGTCACCCACCCGCTGTCGACCGTCCCCGGTCCCCGAACTCGTCGGGGGTGGGGGCACGGATCCGCGCCACCACCCCCGACGGGACGTCGAGCCGCTCAGCGGGCCGGCGCGAGCACCTGGTCGAGCAGACCGAGGACGACCGTGGCGGAGCGCTCCGCGGCGTCGTCGACGTGCGCGTCGAAGTCGACGCCCGCGATCGGGCCGCACAGGTCGGAGATGCCGCGCACCGAGAGGAACGGCACGCCGAACAGGTGGGCGGCGTGCGCGAGGGCCGCCGACTCCATGTCGCACGCCAGGGCGTCCGGGAACGCTGTCCGCAGCGGCTCCACGCGCTCGGCGTCGACGAACACGTCGCTCGACAGGATCGTGCCGGTCCGCACCGTCAGGCCGTGCGGGTCGGCGGCGGCCGCGGCGGCGAGCAGCCCCGGGTCGGCGTCGTAGCGGGCCGGCATGCCCGGCACCTGGCCGAGCGCGTACCCGAAGACGCGCGCGTCCGCGGCCCCGTACACGGTCGACGCCCCGACGACGACGTCGCCCACCCGGACCTGCAGGCCCATGCCGCCGGCCGACCCCGCGCTGACGACGAGCCGGGGCGCGTGCTCGGCGAGCGCGAGCGCCGCGGCGGTCGCCGCGTTCACGAGGCCGATGCCGCACGTGACGAGCAGCACCCGGGCCTCGCCGACGTGCAGCAGCCGGCGGCGGGCGCCCGCCACCTGCGTCTCGTCGTCGACCGACGTGGCGCGCTCGAGGAACGGTGTCGCCTCCACGCCCATCGCCGTGACGACGACGGCGTCGACGCTCACGCGTCGGCCTGCGTGGTGACCTGCGCCCATCGGGCGCGCTCGGCGAGGAACGCGCGCGCGACCTCCTGCGCGCCCTCGAGCGTGTGGTTCGCGCCCCAGCCGCACTGCACCTCGTTGGCGGCCGGCACCTCCTGCGCGCCGAGGACGTCCTGCAGGGTGGCGGCCACGAGGTCCTCCACGTCGTCCTGCGTCCAGCGGCCCTCGAGCATGAGGTAGAACCCCGTCTGGCAGCCCATGGGGGAGAAGTCGAGGACGCGGTCGCTGTGGTTGCGCGAGTGCTCGGCGAACAGGTGCTCCAGCGAGTGCACGGCGGGCATCTCCAGGTGGCCCTGGTTCGGCTGCGCGAACCGGACGTCGAACTTGCTGATGACGTCGCCGTGCGGCAGCTCCTTGAGGTCGGCGAGCCGGATGTACGGCGCGGCGACCGTGCGGTGGTCGAGGTTGAACGACTCGACGTTCATGCGAGGGGTGTCCACGCCTCCAGTGTGCGCGATGCGGGCGGGTGCGCACCCGGCGGTCCGGTGCGCGGGCGGCAGCGGCCAGGCGCGCAGCGCCGGTCCCCCAGGAGAGGACCGGTCCCTCGGGTGAGGACCGGTCCCTCAGGCACCGGTGTCGTCCGTGCCCTCGTGCTCGGTCACCGCCGCGTCGAGCGCGGCGAGGTGCCCCACCTCGTCGAACGCGGTGAGCAGCCACGCCCCGTCCTCCCGGTCGAGCCGGGTGACGGACGCGTTGCGGACGCTGCGCTCGCGCACGACCGCCATGAGCGCGTCCTCGGTCATGTCCTCGAGCACGTACCGCAGCAGCATCACCACCGCGTCGTGCGCGACGACCAGCACCCGCCGCCCGTCGTCGCGCTCGGAAAGGTCGCGCAGCGCCGCGCGCAGGCGCAGCGCGACGTCCGCCCACGACTCACCGCCCGGGGGCCGGTGGTACATCTTCCCGAGCAGGCGCCGGCGCTCCGCCTCCTGCGGGTGCCGCGCCTCGACGCCCGCCCGCGTCAGCCGGTCGAGCACGCCGAGCTCACGGTCGCGCAGGCGCTCGTCCAGCCGCACGGGCAGGTCGAGACCGGCCGCGTCGAGGGCCGCGGCCGCTGTCTGGCGCGTGCGCAGGTACGGCGAGCACCACACGACCTCCGGACGCTCGTCGCCGCGGAGCCCGCCGAGCCACGCGCCGAGGGCGCGTGCCTGGTCCAGGCCGCGGTCCGACAGGGGCGTGTCGGCGTCGCGGGTGCCGAGGTCGACGACCTCGGCGCCGGTCCGCTCGGCGCGTGCCGCCGCGAGGTTGCCGACGCTCTCGCCGTGCCGGACCAGGACCAGGGACGCGGGCGCGCCGGTCACCACCAGTCAGCGGCCGCGGTTCTCGAGCGCGGGCAGGATCGTCGTCGGGATCGCGTACGCCAGGCCGAAGGTGAGGATGCCGGCGGTGCCGATGGCGATGCCGGCGAAGCCGTCGGTGTCGAAGCCCCAGGCGATGAGCGCGAACGAGCCGAGGAACAGCACGAGCGCGAGCACGCCGCTCGCGGCCCGGCTGGGCGCCTCCGGGGCTGCGTCGTCGTGCCGGCCGTGGGTGTCGTACGCCATGGGTCCTCCCGGTGCTCCGGCCGCGGTCCGCCCGCGCGCCGCCCACCAGTATCCCCGGGCCGGGCGCCCTCCGGCATCCGGCGGCGCGTCGTCGGGCGCGGCGGTGCTGGTCAGCGCATCGGCAGGGCGCGCGGGGCGCGCGGCCCGTACGCCGGCATGCGGCCCCGGTACGCGAGCTCGAGCAGCACGAGGACGCGCTGGCGGTGCCCGCGCCACGGCTCGAGCAGGCGCAGCATGCCGGCGTCGTCGGCGCGCCGGCCGGTCAGGGCCCAGCCGACGAGGTGGCACAGGTGCGCGTCCCCGACCGAGACCGCGTCGGGGTCGCCGAGCGCGCGCGACGTGACCTCCGCGACCGTCCACGGGCCGATCCCGCGCACGGTGCGCAGGCGCCGCGCGAGCTCGTGCGGCGGCAGGTCCGCGCCGAGGGCGTGCGCGACGCCGGCGACGCGCCGCACGGTGTCGGAGCGCTGGGCGTCGACGCCGGCACGCCGCCACTCCCACACCGGCAGCGCGGCCCACGCGGCCGGTGGCGGGGCCACGCGCAGCGCGGTCGGGGCGGGTCCGGGCGCCGGCGTGCCGTGGGCCGCGACGAGCCGGCGCCACGACGCCTTGGCGTCGAGGGCGACGACGCGTTGCTCGAGCACCGCGGTGACGACCGTGTCCCACACGTCGCCGCTGCGGGCGAGGCGGACGCCCGCGTGCGTGCGGCGGGCGCGCGCCACGGCAGGGTGCAGGTGGTCGGCGAAGCCCGGGCGTCGTCCAGCAGGCCGAGCAGCCCCGGGACGTCCGCCAGCGCCTGCGCGGCGCCGGCGCCCCAGGCGTCGGCGCGCACCGCGCCCCCGGCAGGACGCAGCCGCAGGGTCGCGGTCCCGGCCGGGCGGCGCACCGCGTGCCACACGGTCCCGTCCGGGTCGCGCGACCAGGTGGGGTCGCCGGCCCCGCGGCGCAGCCGTCCCACGGTGCGCGCGACGTCGACGTCGGGCGGCAGCGGGACCAGCGCGTGCACGTCGCCCGTCGCCGGGGCGTGCGCGGCGGTGGCGGGGGCGGTCGGCACGTCACCAGGATGCACCCGCCGGCGACGGGTCCGGCACGTCCCGGCGGGTCGGGCTCGCCGATCGCGGTGGGGACGGGCAGACTGCGCGCGTGGTGGGCGACGGTGCGGACCGGCCCGGCGCCGAGCGCGCCGGGCGGCTGGTCGTGCGGCGGGAGGGGTCCACGCTGCGCGTCCTCCTGCACGGGGCCGTCGACCTGCTGGTCCGCGAGCAGGACGCGCCCGCGCTGTGGCCCCACCTCGACGACCCGGACGTGCGCGACGTCGCGGTCGACGCCTCGGACGTCACGTTCCTGGACTCGAGCGGGCTCTCGGTGGTCGTGCGGCTCGTGCGCGACGCGACCGAGCGCGGGCTGGCGATGCACCTCGAGGCGCTGAGCCGCCCCGTGGAGGAGCTGCTGGACCAGACCGGCGTCCGGGCGTGGATGGAGGACCTCGCGGCCTCGGCGCCGCGCGCCCGGGGCGGGCAGAGCCGAGGCTGATCAGCGCCCGCGCAGGCGGTCGATCGCCCGGCGCTCGCGCTTGGTCGGACGGCCGGCTCCGCGGTCGCGCACCGCCGCGACCGCGACCTGCTCGCGCGGCGCCGGCGCAGGGGAGCGGTCCAGGTACGAGGCACGTGCGACCTCGGCGGACACGCGCTTGACGAGCAGCCGCTCCACGACGACGCGCCGCTCGCGCGCACCACCGCGCACGACGACCTCGTCGCCCGGCACGACCTGGGTCGCGGGCTTGGCGCGCTCGCCGTTGACGCGCACGTGCCCGGCGCGGCAGGCGGCGCCCGCCGCGGACCGCGTGGGGAACAGCCGCACGGCCCACGTCCACGCGTCGACGCGCACGCGACCCTGGGGCTCGGCCACCTCGTCCTCCTCGCTCGACGACCGTCCCAGCCTGCCACGCGTCCGCGGCGGGGCCGCACCGGCCGGTGAAACGCTTCGACGCTGCCTCCGCGGTGCCCGGTCCCGGCACGCTGCCCGTGGGTGGACCCGCCCGCACCCGCCCGCCCCGCCCGCACCCGCACCCGCACCCGCCGGCCCCGTCCGCCGCCGCGGCTCCCGTCCGCGGGTGCGGGGGCCCGGCCCGTCCGCGAGGAGGCGTCCATGCCGACCCCACCCCTGCGCCGCGCGGCCGCGGCGCTCTGCGCCCTGGCCGCGGCGCTCGTGACCGCCGCGCTGGCCGCCGTGCCCGGGACGGCCGCGGCACCGGCCGCACCGCCGCCGGCCGCCGCCGTCGGCACGCCCGTGCGGGTCATGCCGCTCGGCGACTCGATCACCGGCAACCCCGGGTGCTGGCGCGCGCTGCTCCACCGCGACCTCACCGCCGCCGGGTACGCGGTCGACATGGTCGGGTCGCTGCCCGCCCAGGGGTGCGGCGTCCCGCACGACGGGGACAACGAGGGGCACGGGGGCGCGCTCGTGACGACCGTGGCCGCGTCCGGCGAGGCGGCCCGCTGGTTCGCGGCGGCGCGCCCGCAGGTCGTGCTGCTCCACTTCGCCACGAACGACGTGTGGAGCGCGCGCACGCCGGACCAGGTGCTCGACGCCTGGACGACGCTCGTGCGCCAGGCGCGCGCGGTGGACCCGCACGTCGTCCTCGTCGTCGCCCAGATCATCCCCGTCGCCCCGCCCACGTGCGCGCAGTGCCCGGAGCGCACCCGCGCGCTCAACGCGCGCGTGCCCGCCTGGGCGGCGGCGACCTCCACCGCCGCGTCGCCGGTGCTCGTCGTCGACCACTGGACCGGCTGGGACCCGGCCCGGGACACCACCGACGGGGTGCACCCCCACGAGGGCGGCTTCGCCCGCATGGCGGCGACCTGGTACCCCGCCGTCGTGCAGGCCCTGCGCATCGCGCGCGGCCAGGACCCGGGCCCGACGCCCACCGTCACGTCCGGCCCGACGGCGACGCCCACACCCACTCCCACCCCCACGGCGACGCCCACCCCCACGGCGACGGCCACCCCCACGCCGTCCGCCACCGCACCCTCGCCGGGCGACGAGGGCTGCCGCGCCACGACCACCGTGGTGAGCACCTGGCCCGGCGGCTGGGTCGCGACCGTCCGCGTGACCGCGGGCGCCGCACCGGTCGCCGGCTGGCGGGTGCTGCCCGTCGGCGGCCCGGCACCCGCCGTCGCGCACGCCTGGAACGCGAGCGTCGACGGCAGCGGCTTCACGAACGCGGCGTGGAACGGGGCGCTCGGGGCGGGCGCGAGCACGGAGCTCGGGTACCAGGGCCGCGGCAGCCCCACCACGACGCGGCTGCGGTGCGTGGCGACGCCCGCGTCGGCGGGGTGACGCACGCGGGGGACGGGTGCGGGGGACGTCGCGGGCGGACGTACCGTGGTCGGCATGAGCTCTGCCGCCACCGTCCGTCCGTCCGTCGTCGCCGTCACCGGCGGGTACGTCGTGCCCGTCGTCGGCCCGCCCGTGGAGGGCGGCACCGTCCTCGTCGAGGACGGGCGCATCACGGCGGTGGGCGCCGACGTCGCGGTGCCGGACGGGGCCCGGGTCGTCGACGCGACCGGCAGGTGGGTGCTGCCGGGCTTCGTCGAGGGGCACGGTCACGTCGGCCTGCACGAGGAGGGCGAGGGCGTCGCGGGCAACGACACGAACGAGATGACCACGCCGAACACGGCCGCGGTCCGGGCGATCGACGCCGTCAACGTCGACGACGAGGGGTTCCGCGACGCGCTGTCCGGCGGTGTCACGTCGGTCGTCGTCAAGCCGGGCTCCGGCAACCCGATCGGCGGTCAGTCGGTCGCCATGAAGACGTGGGGCGGACGGACCGTCGACGAGCAGGTGATCTCCGCCGCGGTGTCGGTGAAGTCCGCCCTGGGCGAGAACCCGAAGCGCGTGTACGGGGAGCGCAAGCAGCTGCCGTCGACCCGGCTGGGCACCGCCCTCGTCATCCGCGAGGCGTTCGCCAAGGCCCGTCACTACGCCGCCGCGCGCGCCGCGGCCGAGGCGAAGGGCGAGCCGTTCGCGCCCGACCTGGCGCTCGAGACGCTCGCCCGCGTGCTCGACGGCGAGCTCGTGTGGGACCAGCACACGCACCGGCACGACGACATCGCCACCGCGCTGCGCCTCGCGGACGAGTTCGGCTACCGCCTCGTCATCAACCACGGCACCGAGGGGCACAAGCTCGCCGACGTCCTGGCCGAGCGCGACGTGCCGGTGATCTTCGGCCCGATGTTCACGAGCCGGTCGAAGGTCGAGCTGCGCGACCGCGCCATCGGCAACCTCGCCGCGATCGCCGCCGCGGGCGTGCGCGTCGCGATCACCACCGACCACCCCGTGGTGCCGATCAACTTCCTCGTCCACCAGGCGACGCTCGCGGTCAAGGAGGGGCTGCCGCGCCAGACCGCGCTCGAGGCGCTGACGGTCAACCCGGCGTCGTTCTTCGGCCTCGAGGGGCGCGTCGGCGCGCTCGAGCCGGGCCGCGACGGCGACGTCGTCGTGTGGTCCGCGGACCCCCTCGACGTGCACGCCCGCGTCGAGCACGTCCTCATCGAGGGCCGCACGGTCTACACGTGGGACGCCGAGGCGGGCGTCGGGCGGGTCGTCGAGCGCGCGGAGCGGTTCACCGCCTGACGTCCCGGTACGGACGCCGACGGCGCCGCCCCCTGGGGGACGGCGCCGTCGGTGTCCGTGCTCCGGCGGGTCAGCGGCGCAGCTCGAGGTAGCGCGCGATGAGCCCGCGGGTGGACGGGTCCTGCGCCTCCAGCGCCGCCGCGTCGCCCTGCACGGCGGGGGCGATCTCGAGGGCGAGCTTCTTGCCGAGCTCGACGCCCCACTGGTCGAACGAGTCGATGCCCCAGACGACGCCCTGCGCGAACGTGATGTGCTCGTACAGCGCGATGAGCTGGCCCACGACCGACGGCGTCAGCGCCGGCGCGAGGATCGACGTCGTCGGCCGGTTCCCGGAGAACACGCGCGCCGGGACGATCTCCTCGGCCGTGCCCTCGGCGCGCACCTCGTCGGCGGTCTTGCCGAACGCGAGCGCCTTGGTCTGCGCGAAGAAGTTCGCGAGGAACAGGCCGTGCACGTCGGTGTCGCCGTCGCGCAGCGGGTACGCCGGGTTCGCGACCGCGATGAAGTCCGCCGGGATGAGGCGCGTGCCCTGGTGGATGAGCTGGTAGAACGCGTGCTGGCCGTTGGTGCCGGGCTCGCCCCAGAACACCTCGCCGGTCTGCGTGGTGACCGGCGTGCCGTCCCAGCGGACGGACTTGCCGTTCGACTCCATGGTGAGCTGCTGCAGGTAGGCCGGGAAGCGGTGCAGCTGCTGCGCGTACGGCAGCACGGCGTGCGTGTGGGCACCGAGGAAGTTGACGTACCAGACGTTGAGCAGGCCCATGAGGAAGGGCACGTTCTGCGCCAGGGGAGCGGTGCGGGTGTGCTCGTCCACCGCGTGGAAGCCCTCGAGCAGCTCGCCGAACGCGTCGGGCCCGATCGCGATCGCGAGCGACGTGCCGATCGCCGAGTCGACCGAGTAGCGCCCGCCGACCCAGTCCCAGAAGCCGAACGCGTTCGCAGGGTCGATGCCGAAGTCCGCGACCTTGTCGAGCGCGGTCGACACGGCCACGAAGTGCTTCGCCACGGCCTCGCGGCGCGCGTCGTCGGAGTCCTCCAGGTGCCCGGCGGCGGCGAGCCGCTCCCACAGCCACTGCCGTGCCAGGCGCGCGTTCGTCAGCGTCTCCAGCGTCGTGAACGTCTTCGACGCCACGATGAACAGCGTCGTCGCCGGGTCGAGGTCCGCCGTCTTCTGGGCCATGTCGGTCGGGTCGATGTTCGACACGAACCGCACCTCGAGGCCGTCCTGCACGTACGGCTCGAGCGCCTCGTAGACCATCACCGGGCCGAGGTCGGACCCGCCGATCCCGATGTTCACGACGGTGCGCACGCGCTCGCCCGTCACCCCCGTCCACTCGCCCGAGCGCACCTGCTCGGCGAACGCGGACACCCGGCCGAGCACCTCCTGCACGTCGTCGTCGACCTGCTGGCCGTCCACGACGAGCGGCGGCTCGGCGTCCGCCGGGCGGCGCAGCGCCGTGTGCAGCACCGCGCGGTCCTCGGTCACGTTGATGTGCTCGCCCGCGAGCATGGCGGCGAAGCGGTCGGCCAGGTGCACCTCCTCGCCGAGGCGCACGAGCAGGGCCAGCGTCTCGTCGGTGACGAGGTTCTTCGACAGGTCGACGGTGAGGTCCGCGAGCCCGAACGTGAGGCGGCTCGCGCGCTCCGGGTCGGCGGCGAACCAGCCGCGCAGGTCCGGGCGGAGGGTGCTCTCGTGCTCCGAGAGGGCCTGCCAGGCGCTCGTGGTCGTCGGGTCGATGGGCGGCGTGGGCACGGGAGCCTCCGGTGGGTGGGTCGGACGTGCGAGGGCCGGCGCGCGCCGCGGCGCGGGCGACGGGCGGCCACCGCCCACCGTAGTGACGCCGTGCGCCCGGTCGCACGGGACGTCCGGCCGCGCGTGCCTACAGTGGCCGCATGAGCCGCCTGCCCGTCTGGCCCGTCGCCGCCGCGACCCTCGTCCTCGGCTTCGCGCTCGCGCAGGGCACGGGCGTGCGGGCGCTCGGCGGGGCGGTGCTGCTGGGCGGCGGCGCGTGGTGCGCGTGGCGTGCGGTCGGGCGCGCGGGGGCCGTCGCCGCGGTGGTCGTGCTCGTGGTCGCCCTCGCCGCGTTCGTCCTCGCGCACGTGGCGGCCGACGTGCTGGGACCGTGGCCGTCGGTGCTGCTGGCCGCGGCCGTGCTCGGCGCGACGACGTGGTCGCTCGTCGACCGGGCCCGACCCCGGACGCGGGGCGCCGCCGGGGCGACGCCCCGCGTCCGGTGAGACCGCGTCAGCGGTAGGTGACCGACGCGGTGCTGTAGCCGCAGGCGGCGCTGGGGCCGGAGCCGACCTTCGACGGCTCGCCCGACGTGACGCCCTTGTACTCCTCGCAGACGACGATCTTCCGCGAGGGGTCGCCCACGATCGTCACGCCCGTGAGGGTGGCGCGGTCGCCGAGGTTGGAGTTGATGCCGACGAGCGACTTGCCGGGTGCGGTGACCCGCACGTCCTCGACGCGCACGGTGCGGGCGTACTGCTTCGAGCAGTTCCCGCACGAGCGGTAGAGCTTGCCGAAGTCGCTCACCTGGAAGTTCCGGATGACGAACGTGCCGGGGCCGTTGTGCTGGAACACCTTGTCCGACGCGCCGCGGGCGCCGCCGCCGACCACCGTCATGGTCTGCGAGGCCGAGGTGCCCTTGAACGTCGCGGCGTCCTCCCCGACGTTCTCCCACCACACGTTCTCCAAGGTGCAGGTGCCCAGGCAGTGGATGCCGTCGCCCGCGCCCTCGCCGAGGATGACGTTCCTCAGCACGGCGCCGTCCGCGAGCTGGAACATCGGCGGCTGCGACTCGCCCTGGTCGCCGGACGAGATGCCGTGGTAGCGCACGAGGCCGAGGTCGCGGGTCCCCGAGACCGTGATCGTGGCGGAGACCTTCTGCTCGCCGGTCGCGGTCGGCCACGCCGGGAACGTGCCCGGGGCGCCCGTCGGCGACGGCGAGGACGTCGGGCGCGGGGTCGCCGTGGCGGTCGGTGCGGGCGACGACGTGGGGCGCGGGGTTGCCGTGGGCGAGGTGGTGGGTGCCGTGGTCGGCGCGCCGGTGGCGACCTTCACGAGCTCCCACTGCTGGTGGTACGACTTCGCGTCGGTGCCCTGCGTGATCGCCGCACCCGCCGCCCTCGACGCCCCCGCGACCTGGAGCACCTTGTCCGAGTGCTCGAGGACGAGCCGCACGTACGACGACTGCGCCACGAGGCGCACCTGCTGGTGGGCGGCGTCCGCGTCGGTGGCCTGGCGCACCGCGGCGCCGTCGGCCGTGGACGCGCCCGCGACCTCGACGACCTTGCCGGACTGCCGGTTCTGCAGGCGGTGGCGCCCGTCGCCGGACGCGACGAACCGGAACTGCTGCGCGGCCGCGTCGGTGCGCGTGCCCTGTTGCAGCACGGCGCCGGCGGCGAGCGAGCCGTCGCGGACCTCGAGGACCTTGTCGCTCTTGCGGCTGACGAGCACGTACCAGGCGGACGGGTCGACCGTGGCGGCCGACGCGGTCACGGCCGTGACGAGACCGAGCGTGCCGGCGACCGCCACGGTGAGGGCCGCGGCGACGGCGGTGCGCCACGGACGGCGCGAGGAGGAGGGGACATGAACTGCCTCTCGGTGGGAAGCGCTTGCTGGACCAGTCGACCATGTCGGACGGATCGGACAAAACCCCGGAGTATGACGGTTCGATGAGAGCTGCGGGCACGCGCACGTGCGTGTGACCTGCGACGCTGCGACGATCGGGGGTGATGCGGACGGCGTGGGGGAGCGGCGGGCTCGTGTGCTGCGGGCTGACGACGCTCGACGTGCAGCAGACCGTCGAGGCCCTTCCCGGGCCGGACGAGAAGGTCGTCGCCGAGGACCTGGACGTCACGTTCGGCGGCCCCGCCGCGAACGCCGCGGCGGTCGCGGTCGCGCTCGGCGTGCCCACCCGTCTCGTGACGGCCCTCGGCGCCGGGCCGCTCGCCGACGTGGCCCGGGCAGGGCTGGTGGAGGCCGGCGTGGAGGTCGTCGACCTCGCCGCGGGGCGCCACGGCGTGCTGCCCGTCTCGACCGTGCTCGTCACGCGGGCGACGGGTGCCCGGGCGGTCGCGTCCGTGAACGGCGCCCGGGCGGGCGAGGTCGTCGCGGACGGCCCCGTTGACGCGCTGCTCGACGGCGCGGGGGCCCTGCTCGTCGACGGGCACCTGCCCGGTGTCGCCACCGCGATCGCGGGCGCCGCGCGCCCGGCCGGCGTCCCGGTGCTCCTCGACGGCGGCAGCTGGAAGCCCGGGACCGAGGCGCTGCTCGGGCTCGTCGACCTCGCGGTGCTGTCCGCCGACTTCCGGCCGCCGTCCGCCCCGGCCGCCCCGGCGCGCCCGGAGGACGTCGACGCGCTGCTGGACGCCGTCGCCGCGCACGGCCCGCACTTCGTGGCCCGCTCGGCCGGTGCCGGGGCCGTCCGCGTGCGCGAGGTGCGCGCGTCGTCCGTGCACCGGACGTCGGTGCGCCCGGCGCACCTGCTGCCCGGTGCCGTGGTCGACACGCTCGGCGCGGGGGACGTGCTGCACGGCGCCATGGCGGCGGCCCTCGTGCGCGGCGCCACGCCGCTCGTCGCGCTCGCCGAGGGGGTGCGCTGCGCGACGCTGTCGGTGGAGCACCGCGGCGCCCGCGGGTGGCTGGCCGCCCTCCGCGCCGGCTGACCGCGTCGGACGGCCGCGGGCCGGGGTCGTCGTGCGGTGCGTCCGCGCCGGGCGTCGCCGGGGTGCTACGGCCTTGTGAACCAGCGGTCACGATGTGATCACGGTCACGACACCTCCTTGACGCGCTTTTGTAAGGAAGGTCTACTAACAAACGTGACCACGACGACGCGGCCCGGCGGCAGTGCGGCCAACCCGGTGCGCCGGGGGCTGCGCCCCACCACCAAGGTGCTCCCCGAGCACGCCCGCGCGCACAACCGGTCGCTCGTCCTCGGGCACCTGTTCCACGAGGGGCCCTCGTCGCGCGCCGACATCGCGCGGAGCACGGGGCTGACGCGCGTCACGGTCTCGGACCTCGTCGCGGCGCTCCTCGGGGAGGGGCTCGTCGCGGAGCTCGGCGTGCGGTCGGAGGGACGGGTCGGCAAGCCGGCGACGCTCGTCGGCCTGCGGTCGGCCGAGCACCACGTCGTGGCCGTCGACCTCACCGACGACGCGACCGTGCTCGGGGCGGTCATGACGCTCGACGGCGAGGTCGTCACGCGCGTGCACGAGCCCACCGCCGGCACCACGGGCACGGCCGCCGTCGACCTGGTCGAGGACGTGTGCCGCCGGCTCCTCGCGGCCACCGCGCGGCCGGTCGTCGGCGTCGGCATCGCCTCGCCCGGCGTCATCGACGAGGCGGGGGTCGTCCTGCAGGCGCCGAACCGCGGCTGGTACGACGTCCCGCTCGCGTCCGGGCTCACCGCCGCCCTGGGCGTGCCGGTCCACGTCGCCAACGACGCGAACACGCGCGCCCTGGGGGAGTACACGTTCGGCGCCGCCGACCCCAGCACCATGATCCTCACGGTCGGCCAGGGCGTCGGCGCCGGCCTCCTCGTCGACGGTGCGCTCGTGCGCGGGCGCGGCCACGCGGCCGGGGAGATCGGCCACGTCACGGTCGTCGACGCGGACACCCCCGGCGAGGACGCCCAGGCGTGCGCGTGCGGCCGCACCGGCTGCCTCGAGACCGTCCTCAGCGCCCCGGCCCTGCGCCGCCGCGTCGCCGGCCTCTCCCCTCAGGACTCCGACGCCGCGCTGGCGTCGGTCGGACGGATGCTCGGGCGCGCCCTGGCACCCGTCGTCAGCGCGCTCGACCTCGCCGAGGTCCTGCTCTCCGGTCCGCCGGAGCTGCTGGACGGACCCCTGCGCGAGGCGGCGCTCACGACCGTGCGCGACCGCACCATGCCCGTCATCGGGCAGGGCCTGCGGCTGCGCGCGGCCACCCTCGACGAGGACGCGGCGCTCGCCGGCGCCGCCGTGCTCGTCCTGTCCGGTCAGCTCGGGATCACGTGACGGTCCCGCGCTGACAGGCCGGCCCGGGGCCACGTGACGACCCCGGACCGACCGTCATCAGGTCGGCAGCTACCCCCGGCGTCGTCGGCGTGACGACCGCCTCGCTCATGGGAGGAACTCCAACGTGAAGATCCTACGTTTCGCGGCCGTCGGCCTCGCGGCGGCGCTCGCGCTGACGGCGTGCTCGTCCGGCTCGGCCGGCTCCGGCGGTACCGACGCGGGCTCGGAGGGGGCCGAGATCCGCGTCTGGCTCGTCGGCACCGACACGCCCGACGAGGCGCGCACCTACCTCAAGGAGACGTTCGAGGAGCAGAACCCGGGCTCCACGCTCGTCGTGCAGGAGCAGGCCTGGGACGGCCTCGTCGACAAGCTGACGACGTCGCTGTCCGGCTCCGACAGCCCGGACGTCGTCGAGGTCGGCAACACGCAGGCGCCGACGTTCACCTCGTCCGGCTTCTTCGCCCCGCTCGACGACATCGCCGAGGAGCTCGGCGGCGACGACCTGCTGCCCGGGTTCGTCGAGTCCGGCACGTGGGACGGCACGTTCTACGCGGCCCCGTACTACGCCGGCTCGCGCGTGGTCTTCTACAGCCAGCAGATCCTCGGGGACCAGCCGGTCCCGACGACGCTCGACGAGTACGTCGCCGCCGCGAAGGCCGCCACGACGGACACCCACTCGGGCGTCTGGTTCCCCGGCCAGGACTGGTACAACATGCTGCCCTTCGTCTGGGAGAACGGCGGGTTCGTCGCCGAGCAGGAGGGCGAGGAGTGGAAGGCCGGCTTCTCCTCCGAGGGCGGCATCGCGGGCCTGCAGCAGGTCCAGGACCTGTTCCTCAACGCCTCGCGCGCGCCGAAGGACGGCGACGAGACGAACCTGCAGGTGCCGTTCTGCGAGGGGACGACGACGTTCCTCTCGGCGCCGAGCTGGCTCAAGTGGTCGATCCTCGCGGAGGCCGACGCCGACGTCCCGGGCTGCCCCGAGACCTACGGCGCGGACCTGCACGCCTTCCCGCTTCCCGGCAAGGACGGCGGTGCGGCGCAGGTGTTCGCCGGCGGGTCCAACGTCGCGGTCGCGGCCAAGTCGGCGAACCCCGACCTGGCGAAGAAGGCCCTGACGATCATGCTCTCGGACGAGTACCAGACGATCCTCGCCGAGAACGGCCTCATCCCCGCCAAGGTGTCGCTCGCCGACGCCCTGCCGGACGACGAGATCACGGCCGCCGCGGCGGCCGCCGCGGCGAACGCCCGGCTGACCCCGGCCACGCCGCGGTGGGGCGACGTGGAGGCGCAGAAGGTGATCCAGGACGCGCTCGTGCGCATCGCGCAGGGCGAGGACGTCCCGACCGTCGCCGAGGAGCTCGACAGCACCATCGAGTCGATCCTCAACGGCTGATCGCGTGCGCCGGGTCCCGCCCCACGCGGGGTGGGGCCCGGCGCCGGCGGGAAGGACCCCCATGAGCTCCACGACGCTCCCGGCCGCACCGCCGTCGGCGGCACCGGCCCCCGCGCCTCGCGCGCGGTCACCCCGGCCCGGCTCCTGCCGTGGCTCCTGCTGGCCCCGAGCCTCGCCGCGCTGCTGGTCGTGACCGGCTGGCCGCTGGTGCGGATGGTGTGGCTGTCGTTCCACGAGTACGAGCGGGCCCAGCTCATGGGCGTGCCGGCGCCGTGGGTCGGCGTGCAGAACTACGTCGACACCCTCACCGACCCCCGCTTCTGGACCGTCACGCTGCGCAGCTTCGGCCTCATGGTCGCCTGCGTCGTCCTGACCATCACGCTCGGCACCCTCGTCGCGCTGCTGCTCATGCGGCTCGGGCGCGTCATGCGGCTCGTGCTGTCGGTCGGGCTGCTGCTCGCGTGGGCCATGCCGCCCCTGGCGGCGATGCTCGTGTGGGGGTGGATGTTCGACACCCGCTACGGCGTCGTGAACCACGCGCTCACGGCCCTGACCGGCGAGAGCTGGATGGGGCACCCGTGGCTCATCGAGCCGCTGCAGTTCTTCGCGGTCGCCACGCTCGTCATCGTGTGGGGTGCCATCCCGTTCGTCGCCTTCACGCTGTACGCGGGCCTCACCCAGGTCCCGCACGAGGTGCTCGAGGCCGCGCAGATCGACGGCGCCGGGGCCCGCAAGCGCTTCTTCCGCATCCAGGTGCCCTACGTGCGCGCCATCTACACCGTGCTGATCGTGCTCTCGATGATCTGGGACCTGAAGGTGTTCACGCAGATCTTCGTGCTGCAGGGCATCGGCGGGGTCAAGTCCCAGACCAGCACGCTGGGCGTCTACATCTACGAGATGGGCATGGCGCAGGGCCACTACGGGGCCGCGAGCGCCATCGCCGTCGTGTTCACCGTGATCATGCTCGCGATCTCCGCCTACTACGTGCGCGCGACCATCAAGGAGGAGGAGCTGTGAGCATCGCCGCCGCCGGCGCCGCGCCGGCCGTCAGCGCGGACGCGCGTCCCGTGGCCGTGCCCGCCGTCGTCGCCCCGCGCCGCCGCTCGCGCCGTCGCCGGGTGTCGTCGTGGGGCTGGGGTCTCGTCGCCGTGCTCGTGGCCGCCGCGTTCGCGTTCCCCGTCTACTGGATGGTCAACACGTCGCTGCTGCCGACGAACGAGATCATCGGCCCGCGCGTGCACTTCTGGCCGGACCAGTTCACGCTGCGCAACTACGAGACGGCGATCTTCGACCAGGTGCGCGCGCCGTTCCTGCCCGCGCTCGGGACGTCGCTGACCGTGACGTTCCTCGTGCTCGTCGCGTCCATGCTGTTCGCGTTCGCCGGGGCCCTGGCCGTGACCCGGTTCCGCTTCCGGGGACGCCGTGCGTTCGTGCTGTCGATCCTCGTCGTCCAGATGATCCCGGGCGAGGCGATGATGATCAGCATCTTCCAGCTCGTCGACGGGTGGCGGCTGCTCAACACCGTGGTGGGGCTGGGGATCGTCTACCTGGCCGGCGTGCTGCCGTTCACGCTGTGGACGCTGCGCGGCTTCGTCAACGGCGTGCCGGTCGAGCTCGAGGAGGCCGCGATGATCGACGGCTGCTCGCGCGGCCGCGCGTTCTGGCGCGTGACGTTCCCGCTGCTCGCACCGGGCCTGGTCTCCACGGGCGTGTTCGCGTTCCTGCAGGCGTGGAACGAGTTCATGATGGCGCTGATCATCATGACGCGGCCCGAGCAGATGACCCTGCCGGTGTGGCTGCGCACGTTCCAGCAGGCGACGCGGGCGACGGACTGGGGTGCGCTCATGGCCGGCTCGGTGCTCGTCGCGGTGCCCGTCATCGTCTTCTTCCTGATCGTGCAGGGGCGGATGACCGGCGGGCTCGTGTCCGGAGCGGTCAAGGGCTGAGCGATGGACACCACCACCCTCGGCGCCGCGGGGTCGCCCGCCGTGCGCGCCACGCTCCCCGTCGACGCCCCCGACGGCGTGCGCGCGGACGCCCGGGCGGCCCGCGCACCGGGCTGGTCCGTCGGCGTCGACGTCGGCGGCACGAAGGTCCTCGCGGTGCTGCTCGACCCCGACGGTCGCGTCGTGCGCACGCACCGGTCGCGCACCGTGCCGGGCCCCGACGGCCTGCTGGACGGCGTCACCACCGCGGCGCGCTCGCTCGCGGTCGCGCACGGGCTGCCGCTCGAGCGGCTCGCGGGCGTCGGCGTCGGGGTCCCCGGGGTCGTCGACCCCGTGACCGGCACCGTGGAGCACGCGGTGAACGTCGGCGTCGCGGCCCCGTTCGCGCTCGCCGCCGCCGCGTCCGCCGTGCTGGGCGCCCGTACGCCGGTGCGCGTCGAGAACGACCTCAATGCAGCCGTGCTGGGCGCCGCGCACGCCGTGCCGGAGCCCGACCACCCCGGCGACGCGCGCGACCTCGCGTTCCTGGCGCTCGGCACGGGTGTGGCCGCGGGCCTGCTGCTCGGCGGGCGGCTGCGGCGCGGGACGCACCGCGCCGCGGGGGAGATCGGCCACCTCACGCTCGTGCCCGACGGGCTGCCGTGCACGTGCGGGCAGCGCGGGTGCGCGGAGCAGTACGCGTCGGGCAGCGCGCTCGACGCCGCGTGGCCGTCCCCGGACGCCCGCCCCGCACCGGCCGTGCTGTTCGAGGCCGCGGCGGCGGGCGACCCCGAGGCCGTGGCGGTGCGCGACCGGTACGCCTGGGCCGTCGGCGCGTGCGTGCGCGTGCTGGTCCTCACGTGCGACGTCGACCGCGTCGTCGTCGGCGGCGGGGTCGCCGGTGTGGGGGAGCCGCTGCTCGTGGCCGTGCGGGCGGCGCTGGACGCGGACGCGGCGGCCTCGCCGTTCCTCGCGTCGCTGCGGCTCGCGGACCGCGTGCGGCTCGCGCCCCCCGACGTGCCGGTCGGCGCGGTCGGTGCTGCGCTGGTCGGGCGGGGGAGGTGGTCTGATGGAGGTCGTGATCGCGCCCGTGCCGGAGCTCGCGCGGCTCGCGGCCGACGCGGTGCAGCGGCTGCTCGCGGCGCGGCCGACCGCGGTGCTGGGGCTCGCCACCGGGTCCAGCCCGCTGCCGGTGTACGACGAGCTCGCGCGCCGGCACGCCGAGGAGGGGCTGTCGTTCGCGCGCGCCCGCGCGTTCCTCCTGGACGAGTACGTCGGCCTGCCGGCCGACCACCCCGAGCGGTACCGCACCGTCATCGAGCGCGAGCTGGTGTCCCGCGTCGACCTCGACCCCGCGGCCGTGCTCGGGCCCGACGGGCTCGCCGACGACGTCGCGGGCGCGTGCGCCGCCTACGAGCGCGCGATCGCCGACGCCGGCGGGGTGGACCTGCAGCTGCTCGGCATCGGCACGGACGGCCACGTCGCGTTCAACGAGCCCGGCTCGTCCCTCGCCTCGCGCACGCGCGTCAAGACGCTCACCCGCCAGACGCGCGAGGACAACGCCCGGTTCTTCGGCGGTGACGTCGACGCGGTGCCCACCCACTGCCTCACCCAGGGGCTCGCGACGATCATGTCGGCGCGGCACCTCGTGCTCGTCGCGCACGGGCGCGGCAAGGCCGAGGCGGTGCACCAGCTCGTCGAGGGGCCGGTCAGCGCGATGTGGCCGGCGACCGTGCTGCAGATGCACCCGCACGTGTCGGTGCTGGTGGACGAGCCGGCGGCGAGCCGGCTGCAGCTCGCGGGCTACTACCGGGAGACGTGGGCGTCGAAGCCGTCGTGGCAGGGGCTGTAGGGCGGGTGCTGCAGGGCGGGTGCTGCAGGGCCGTGCCCGGCGCCGGTCAGGGGGCCAGCAGGACGCCGCGCACGAGGTCGAGCGCCTCGTGCGGGCTCAGGCCCGCCGCCCGGGCCGCCTCGGCGTAGGCGACGGCCGCGGCGCGCGGCGCGGCGTCGGCCGGCACGACACCGGCGGCCACGACCGTGCCCGCGCGCCGGCGGGTCACGACGACGCCGGCCGCCTCCAGCTCCCGGAAGGCGCGCGCGACGGTGCCGGGCGCCACGCCGAGGTCCGTGGCGAGCGCGCGGATCGTCGGCAGCCGGTCCCCGGGACGCAGCCGTCCGGCCGCGACGTGCGCCACGACCTGCGCCCGCACCTGCTCGTAGACCGGGACCCCGGAGTCGAGGTCGACCTCGAGCCGCGCGCTCACGGCGCCGTGGGGAGGGGGACGACGGGCGCGGCGGCGTCCCGGGCGGCACGGTGCAGCGCGATCGCGGCGACGACGAGCGCCACGACCCCGACCGCCGCGCCGGCCACCAGGACCGCGGTGCCCGCCGCGACCACCGCCGGCGCGCCGTGCCACGTCTCGACGCCGTCCACGACGGACGGCCACGGCGTGGCGACGACGCGCAGCGTCCCGCCGGCGACACCGAGGACGCCGGCGAGCGTGCCGCCGAGGACGAGCTGCGTCCCGGCGAGGGCGCGCCCGGCGGACGCCCGCCGCAGCCGGGCGTCGTCCTCGTCGGTCGTGGCGGCGACCACGGGCCGCGCGGTGACGAGGCGCAGCACGCCCTCGGCGGCGGCGAGCACGACGAGTGCCGCGGCGGTCAGGGGCAGACCGTACGCCCAGCCGGGGTACGGTCCCGCACCGGACGTGGCGTCCGGCGAGAGCCGCAGCGCGACGGACCTGCCGTCCGGCGCCGCCGTCAGGCCGAGCACGAGCGTCGCGAGGGCGAGCCCGCCCGTCCAGCCCCACGTCAGCCGGCGGAGGGCTCGCGGTGCGACGTCGCGCACGCGCCGGGGCCGCAGCGGTGCTCTCCGGATCGCCCCGTCGGGTCGTGGCCACGTGCGCTCGCCCACCGCGGCCACGAGGAGGAACGCGAGGCCGGCGGCGGCGGGGACGGCGCCCAGGAGGAGCCCCTGGCGGGGCCCGGGTGCGGCGAGGGCGGGCGCTGCGAGCGTCACCAGCAGCATGGCCCCCACGCGAGCGTCGTCACCACGCCGGCGTGGCGGCGTGCGCGGCGGTGCGCGGCGGGCGCGGCGTGGACGTCGACGGCGCCCGGAGGTGCCGCCGGCGCCCGCGTCGCGGCCGCGAGGCCCGCCGCGACGGCGAGCGCCAGGCCCAGCCCGAGCAGGGCGACGAGCACGAGCAGCAGGTAGTGCGACATCGGACCTCCTGTGTCAATGTGGCAAAACATTGATACACAGTTGTGGTGCGCGTCAACCGCCACGCGCGCCTGGGTGCCCCCGGAGGTGTCCGACCCGGCACGTACGATGGAGGCCATGAGCGACCCCACCCCGCCGCCCACCGGTCCTGACGACCCGTTCGGCCCGGACGCCCGCGGGGCGACCTCGGTCCTCGAGCGCGAGGAGACGACCGAGCAGGTCGAGCCGGGCGACCACGAGCGCTTCGCGCACTACGTGCGCAAGGAGAAGATCATGGAGTCGGCCATGACCGGCCGGCCCGTGATCGCGCTGTGCGGGAAGGTGTGGGTGCCCGGTCGCGACCCGAACAAGTTCCCGGTCTGCCCGGTCTGCAAGGAGATCTACGAGGGTCTGCGCGAGCCGCAGGACGGCGAGGGCGACTCCGGCTCGGGCGGCGGTGGGGGCCGCGGCTTCTTCGGCTTCGGGCGGGGCAAGGGCTCCGGCTCGGGCGGCGCGTGAGCGCCGGACGCCGCCCCGCCGTCACCCACACCCCGCAGCACCCCTCGTCGTCGGCCGCGTCGCAGCTGCCGCCGGCCTTCCCGGCGCGTGCGCCGTGGGGCGCTGCGGGGAGCCTGCGGGCCTGGCAGGCGGAGGCGCTCGAGCTGTACCGCGAGCGGTCGCCGCGCGACTTCCTCGCGGTGGCCACGCCCGGCGCGGGCAAGACGACGTTCGCTCTGCGGATCGCGACCGAGCTGCTCGAGGCGCGGGTCGTGCGTCGCGTCACCGTGGTCGCGCCGACCGAGCACCTGAAGAAGCAGTGGGCGGACGCCGCCGCCCGCGTCGGCATCCGGCTGGACCCGCGGTTCAGCAACGCGCAGGGGCGGCACGGCGCCGGGTACGACGGCGTCGCCGTCACGTACGCGCAGGTCGCGAGCAAGCCGGCCCTGCACGCCGCCCGCACCGGCGCGGAGCGCACCCTCGTCATCCTCGACGAGGTGCACCACGGCGGTGACGCCCTGTCGTGGGGCGACGCGGTGCGCGAGGCGTTCGAGGGCGCCACGCGCCGGCTCGCCCTGACCGGCACCCCGTTCCGCTCGGACACCGCGCCCATCCCGTTCGTCACCTACGCGCCCGACGCGCAGGGCATCCGCCGCTCGCTCGCGGACTACACCTACGGCTACGGCGACGCGCTGCGCGACCACGTCGTGCGCCCCGTGCTGTTCATGTCGTACTCGGGGTCCATGCGCTGGCGCACCCGCGCGGGCGACGAGGTCGCCGCGCGGCTCGGCGAGCCGCTGACCAAGGACATGACCGCGCAGGCGTGGCGCACCGCGCTCGACCCGAACGGCGAGTGGATCCCCTCGGTGATCACCGCCGCGGACCGCCGCCTCACGGAGGTCCGCCGGACCGTGCCGGACGCCGGCGCGATGATCATCGCGACGGACCAGACGGACGCGCGCGCCTACGCGGGCCACATCGCCCGGATCACGGGGGAGTCGCCGACCGTCGTCCTGTCCGACGACGACGGCGCGAGCGACCGCATCGAGGAGTTCGCCGCGGGCGACTCGCGCTGGCTCGTCGCGGTCCGCATGGTCTCCGAGGGCGTCGACGTGCCGCGGCTCGCGGTGGGCGTCTACGCGACGAGCACGGCGACGCCGCTGTTCTTCGCGCAGGCCGTCGGACGCTTCGTGCGGGCCCGCCGCCGGGGCGAGACGGCGACCGTCTTCCTGCCGAGCGTGCCGCAGCTGCTCGAGCTCGCCTCGACCATGGAGGTCGAGCGCGACCACGCGCTCGACAAGCCCACGAAGGACGACGCCGACCCCGAGGCCGCGCTGCTGGCCGAGGCCCAGCGGGACCGCTCCGGACCGGACGCGGTCGGCCAGGACGGCGTCGCGGGCACGTTCGAGGCGCTCGAGGCGCAGGCGTCGTTCGACCGCGTGCTGTTCGACGGCGGCGAGTTCGGCACGGGCGCGGAGGTGGGCTCGGAGGAGGAGCTCGACTTCCTCGGCCTGCCGGGGCTCCTCGACGCCGACCAGGTCGCGACGCTGCTGCGCCAGCGGCAGGCCGACCAGCAGGGGGCCCGCCGGGCGCGCGGGCAGGAGGCGGCCCCGCCGCCGGAGATGGACCACCGCCAGCAGGCGGAGCTGCGCAAGGAGCTCGCGCAGCTGGTCGGTGCGTGGGCACGGCGCAGCGGGCAGCCGCACGCCACCGTCCACGCCGAGCTGCGCCGCCGCTGCGGGGGGCCCGAGGTCGCGCTCGCGGCGCCGGAGCAGCTGCAGGCGCGCGTCGCGATGCTCCGCGGGTGGTTCGTCGGCCGCCGCTGACGCGCCCGCGATCCGGTCCGTCTCGGCATCCGGACAATGAGACGGGGATGAGATCGCAGGTCAGGACGCTGGACGCGTGCCCACATAGCAGTAGGTCTTGACACCGCAAGTCGACCGTTCGAGGTGCCGGACGCCCCCGGGGCTGCCAGGCTCTTCACCGTGACAAAGCGGACCCGGGTTCCCCCGGGGCCATCGCACACGGAGCCCGGCGTCCACGGTCGCCGGCACCAGAAAGAGGTGTCCACATGCCCGCATGGCTCATCCTCATCCTCGTCGGCGTCGTCCTGCTGATCCTCGGCGTCGCCGGCATCGGCGAGTTCCTCATCTGGATCGGCGCCATCGTGCTCGTCGTCAGCCTGATCCTCGGCCTCGTCGGCCGTGGTCGCGGACGCGCGAGGATCTGAGCAGCCCCGCTCCGTCGGCGCCCACGGGCGCGGACGTGAGCGGACCGCGGTCGGCCGCTGCGCCGACCGCCACGGACACCGGGCCGGGACGCGACACGCGTCCCGGCCCGCGTCGTGCCCGGCGGCGCCCCCGGTCAGCCCAGCCGGAGCTCGACCGTCGGCACGGCGGCCTCGTCCGCCGACAGCCGCCGCGCACCCCGCGGGAGCTCGTCGCGCGACGCGCGGTGGCGCCGGGCCGCCGCGCGGACCCCGTCGGCGCCGGTCGTGCCCGGCACCACCTCGCCCTCGACCACGAGCGGCACGTGCAGGGGCCGCAGGTCCGGCGCCGGCTCCCGGCCCTGCGCGTCCGCCCACGCGACGACGGCGTCCTCCGGCCCGGTGACCAGCACCTCCTCGACCGCACGGCCGTCGCGGTCCAGCCGCCGCGCCGCGGACTTGCGCCCGCCCAGGCTCGTCTTGGAGCGCGAGGCCTTCGCCACCGGCTGCAGGACGCCCGCCGCGTCCTCGCGGGCCACGAGCTTGTAGACCATGCCGCACGTCGGCGCCCCGGAACCGGTCACCAGCGAGGTGCCCACGCCGTACGAGTCGACCGGCGCGACGGCGAGCGCCGCGATCGCGTGCTCGTCGAGGTCGGAGGTGACGACGATCTTCGTCCCCCGCGCACCGGCCGCGTCGAGCTGGGCCCGCACCTCGTGCGCGAGCACCGCGAGGTCGCCGGAGTCCAGCCGGACGGCGCCCAGCTGCGGTCCCGCCGCGGCCAGCGCGTTCTCCACCCCACGCCGCACGTCGTAGGTGTCGACGAGCAGCGTCGTCCCCGTGCCCTGCGAGGCGACCTGGGACGCGAACGCCGACGGCTCGTCGTCGTGCAGCAGCGTGTACGCGTGCGCGGCGGTGCCGATCGTCGGCAGCCCGTAGCGGCGGCCCGCCTCGAGGTTGCTGGTGGCGGCGAAGCCCGCGACGACGGCCGCGCGCGCGGCGGCCACCGCCGCCTGCTCGTGCGCCCGCCGCGCGCCCATCTCGAGGCACGGCCGGTCGACGGCGGCGCTGGTCATGCGGGACGCGGCCGACGCGACCGCGGAGTCGTAGTTGAGGACCGACAGCACGAGCGTCTCGAGCAGCACGGCCTCGGCGAACGTCCCCTCGACGACGAGCACCGGCGAGGCCGGGAAGAACACCTCGCCCTCGGCGTACCCGACGGCGGAGCCGGTGAACCGGTAGCCGGCGAGGAACTCGAGCGTCGCGTCGTCCACGACGCGCTCGTCCGCGAGCCAGTCGAGCTCGGCCCTGCCGAACCGGAACGTCTCGAGCGCCTCCAGCACGCGACCGGTGCCGGCGAGCACGCCGTACCGGCGGCCGTTGGGCAGCCGGCGGCTGAAGACCTCGAACACGCAGCGCCGGTGGGCGGTGCCGTCGGCGAGGGCGGCCTGGAGCATCGTCAGCTCGTAGCGGTCGGTGAGCAGGGCCGTGCTGGCCGTCGGGGCGGCCGGGGGTGCGACGGCGTCGCGCTCGCGCGTGTCGGTCATGGCGTCAACGTAGACGCGAGGGGACCGGCGCACACGCGCGCCGGGCGTCTCGGGGGACGTCGCGCGCTGGGGAGGCCGGCCGGGCGCACCTACAGTGGGGGCGTGCCCGCCCCGACCGCTGTGCCCGACACGACCGTCGAGGCCGACGAGGCCACCGGGCTCGCGGACGCCTGGGTGACCATCGTCTGGAACGACCCCGTGAACCTCATGTCGTACGTGACCTACGTCTTCCAGACCTACTTCCGCTACCCGCGGGAGAAGGCCGAGCGGCTCATGCGGCAGGTGCACGAGGAGGGGCGGGCCGTCGTGTCGACCGGCAACCGCGAGGCGATGGAGGTCGACGTGCAGGCGATGCACGGGTACGGCCTGTGGGCCACGCTCCAGCGCGGGGGCGAGTGATGCGCGCGTTCCGCCGGCAGAAGGGCCGGTACGTGGCCCGCCTGGACCCGGGCGAGCGGGCCGTGGTGGCGTCGGTCGTCGCCGACGTGGCCGAGCTGCTCGGGGCGGGGCGCTTCGAGGACGGCCCGCCCGCCGGCCAGGGGCGGGACCGGGTGCCCGCCCCGGCGACGCGACGACCGGGGGCCCCTGGAGCGTGCGCACCGCGCCGCTGCCGCCGCCCGACGACCCGGCGGTCCGCCGGCTCCTGCCCGACGCCTCGCGCGAGGACCCCGAGGTCGCGGCGGAGTTCCGCCGGCTCACCGAGGACGACCTGCGCGCCCGCAAGATCGCCCGGCTGCGCTGCCTGTGGACCGCGCTCGTGCACGGTGAGCCCGGGTGGCCGCAGGACGCGTTCGTCGTCGCCCCGGCGTCGGCGGACGAGGTGGCGGCCACCCTCACCGACCTGCGGCTCGTCCTGGCGGACCGCCTCGAGATCCGCACCGACGCCGACTCCGAGGCGCTCTACGACGGCCTCGCGACGGCACCCGAGGACGACGTGCGCACGTACCTCGCGTCCGTGTACGGCGCACTGTCCTGGCTCCAGGAGTCGCTGCTCGCTGTGATGCTGGCCGCACACGACGCGCGGCCGCCGGGCGGGGCACGGTCCGACGACTAGTCTCGGACGCGTGAACGACGCCCCCATCGGCATCTTCGACTCCGGCGTCGGCGGGCTCACGGTGGCCCGTGCGGTGCTGGACCAGCTGCCGACGGAGTCGACCCTGTACATCGGCGACACGCTCAACGGGCCGTACGGTCCCAAGCCGCTCGCGGCGGTGCGCGCGCACGCGCTCGAGGTCATGGACGACCTGGTGGACGCGGGCGTGAAGATGCTCGTCATCGCGTGCAACAGCGCGTCGTCGGCCGTCCTGCGCGATGCGCGCGAGCGGTACACCCTGCGTCGCGGGCTGCCCGTGGTGGAGGTGGTCCTGCCCGCGGCGCGCCGTGCCGTCGCCGCGACGCGCAACGGGCACATCGGCGTCATCGGCACCCGGGCGACCATCGACTCGCGCGCGTACGACGACGCCTTCGCGGTCGCGCGCGTGCAGCTGACCACGCAGGCCTGCCCGCGGTTCGTCGAGCTCGTCGAGGCCGGCGTCACCTCGGGCCCCGAGGTGCTGGACGTGGCGCACGAGTACCTCGCCCCCGTGCGCGCGGCGGGCGTCGACACGCTCGTCCTCGGCTGCACCCACTACCCCCTGCTGACCGGGGCGATCTCGTACGTCATGGGCGACGACGTCACGCTCGTCTCGAGCGCGGAGGAGACCGCCAAGGACGTCTACCGCCAGCTCGTCGCGCACGACCTCGAGCGCGACCCGTCGTCGGGGCCGCCCACGCACCGGTTCCTCGCCACGGGCGACCCGGTGGCGTTCACCGCGCTGGCACGGCGGTTCCTCGGGCCCGAGGTCGACGTCGTCGAGCCGCGCGCCGCGCTGCGGGGGGTCCTGCGATGAGGCTCGTCGTCGTCGGCTGCGCGGGCTCGTTCCCCGGTCCCGACTCCGCGGCGTCGTCCTACCTCGTGCAGGCCGAGGACGCGGACGGGCGCACGTGGTCGGTCGTGCTCGACCTCGGCAACGGCGCGCTGGGCCCGCTGCAGCGGTACGGGGACCCGACGGCGCTGGACGCCGTCGCGCTCTCGCACCTGCACGCCGACCACGTGGCCGACATGGCGGTGCTCGGGGTCCTGCGGCGCTACCGCCCGGACGGTCCGCTGCCGCCGCTGCGCGTCCTCGGTCCCGAGGGCACCGTCGAGCGCATCGCGCAGATCGCCGGCAAGGACCCCGCGACGGACACCGGCGAGCAGTTCGACGTGGGCACGTGGGTCCCCGGACGGCCCGTGACGGTCGGGCCGCTCACCCTGGAGCCGGTGCCCGTGCTGCACCCCGTCCCGGCGTTCGGCGTGCGCGTCAGCGGCCCCGCCGAGGACGACCCGTCCCGCACCGTGGTGCTCGCGTACAGCGGGGACACCGACGCGTGCGAGGGGCTGGACGCCCTCGCGGCCGACGCGGACGTGCTGCTCGCCGAGGCGGCGTTCCACGAGGGTCGCGACGACGCGGTGCGCGGCGTCCACCTGACGGGTCGCCGTGCGGCGCAGGCCGCGGTGCGGGGGCGCGCCCGGCACCTGGTCCTCACGCACGTCCCGGCCTGGAACGACCCCGAGCGCACCCTCGCGGAGGCGGCCGCCGTCTACGACGGCCCCACGACCCTCGCCCACCCGGGCCTGACGGTCCGCCTCTGACCCACCGAGCCCCCTCGTGCCGCGAGCGCGCCACTCGTCGCGCGAGCGCACCACTCGTGTCCGGTGCGCTCGTCCGACTTGTGGCGCGCTCGCCTAGCCCGCGCGCTGCCGCCGCCCATCGGCGGGGCCGGCGCCCCTGCGAGCGCGTCCCTGATCCACTCGGCGCGCTCCCCTCGTGCCGCGAGCGCGCCACTCGTCACGCGAGCGCACCACTCGTGTCCGGTGCGCTCGACCGGGGAGTGGTGCGCTCGCGGGGGCTGTGGACGGAGGTGGGCGGCCGTGCGGCGACGGTGGCACCGTCGCGGAGTGGACGTGGAGAGCAGCCGGACGGTGCCCGTGCCGGCGTTGGTGCACGTGGGAGCGGCCTCGGTCGGACGTCGCGGGCGCAGCTACGACGACGTCGTCGGGCCGCTGCGCAGGGGTGAGCTGCACCGGGTGCGCCGCTCGGCCTACGTACCCGCGCAGGAGTGGGCGGGCTGGGACGTCGTGGAGCGGCACCGCGCCCGGATCGGCGCGGTCGTCGCGGCGGCACAGGAGCCGCCGGTGCTGTCGCACTGGTCGGCCGCCGTGGTCCACGGACTGCCTCTCGTCGGACGGCCGGACGACCGGGTGCACGTCGTGCGGGCGTCAGCGGACGGTGGCCGCTCCCGAGGGGACGTGGTCCGCCACGCCACCGCGGTGCCGGTGGAACCGGTGCTCGTCGCCGGGCTGCTCGTGACGCCCGTCGCACGCACGGTCGTGGACCTGGCGCGCCGTGGCGGCGTGGTCGCGGGCGTGGTGGCCGGCGACCACGCCCTGCGTGCAGGGCTGGCGGACCGTGAGGCGCTCCAGGACGAGCTGCACCTGCTGCAGCGGGGGTCCCGCGGCTCGCGCGTCGCGCGGCGCGTGGTCGATCTGGTGGACGCACGAGCGGAGTCGGCCGGGGAGTCGCTGAGCCGCGTGCGAATGGACGAGGCCGGCCTGCCCGCGCCCGTGCTGCAGCACGTCGTGACCGACGCGCACGGGTTCGCCGGGCGCGTGGACTTCTGGTGGCCCGCCGCGCGGGTCGTCGGCGAGTTCGACGGGCGCCTGAAGTACCGAGGCGACGTCGAGGACCCGGCCGAGGCGGTCTGGCGCGAGAAGGTCCGCGAGGACCGCATCCGCGCCACCGGCGTCACCGTGGTCCGCTGGACGTGGCAGGACGCGTGGACGGGCGCCCCCATGATCGGCCGCCTCCGTCGAGCGGGCGTCGGATGACGCCGAGCGCGCCGCTCGCCGGGCGAGCGCGCCTGTCGTGTCCGGTGCGCTCGTCCGGGGAGTGGTGCGCTCGGCGGGGGAGTGGTGCGCTCGGCGGGGGCGGACGGGGGCGTGGTGCCGGGGCGGGGGCACGTAGGGTCGGGGGCATGGGTGCTCCGACGTCTGACCTCCCCCTGCGCGCCGACGGGCGGCGCGCCGACCAGCTGCGGCCCGTGACGATCACGCGGCGCTTCCTCGAGGCGGGGGAGGGCAGCGTGCTCGTCGAGTTCGGCGGCACGAAGGTGCTCTGTGTCGCGTCCTTCACCGAGGGGGTGCCGCGCTGGCGCAAGGGCTCCGGCGAGGGCTGGGTGACGGCCGAGTACGCGATGCTGCCCCGCGCGACCAGCAGCCGGTCGGACCGCGAGTCGGTCAAGGGACGCGTCGGCGGGCGCACGCACGAGATCTCGCGCCTCGTCGGGCGGTCGCTGCGTGCGGTGGTCGACGTCGCCGCGCTCGGCGAGAACACGATCGTCCTCGACTGCGACGTGCTGCAGGCGGACGGCGGCACACGCACCGCCGCCATCACCGGCGCCTACGTGGCGCTCGCGGACGCCGTCGCGTGGGCGCAGCGCAAGCGCCTGGTCAAGCCCGGCAAGCAGGTGCTGACGGACTCCGTGGCGGCGGTGAGCGTCGGCGTGGTCGGCGGCCGCACCGTGCTCGACCTGCCCTACGAGGAGGACGTGCGGGCGGAGACCGACATGAACGTCGTCGTCACCGGATCCGGCACGTTCGTCGAGGTGCAGGGCACGGCCGAGCACGCGCCGTTCGACCGCGCCGAGCTCGACGCGATGCTCGACCTCGCGCTCGCGGGCACCGCCGAGCTGGCCCGGCTGCAGGCCGCCGCGCTCGCGGCCGAGCCCTCCGACGGCTCCGCCACGCGGGCCGCGCAGGGCACGGGGGTGACGGCGTGAGCGTCCCCGCGGGTGCCCGGCTCGTCCTGGCCACGCACAACCAGCACAAGATCGGTGAGCTGCGCGCCATCCTGGCGCCCGCACTGCCGGGCCTGCCGCCCGAGGCGGTCGTCGGCGCACGGGACGTCGGTGCGCCGGAACCGGTCGAGGACGGCGTGACGTTCGCCGAGAACGCGCTCATCAAGGCCCGCGCGCTCGCGGCGCACACCGGTCTGCCGGCGGTCGCGGACGACTCCGGGCTCGCCGTCGACGTGCTCGGCGGCGCCCCCGGCATCTTCTCCGCCCGCTGGTCCGGGCGGCACGGCGACGACGCCGCCAACCTCGCGCTCCTGCTCGCACAGCTCGCGGACGTCCGTCCCGAGCACCGCGGGGCGCGGTTCGTCTGCGCGGCGGCGCTGGTGACGCCGGACGGGACGGAGCACGTCGAGCTCGGCACCCTCGAGGGCACGCTCGCGACGGCCCCGCTCGGCGCGGGGGGCTTCGGCTACGACCCCGTCCTCGTGCCGGCCGGCGACACCCGCACGTGCGCGGAGCTGACGCCCGAGGAGAAGAACGCGATCAGCCACCGCGGCCGGGCCTTCCGGGCGCTCGTGCCGGCGGTCGTGGCGGCCCTGGGCGGATGAGTGAGGCGGGGGCCCCGGCGCGTCCCGGCGAGGTGCAGCTCGTCGCCGAGGGCGTGACCTTCGGCTACCCGGGGCGGCCCGTGCTCGACGCGCTCGACCTGACCGTGTCGGCCGGGGACCGCATCGGGCTGGTCGGCGAGAACGGCGCGGGCAAGTCGACGCTGCTCGCGGTCCTGGCCGGCCGCCTGCAGCCCCAGCAGGGCCGGGTGCGCCGGCAGGGGACGCTGGCCGTCGTCGAGCAGGACCTCGACGTGCGCGCGGGGGAGACGGTCGGCGCGCTGGTGGACGCCACGCTCGCGGCCGCCCGGACGGCGGCGGACGAGCTGCAGGCCGCGATCGACGCGTTCGACCACGACGGGGGCGACGTCGCGTGGCTGTCGGCCGCGATCGCCCGGTACGAGCACCTCGCGGCGTGGGACGTCGACCGCCGCGTCGACGAGGCGCTGGCCCGCTTCGGGGCTCCGCGCGACCGCGACCGCCGGCTGGACGAGCTGAGCGTCGGCGAGCGGTACCGCGTGCGCCTGGCGTGCCGCATCGCCGAGCGCAGCGACCTGCTGCTGCTCGACGAGCCGACGAACCACCTCGACGCGGCCGGCATCGACCACCTCACCGAGCGGCTGCGCGGATGGCACGGCGGGCTCGTCATCGTCACGCACGACCGGCGCCTGCTCGACGACGTCATGACCGCGATCCTCGACATGGACCCGTCGATGGACGGGCGGCCCGTGCTCTACGGCGCCGCGCGGTACGCGGACTACCGCTTCGCGCGGGACCAGATGCTGCGCCGCTGGCGCGCGCGGTACCGGGCGGAGCGCAAGCGCGCGGACGTGCTCGCCGCGCGGCTCGACGCGTCCTACGAGGGCCTGTCCGACGAGTGGCGCCCGCCGAAGGGCTCCCAGAAGCACCGCCGCGGGACGCGCGCGCGCACGCACGTGAAGGCGGCGGACCGGCTCGTGCAGCAGCTGGAGCGCGACGCCGTGGAGGTGCCGGTGCCGCCGCCGACGCTGACCTTCCCGGACCTGCCGTCCGTCCCGCCCCACTGGCCCGGGGCCCGCTGCTCGACCTGCGCGCCCCGCGCGTCGCGGGACGGCTCGACCTGCCGGGCCGCCGGCTCGAGGTCCCGCCCGCGGGCCGGCTCCTCGTCACCGGCCCGAACGGGTCGGGCAAGTCGACGCTGCTCGCCGCGCTGGCCGGCACCGTCCCCCTCGACCGTGGCTCGCGCGCGGTCGGGCCGCACGTGCGCCTGGGCGTGCTCGGCCAGGAGGGGCCGGCGGAGCACGTGGCCCCGCCGGCCACGGGGGAGGCGCCCCCGACGGCGTTCGACGCGTACGCCAAGCACGCGCTGCGCCTGCTCGAGTCGGGGCTGCTCGACCCGGAGCGGCTCGTGCCCGTCGCGTCGCTGGGCCTGCTCACGGAGGAGGACCTCGAGCGGCCGCTGCGCGAGCTGTCCCTCGGGCAGCGCCGGCGCTTCGACCTCGCGTGCGCGCTGCTGTCGGCCCCGCACGTGCTGGTCCTCGACGAGCCGACGAACCACCTCTCGGTCGGCCTGGTGGACGAGCTCACGGCGGCGCTGCGCGCGACGTCCGCCGCCGTCGTGGTCGCGACGCACGACCGCGCCCTGCGCGCCGACCTCGCGGACTGGCCGCAGCTCGCGCTCGGCTGACCGAGGGCCGGGGGCCGGGCCCGAGCCGGGACCCAGGCCTCGCGCGGACGGTCCCGGTCGACAGGTCAGGGCAGGCGTCCCACCCAGGCCATCGCCTGGCGCAGCAGCAGCCCCTGGCCGCCGTTCATCTCGACCTGCACGGCCTCGGTGCAGACCTCCTCGGGCGTGAGCCAGGCGAGGTCGAGCGCGTCCTGCTGGGGCCGGCAGTCGCCCGTGACGGGCACGACGTAGGCGAGGGACACCGCGTGCTGGCGGGGGTCGTGGTACGGCGTCACGCCGGGGGTCGGGAAGTACTCGGCGACGGTGAAGGGCTGCGGCGACGCGGGCACCTGCGGCAGCGCCATGGGGCCCAGGTCCTTCTCGATGTGCCGCAGCAGCGCGTCGCGCACGCGCTCGTGGTGCATGACCCGGCCCGAGACGAGCGCGCGGGACATGACGCCCTCGGGCGTCACGCGCAGCAGCAGCCCGACCGCGACGACGTCGCCGGACTCGTCGACCCGCACGGGCACGGCGTCGACGTAGAGGACGGGGACCTGGGCGCGGACGGTGGCGATCTGCTCGGGGCTGAGCCAGCCGGCGGGACGCTCGGGGTCGCGGGGGAACTCGGCGGACGCGGTCACCGTGCAGTTCTACCGCGTGCCGGCCCGTGCGCCGACCAGCGGCACGCGGGCGTCCGTCGGGCGGTCCGCGTCACAGCGCCGGGGAATACCGCGGCGCGCGCGGGCGCTGTACCGCACGCAACCGCCAGGAGGAGAGAGCACATGGCCACGACAGCGCTGACCGCCGACACGATCGCGGACACCATCAAGGACAACGACATCGTGCTGGTGGACTTCTGGGCGTCCTGGTGCGGGCCCTGCCGCATGTTCGGCCCCGTCTTCGAGGCGTCGTCCGAGCAGCACCCGGAGATCGTGCACGCGAAGGTCGACACCGAGGCCGAGCAGCAGCTCGCCGCGGAGCTCCAGATCACGTCGATCCCCACGCTCATGGCGTTCCGCGACGGGATCCTCGTCTTCAACCAGGCCGGCGCGCTGCCCGCGCCGGCGCTCGAGCAGGTCGTCACCGCGGTGAAGGACCTGGACATGGACGAGGTGCGTGCGCAGATCGCCGCCCGTCAGGGTGCCGACGCACAGGTCTGAGACCGCGCAGGTCCGAGACCGCGCCGCTCGCCACGAGCACCGTCCCGAGGGGCGTCCGCCGACACGGCGGGCGCCCCTCGGCGCGTCCGAAGGCAGCGGGTCGGCCGTTCCGGATGCGGACCGCGCCGACGCCGACCTACCGTGGTGAGATCGCTTCCACGCCGTGCGCGACCAACGGGGGTCCGCCGGGAGCGAGACGGGCCGACGACGGAGTCGACCCGGTGAGACGGCGGCGCCGCCGCCCCCGGAGGGCGCCGCCAGGGGGTTTCTCGATGCACATCACGTCCTTGCCACCTGGCACCACCATGCCCTCGTCCCCCTCCTCGGGAGGGCGTCCGCGCCGACGGGCGCGCGGCTCCACCGCCGCGCTCGCGGCCCTCGCCGTCGCCGCGGCGGGCGGGCTCGTCCTCGTGCCGCAGGCCGCGTCGGCCGCCGAGGTCGTGCCCGTCGGTGCGGGCAGCTACGCGGCGACGCCGGTCGGGCCCACGCCGGAGGGGTGCGACGCCGTCGAGGCGGACCCGCGGTCCGCGCTGACGGACGACGCCCCGCAGGGTGCGGTGCCGACGAACGACTGGTGGTCCTCCCTGCTGTACAAGCGGCTGGAGTGCCGCACGTCCCAGCCGCTGCACGCCCATCCCGTGTCGTACCAGCCGACGACCGGTGGGCTCGGCCTGTCGACGCCCCGCGAGGCGACGCTGTCCGGCACGCCCGGCGGGATCGGCGAGTTCCACTTCCCGTACACGGAGGACGTCGTCGTCGGGGTCGAGGGCCTCGACGCGCCGACGGTGCAGGTCGCGGACTGGTCGGACTGGACCGTCACGCCGTCGTGGTCCGACGGCGAGCAGTCGCTGCGCGCGACGATCGGGCACGGCCTGCCGGTGAGCTGGTACCACGTGGACGGCGGCGACGCGGTGCTGACGTCCGGCGCGCAGGTGCGCGTGTGGTCGCGCGACGGCGCCACGCTCGGGTTCACCGCGAACGGGCACGACTACGTCGCGTTCGCCCCGTCCGGCGCGTCCTGGACCGTGGACGGCTCGACGCTGCGCTCGTCGCTGGCGGGCAAGGGCTACCTCGCGGTCGGCGCGCTCGCCACGGACGCGTCCGCGACGGACGACCAGCGCCGTGCCGCGCTGCGCGCGCTCGCGCCCGTCGCGTTCGCCGAGGTGACCGACACGCGCGCGGACTACTCCTACCAGCCCGCCGAGGGTGAGGTCGTGACGACGTACCGGCTCACGACGACGCCGCTGGAGGGCAGCGCCCGGGGCACGCTCGTCGCGCTCTACCCGCACCAGCAGCGCTACGTCGACGACGTGGCCGGCGGCAGCGCCTTCGGCACGTACCCCAGCGCACGCGGCACCATGACCGCGTACGTGGACGCGACGGAGTTCACCACCCGCACGCCCTTCACGGGGGTCCTGCCGGAGGTGCCGGCCGTCGCCACCGCCACCGGCGACGCCCGCGCACGCCTCGACGCGCTCCTCGACGAGGTCGCGGACGACCCGATGCCCGTCCTGCGGGCGGACACCTACTGGACCGGCAAGGCCCTGGGACGCGCCACGCGGATCGTCGAGATCGCGGACCAGCTGGGCCGCACGGACCTGCGGGACGCCGCGCTCGCCCGCATCCAGGCGACCCTGACGGACTGGTTCACGGCCGACGAGGGCGAGACCGGCCAGCTCTTCGCGTACGACGCGCGGTGGGGGACGCTCATCGGGTACCCGGGCTCCTACGGCTCGGACACCGAGCTGAACGACCACCACTTCCACTACGGCTACTACGTCGCGGCGGCGGCCACGCTCGCGCGGTTCGACCCGCAGTGGGCCTCCGACGAGGAGTACGGCGGCATGGTCGACCTGCTCGTGCGCGACGCCAACGGCTACGACCGGGACGAGACCCGGTTCCCGTACCTGCGCGACTTCGACGTCTACGCGGGGCACGACTGGGCGTCGGGGCACGGTGCGTTCGTGGCCGGGAACAACCAGGAGTCGAGCTCGGAGGGCATGAACTTCGCCGGCGCCCTCGTGCAGTGGGGCGAGGCGACGGGCGACCGGGCCGTGCGCGACGCGGGTGCGTACCTGTACGCGACGCAGGCCGCGGCCATCCAGGAGTACTGGTTCGACCAGGCCGAGGCGATCCCCGACGGCTTCGGGCACTCGGTGCTCGGCATGGTCTGGGGCGACGGCGGCACGTACTCGACGTGGTTCAGCGGCGAGGCCGAGATGATCCAGGGCATCAACACCCTGCCCATCACCGGCTCGCACCTGTACCTCGGCCTGCGCCCGGACGACGTGGTGGAGAACTACGCCGAGCTGGAGGAGGTCAACGGCGGCCCGCCGACCGTGTGGCAGGACATCCTGTGGAGCTACCTCGCGCTGGGTGACGCGCCCCGGGCCCTGCGGCTGCTCACGCAGAACCCGGGGTACCCGGTCGAGGAGGGCGAGTCCCGCGCGCACACCTACCACTGGATCGCGAACCTGGCGGCGCTCGGCACCCTCGACGCGTCCGTGCACGGCGACAGCCCGCTGTCGGCGGTGTTCACGCAGGACGGCCGGCGCACCTACGTCGCGGCCAACGTGACGTCGCGGACGCGCACCGTGACCTTCTCCGACGGCACCAGCGTCGAGGTGCCCGCGGG
The DNA here is from genome assembly GCF_009720485.1 of Cellulomonas sp. JZ18. Classification (NCBI taxonomy): domain Bacteria; kingdom Bacillati; phylum Actinomycetota; class Actinomycetes; order Micrococcales; family Cellulomonadaceae; genus Cellulomonas; species Cellulomonas sp. JZ18. The sequence goes on along the minus strand of NZ_CP045245.1, from coordinate 2,605,492 downwards.
GCGCACCGTGACCACCGGCGCGCACCGGTGGAGCGGCGGCGGTGCACCGGGCGGGCCGGTCCCGACGACGTCGCCCTCGCCGACGGCGTCCCCGTCGCCGACGACGTCGCCGACCACGTCCCCCTCGCCGACGGCGTCCCCGACGCCCACCGCGACCCCGACGCCCACGCCGACCGCGTCGCCGACCCCCGCGCCGGGCTTCGAGCTCGCGCTCGGGACGTCGGGACGTCTCGTGCCGGCGCCCGGGGACGACGGGACGCTCACGGTGCCGGCCGCGGTCGGCATCGACACGGCCGTGGAGCCCGCGGGTGCGCTCGTCCTGCAGGCCACCGGCCTGACCGGCCGGGCGACGGGTGCCGCGACGGCGTTCGACCTCGGCGTCGACGCCGGCACGACCGTCGGCAACGCCACGCGGGTCTCGGTGTCCTACGACCTGACCGGGGACGGGACGTGGGACCGCGTCGAGGTGTACCGCTACCTCGCGACGGACCCCCTGCCCGGCGTCGAGCGCTACACGCAGGCGGCCGGGCTCGAGCGCGCGACGGGTGCGCTGGGGGACCTGCGGGACGGCACCGTCCGGGTCGCGCTGTGGAACGCGATCGGGTCCGCCACGAGCACGGTGACGACGGGCGACTCGGTGCTCTCCCTGCCGTTCCGCTGACCGTGACCGGGGCCTGACCCGGACGACGGCACCCGGACGACCACCCGGACGACGGCACCGACGCCGCGGCGCCCCAGGGCCCGCGGCGTCGGTGCCGCGCCGTCCCCGCTCGTGGTGCGGGAGGCGGGAGTCGAACCCGCACGCCCTCTCGGGCACCAGGACCTAAACCTGGCGTGGCTGCCGTTTCACCACTCCCGCGGCCGGTCGAGTGTGGCACACGCGGGTGCGCGGCCACCCGGGCCGGTCAGTCGATGCCGAGGTCGCGGCGCAGCTTGGCGACGTGCCCGGTGGCCCGCACGTTGTACTGCGCGAGCGCGACCGTCCCCTCGGGGTCCACGACGACGGTCGAGCGGATGACGCCGACGACGGTCCGCCCGTAGTTCTTCTTCTCGCCCCACGCGCCCCACGCCTCGAGCACCGCGTGCGACGGGTCCGACGCGAGCGGGAACGTCAGGTGCTCCGCCGCGGCGAACGCCGCGAGCTTGTCCACCTCGTCGGGGGAGACGCCGACGACGGCGTACCCCGCACCCTGGAGGGACGCCAGCGAGTCCCGGAAGTCGCACGCCTGCGTCGTGCAGCCCGGTGTGCCCGCGGCCGGGTAGAAGTAGACGACGACGCGCTGCCCGCGCAGCTGCGAGAGCGTGACGGTGCCGCCGTCGGCGGTCGGCAGCGTGAAGTCGGGGGCGGTGTCGCCGACGGCGAGGCGGGGCACGGGTGCTCCTCGGTGGGGGTGGGGACGGGACGCCGACCACCCTACGTGCGGCGGGTAGCGTCGGACGCGTGAGCGCACCGACCCCGTCCCGCACCGGCGACCTGCCCATCCGCATGCTGAACGACCGCCTCCTCGTGGCCGTGGAGGGCGACCCCGCCGAGCGTCGGTCGAGCGCGGGCATCGTCATCCCCGCGACGGCCGCCGTGGGCAAGCGGCTGGCGTGGGCCGACGTGGTCGCGGTCGGCCAGCACGTCCGCCAGGTCGAGGTCGGCGACCGCGTGCTGTTCGACCCGGAGGACCGCGCGGAGGTCGAGCTCGACGGCAGCACGTACCTGCTGCTGCGCGAGAAGGACGTGCACGGCGTCGCGCAGCCGCGGGGGACCGGTGAGGGAACCGGTCTGTACCTGTGACGTTGTACCGGCTGGGTGCGCGAGGGGCTACGACGCGTCGCACGAGGCGCATGATGGAGGCAACGACGACCCGGGACGAGGTGGCGACGTGGACGTGGGACGGACGGGCCCCGACGGGCCGACCGTGGACGACGGCGCGGTGACGCCCGCCCCGACGACGGACGGGCAGGACGCCGGGACCACCGGCACGCCGGGCGAGGACGTGCCCGCGTCGGTCCAGGCGCTCGAGGAGGCGGTCGGCCTGCACGGCGTCGACGCCACGCAGCACGCGCAGGAGCTGCTGGCCGAGCACGTGCCGCTCACCCTGCTCGTCGACCTCCTCGCACCCACCGGCGACACCTCCGCGGACCTGCTCGCGGACGAGGGACTGCCCGCGGACGCCTGGTGGGACGGCGACGACGGCCGGCCGGACGCGGCCACCGGGTCCAGCGGGTCCGCAGGGGCCTGACCTGCGGCAGCGGGCCGCCGTCCGCGGCCGTCCCGGCGCGTGAGGGTGGTCACACAGGGGGCTGACGGGGGCCTTCCGGTTCGCTCCCGGCGCCCCGGTGCTGCTAATCTCGTCGAGCCGCGCGCGCCTCTAGCTCAATTGGCAGAGCAGCTGACTCTTAATCAGCGGGTTCTGGGTTCGAGTCCCAGGGGGCGTACCAGCCACGAAGCCCCGCCAGGTCCTGACCTGGCGGGGCTTCGTCGTACCGGCCCGGCCCGTCGTGTGCCGGCCCACGTCCCCACCGCCCACGTCCCCGTGGTGCACGCGACCGGCGGCTGGGACGCTGCTGGGGGGTGCCGCGCGGCACCCGGACGGCGACGGGGAGGCAGCGTGGGCAGCGAGGTGCAGGAGTTCGACGTCGTGGTGCTCGGCGCGGGGGCGGTGGGGGAGAACGCCGCGGACCGCGCCTCGCGGACGGGTCTGTCGGTGGCGCTCGTCGAGTCGCAGCTCGTCGGGGGCGAGTGCTCCTACTGGGCCTGCATGCCGTCCAAGGCGCTGCTGCGCGCCGGGGACGCGCTCGCCGCGGCCCGGGACGCGCCCGGTGCCGCCGCCGCGGTGACCGGGGACGTCGACGTCGCCGCCGTGCTCGCCCACCGGGACGAGGTGACGTCCCACTGGGACGACGCCGGGCAGGTCTCGTGGGTCGAGGGGGCCGGGCTCACCCTGCTGCGCGGGCAGGCGCGCTTCACCGGGCCGCGCGAGCTCGTCGTGACGCACGAGGACGAGGACACCCGTCTCGTCGCACGGTGCGCGGTCGTCGTGGCGACGGGCTCGGCGGCGGACGTCCCGCGCGCCGGCGGGCTCGGCGACGTCCGGCCGTGGACCAGCCGCGAGGCGACGAGCGCGCACGTGGTGCCGTCCCGTCTCGCGGTCGTCGGAGGTGGCGTCGTCGCCGTCGAGATGGCCACGGCCTTCGCGGACCTGGGCAGCACCGTGACGGTGCTCGTCCGGGGCGACCGGCTGCTGCCCCGGGCGGAGCCCTTCGCGGCGCAGGCGCTGGCGGACGCCCTGGCCGCCCGCGGGGTGCGTGTCGCGTTCGGTGCGTCGGTCGTCGCGGCGGCGCGGGACGACGACGGCGTGCACCTGACCGTCGAGCACGGTGGGCCGGACGGGTCTGGTCCCGCGGGCGACGGGCCGCGCCGCGAGCAGGTCGACGCGGACGAGGTGCTCGTCGCCACCGGCCGACGGCCGAACACCGAGGACCTCGGCCTCGAGAACCTGGGGCTGCGCCCGGGGGACGCGCTCGAGGTCGACGACGCGCTGCAGGTGCGGGGCGTCGAGGGCGGCTGGCTGTTCGCGGTGGGCGACGTCACGGGCCGCACGGGCACGACGCACCAGGGCAAGTACGACGCGCGGGTCGTCGGTGACGTGGTCGCCGCCCGGTTCGACCCGCGCCCGGACGGCGCGGAGCCGGGGCCCGGGGTGCCGCGCGGGCTGTCCCGGCACGCCGAGGCGCAGGCCGGTCCGTGGAGCCGCTACCGGGCGACCGCGGACGCCGCGGCCGTGCCGCAGGTCGTGTTCACGCGACCGCAGGTGGCGTGGGTGGGACGGACGGAGGCCGAGGCGCGCAGTGCCGGGCTCGACGTGGCCGTCCTCGGGTACGACCTGGGGTCGCTGGCGGCGGCGAGCGTCACGGGCGAGCACTACGAGGGGCGCGTGCAGGTCGTGGTCGACCGGGCGCGCGACGTGCTCGTGGGGGCCACGTTCGTCGGGCCGGACGTCGCCGACATGCTGCACGCGGCGACCGTGGCGGTCGTCAGCGAGGTGCCGCTCGACCGGTTGTGGCACGCCGTGCCGTCCTACCCGACGCTCAGCGAGGTGTGGTTGCGGCTGCTGGAGCAGGACGGACGCTGACCGCTCCGCCGCCCGGGGCCGGCGCGTCACGCGACGCGCCGGCCTCGGCCGGCAGGAACCGTGAGCGGTCCTCACTCCTGCCCGGTCTCACTCCTGCCGGTCCTCACTCCTGCCCTGTCCTCACTCCTGCCGGTCCTCACTCCTGCCCTGTCCTCACTCCTGCCGGTCCTCACTCCTGCCCTGTCCTCACTCCTGCCGGGTCCTCACTCCTGCGCGGACGCGAGCGCGCCGTCCGAGGAGAGCACGAGACCGATGGCGGCGTCGCCCTGCCGCAGGGCGGTCGCGATGAGGGAGAGCTCGAACGACCGGAACTCGGCGATGTCCAGACCGTAGGTCTCCTCGAGCCCGACCTGGCAGAACGGCCGCTCCGGGCACTCGGGCGGACCGGCCAGCACGAGGCCGCCGCAGGTCTCGGCCAGGTCGGACAGCGTGGCGACGTCGTGCTCCTGCGCGAACTCGGCGGTCACGGCGAAGGCGTTCTGGTCCTGGGCGTCGGACGGTGCGCCGACCACGAGGCCGCTCTGCTCGGCGAGCGGCGTGAGCGCGGCGACGGTCTCGTCGACGTCCGCGCTCGCCCCGGCCTCGGCGTCGGGACCGTTCACCTGCGCGCTGAGGTAGGTCGTGAGCGTCGCCGCGTACTCGGGGACGACCGCCAGCGTGCCGTCCTGCAGCGCGGGCAGGTACGTCTCGCGCGAGCCGATGCTCTGCGCCTGGGCGTCGAAGCCCGCGCTGCGCAGCACCTCGGCGTAGATCTCGGCGAGCGTCAGGCTCTCGGAGAAGTTGGCCGCACCGACGGTCAGGGCGGTGCCCGCACCGGTCTGCTCGTCGGCGGCGAGGCCCTCGTCCGCGACGAACTCCCGGGCGACCTCGCTGGACGTGCGCCGGTCGATGTCCACGGCCTTGTTCAGCTCGATGAGCCGGTCCGTGTCGAGCGCCGCCGAGACGCGGTCCAGCAGCTCGACGACGACGGGGTGCTGCTGCGCGACCTGCGCGTTGACCGCGGGGATCACGTTGTCCGCGTTCTGAAGGCCCTGGTCGTCCTCGAGCACGACCAGGCTCTCGCCCGCGACGGGCTCGCAGGTGGTGAGGCCGGAGCTGCTCGTGGAGGTCGGCTCGGCCCGTCCGCCGCCGGAGCCGGGCGCACCGCACCCGGCGAGGGCCAGCGTGGCGACGGCGAGCGCGGCGAGCGTGCCGGTGCGGGTGCGCCGTGTCGTGCGCATGGGGTGCTCCTGTCGGTGTGGTGGCCGCGGGTCGACGGCCGGGACGTGCGGGATCTGGTCGGGGTCGCGGTGGGCGCCGCGTGCGGGGGTCCGCCGGTGCGCCGCGGACCGCGGCGGGACGGCCCGGTGCGTGACGGGGCGTGTGCGTGAGGGGGCGTCAGGACCCGGGACGGGGCCCATTCGACCGGCCGCCGCTGCCGGCGGCAACCGGAGCTCGTGCCGGTCTGCGGCCGCGGCGCCGCGCGACGTGCCGTGCGGCACGGTCCCGCGCGCGCAGGCCGGCCGGCGTGACCGCCCGCTCGGCCACCGCCAGGGCCGCCTCCACGAGCAGGCAGAGGGCGGCGACGAGCACGCCCCCCGCGAGGGCCTGGCCGTAGCGCTGCGTCCCGAAGCCGGTGACGACGACCGTGCCGAGGCTCGTGCCGCCGACGAGCGCCGCGAGCGGCACGGTGGCCAGCACCTGCACCGCGCCCGTGCGGATGCCGGCGGCGACGAGCGGCACGGCGTGCGGGACCTCCACCGACCACAGCACGCGGGCGGGCGACATGCCGACGCCCCGTGCGGCGTCCCGGACGGCCGGGGGCACGCCGGCGACGCCCGTGACCGCGTTGGCGAGCACGGGCGGCACCGCGAACACCGCGCACGCCACGGCGGTCGCCCCGTTGCCGAAGAACCCGCTGGCCGCGAGCAGCATGAGCAGCGCGAGCGTCGGCAGCGCGCGCGTCGTGTTGGCGACCACGACGGCGACGGTGGCGCCCCGTCCGCGGTGGCCCAGCCACAGCCCGAGGGGGAGCGCGACGGCGACCGCGAGCAGCACGGCGACCGCCGACACCTGCAGGTGGTCGACCGTCAGCGCGAGCACGCCGCGCCGGCCCGTCCAGTTGAGCGGGTCGTTGAGCCAGCGCACGGCCTCGGTCAGGACGTCCACGCCGCCCCCGTGCCCGCCCGCCGGCGCGCCGCCGCCGGGGTGCGCGCGCCTGCGCCCTCCCCGGCCTCGCTCCCGTCCGTGGCCCCGGCGCCGTCGCCGGCGCGGTCAGCGGCCGGCGGCGCCGTGCCGTCGGCGCCCCGGGACGCGCGCCGCCACGGCACGAGGAGCCGGCCGAGCGCCGCGAGCAGCAGGTCGGCGGCGAGCGCGAGCAGCAGGCACAGGAGCGTGGCCGTCACGACCTCGGCCCGGTAGTTGCTGCGGAAGCCGCGGAACATCAGCTGCCCGAGCCCGCCGTAGCCGACCACCACGCCCACCGTCACCAGCGCGACCGTGCTCACCGTCGCGAGGCGCAGGCCGGTCACGACGGCGGGCAGCGCCTGCGGCAGCTCGACCGCGAGCAGCGTGCGGGTGCGGCCGTAGCCCATGCCGCGTGCCGCGTCCCGCACCGCCGGGTCCACGCCCTGCAGGCCCGCCAGCACGTTGCGTACCAGCACCAGCAGGGCGTACAGGACCAGCCCGATGAGCACGGTCGTGCGTCCGATCCCCGTGTACGGGGCGAGGACGGCGAACAGCGCGAGCGAGGGGACCGTGTACAGGACCCCGGTCCCGGCCAGGACCGCGCCCGCGACCCGGGGCCGCACGTGCGCGAGGGCCGCGAGCGGCAGGGCGAGGGCGAGGGCGAGGAGCACCGCCTGCGCCGTCAGGGTCGCGTGCTGCTCGAGGTGGCGCAGCACGTCCTGCCCGTTGCGCTCGAGGTAGGTCCACGAGAGCCACGGGTTCGCAGGGGCGGCGCCGACCGCACCGGGAGGCACGCGACGACCGTAGCCACGGGGTCCGACACGCGCCCGCCGTCCCGCGGCCGGCAGGGGGTGCCCGTGGCGGGCCCGGTCGCCGTCGTCGGTGGCCGGCAGTAGCGTCCCTGCCCGTGACGGACGACGACGGTCGTGCTCCGGCCATCCGGTTCGAGCGCGTGCGCAAGGAGTACGCGGGGTCGGTCGCCGTGGACGACCTGTCGCTGACGGTGCACGAGCACGAGCTCCTCGTGCTCGTCGGCCCGTCGGGCTGCGGCAAGTCGACGACGCTGCGGATGGCGAACCGCCTCGTGGAGCCGACGTCGGGACGCATCCTGCTCGGCGACGAGGACGTCACCCACGCCGACCCCGTGCGGCTGCGCCGTCGCATCGGGTACGTGATCCAGGACGTGGGGCTGTTCGGCCACCGCACGGTCGCGCAGAACGTCGCGACGGTCCCCGGGCTGCTCGGCTGGGACCGCGCACGCACGCGGCGGCGCGTGGGCGAGCTGCTCGAGCTCGTCGGCCTCGACCCGGACCGCTACGGGCGGCGCTGGCCCCACGAGCTCTCCGGTGGCGAGCGGCAGCGGGTCGGCGTCGCGCGCGCGCTCGCGGCGGACCCGCCGGTGCTGCTCATGGACGAGCCGTTCGGGGCCGTCGACCCCGTCGGCCGCGCCCGCCTGCAGACGGAGTTCCTGCGCCTGCAGCGGGAGCTCGGCACCACGGTGATGATGGTCACGCACGACGTGGACGAGGCGGTCCGGATGGCGGACCGTGTCGTCGTCCTCGCCGCCGGTGCCCGGGTCGAGCAGGTCGCCCCGCCGCTGGAGGTCCTCGCCCGGCCGGCGTCGCCCGCCGTGGCCGACCTCGTGGGCCGCGGCCGCACGGCCCGCCTGCTGGCGCTCGGCCGGCTCGCGCGCGAGGACCTCGACGCCCCGGGGGACGCGACCGGTCCGCACGGGGGCGGGGTGCTGCGCGTCGGGGACGAGCTGGGCGACGTCGTCGCGGCGCTCACCCGCGCGCTGGACGTCACCGGCACGCCGGTGCTCCCCGTGCTGGAGGGGGACCGGCTCGTCGGCTCGGCCGGCGCGCAGGTCGTCCTGCGTGCGCTGCACCGGCTGACCGCCGAGGGCGAGCGGCGCCCGGCCCCGGCGGAGCAGGGACCGGCGGCGACCTGACCGGGCCGGTGTCACCGCCCGGCCGTCACGCGGTCACACGCCGTGGGTACAGTGCCCCTCGTGAGCGAACCGACGGCACGCCTCGCCCTGGCCACCTGCGCCGAGCTGCCCGACCTCGATGCGGACGACCACCCGCTGCGGGCCGCGCTGGCGGACCGCGGCGTGCCGACGGACGCCGTGGTGTGGGACGACCCGACGGTCGACTGGGGCGCCTACCCGCACGTCCTCATCCGGTCCACCTGGGACTACAGCGACCGGCCCGCGCAGTTCGCCGACTGGACGCGTCGGGTCGAGCGGACGTCGACGCTCCTCAACCCGGCCGACGTCGTGACGTGGAACATCGACAAGACGTACCTGCGCGACCTGGAGCAGCGCGGCATCCCGATCGTGCCGACGATCTGGCTCGACCCCGAGCGGCAGATGAACGCCCGCGCGATCCACACGCGGTTCCCGGCGTTCGGCGACTTCGTCATCAAGCCCACGGTGAGTGCCGGGTCACGCGACACGGGCCGCTACGACGCCGGCGAGACCCCGTCGCGCTCGCTCGCGATCACGCACGCGAAGAACCTGCTCGCGGTGGGCCGGCACGTGATGCTCCAGCGCTACCTGACCCGGGTGGACACGGAGGGTGAGACGGCGCTCGTGTACGTCGACGGGGAGTTCAGCCACTCCGTCCGCAAGGCGCCCCAGCTCGAGGGGCCCTACCGCGCCGCCGACGCCGAGGGTGTGCTGCACCGGGACGAGGCGATGACCGCGCGGGACGCCACGGACGTCGAGCGCGCCCTTGCCGACCGCGTCGTGGCGACGCTGGCGGAGGTGTTCCCCGACCGCGCACCGCTGCTCTACACGCGCGTGGACCTCATCCCCGACGACGAGGGCAACCCGGTCGTGCTCGAGGTCGAGCTCACCGAGCCGTCCCTGTTCCTCGCGCACGCGGACGGTGCGGCGGAGCGGTTCGCGGACGCGGTCGCGGCGCGCCTGTGACCGGCCCCACCCCGCCCACGGGTCTCCCGGTGGCGAGACGCACGCCCGGCACCCGCTACACTTTCCGTCGGCCCTCCGCGTGAGCGAGGGGTTCTCGGTGCGCCCCGGGCGCACCCGATGGTGGCTATAGCTCAGTCGGTAGAGCACCTGGTTGTGGTCCAGGGGGTCGCGGGTTCAAGTCCCGTTAGCCACCCGTGTGAGGCAGGGCGTCGGTCGTCGGACCGGCGCCCTGCGTCGTCCCGGCCGTCGTACGGGCCGTCGTCCCGCGCAGCGCCGTCCCGCGCAGCGCCGTCCCGCGCAGCGCCGCGGGTCCGGCTCGGCGCCCGGCTGCGCAGCCGGGCGCCGCGCGTCCCGGCGCTCACTCGGCCAGGAAGCCCCGCTTCACGCTCGTGGCGACCACGTCGGCAGCCGCACGGCGCGCCGTCGCCGAGTCGGGCCCCGGGGCCGGCGGCAGCAGCGCCGCCCGGTAGTAGCGCAGCTCGTCGATGCTCTCGAGGATGTCGGCCAGCGCACGGTGCCCGCCGTTCTTGCCGGGGCGGCGAAGTAGACCCGCGGGTACCAGCGGCGCGCCAGCTCCTTGATCGACGAGACGTCGACGACGCGGTAGTGCAGGTGGTTGACGAGCTCGGGCATGTCCCGGTCGAGGAACGTCTTGTCCGTGCCGACGGAGTTGCCGGCGAGCGGCGCCTTGCCGGGCTCGGGCACCCACTGCCGCACGTAGTCCAGCACCTGCCGCTGCGCCTCCTCGAGGGTGACGCCGTGCTCGAGCTCCGGCAGCAGCCCGGAGGTCGTGTGCATCGTGCGCACGAAGTCGCCCATCTGCGCGAGCGCCGCCGGCGGGGGGCGATGACGACGTCCACGCCCTGCCCGAGCACGTTGAGCTCGGAGTCGGTGACGACGGCCGCGACCTCGACGAGCGCGTCGTGCTGCAGGTCCAGGCCCGTCATCTCGCAGTCGATCCAGACGATCCGGTCGGCGCTCGTCTGCGCCGCGGCGCTCGTGGCGGCGGCGGAGGCGTCGGTGCGGTCGCTGCTGGCGGACGTCCCTGGGGTGCTCACGCCGCACAGCGTAGGCGCGCGGCGTCAGCGACCGTGTGACCGCGGTCCGGAGGACCACCCGTCCGGGGTCTGCGCGCGCCTGTCGTCGGTGTCCTGCGGGGGCGGCGGCACGGTCGACGCGAGCGCCGCGGCGACGACCACGAGCACCGCCGCGGCGGCGGCGAGGGCGGTGGCCGACCTCCCCGTGATCCCCGTCCAGTGCAGCGCACCGAGCACGGCGCCTCCCGTCAGCGCCCCCAGTGCGAGGCGCCCGGCCCACCGCAGGGCGGCGGCGGCGAGACGACGGGGCCACGGTGCCGCCGGCTGCGCCCCGGTCGCGTGGCGGCCCATCAGACGGGCTGCCGGCGTCGGACGGGTCGGGCCATGGCGTCATGGTGGCACGGGCGGCGGCGCGCCGGGGTCGTCCGGTCGCCGCTGGGCGAGCACGGCGCAGACGTCGGGCCCGTGCTGCTCCGCCACGCGTCGGACGAGGTCAGACCCCCGGGGAGCGGGGACGGGGGCGGGCGGGCGCCGGGGGCGCGCACGAGCCCGGCGTCGGACCATCGCCCCGGGTGCGGGTCCCCTGCACGAGCACGGCCCTCGCCCGGTGTCCGGGCGAGGGCCGTGGTGCGGCGGGGTGCGTGGGCCGGGCGCTCACGACGTGAGCGTCCACTCCCGGCGGTGCGCGGGACGGGGGCGATCCGGCGGGCGACCGGTGGCGTCCGCGCGGCGTACGGCGCGGCGCTGCTCGCGCGTGCGCAGCCGGGCGGAGGCGGTGAGCCGCTCGCGGTGGTCGGAGCGGACGGCGTCGTAGGTGCTGAGCGGGTGCACGGCTGCCTCCTGGGCGTGCGGCGGCGCACCCCGGGGTCCGGGGTGGTCGCGAGCGGGTGTCGGTGGTGCCATCCCACCAGCGCGGACGCGCGGTGTCACCGCATTTGTCCGGGGCACAGGCGGCGCACCGGCGTGGTGCGGCGGCCCGCAGGAGGCGGCCGAGCGCGTCGCCGGCCTGGGCGCCCCCGGCAGGACTCGAACCTGCAACCGACGGATTAGAAGGCCGTTGCTCTATCCGTTGAGCTACGGGGCCGACGCCGACCACCTTAGTGGCGGGGGCGGTGCGGGCGCCCGGTGCGCGGCCTCGCCGTCGCGGGGGCGCCACGGTTCCCGAGCCGTCACCCGCGTGCCGCGTTTGGCCTGGTCACGGAAGGGACCGAGAATGGGTGCGTGAGCGCTCAGCCCGGCATCGTGCCCGCCCGGACGTCCGCGCCCACGTCCGGGCGCCCGGCCGGCGCGCCCGCGTCCGGGTCGGCCGCCGCGGACCTCCTCGCGCGGCCCCTGGCCCAGACGTCCCTGCTCGACGCCGTCCGCGACCTGCGGCGCGACGTGGAGGCGACGACGTTCCCGCTCGAGCTGGACGGCATCGAGGAGGCGCGCGCGTCGCGTGCCCGTCTCGTGGACCAGCTCGGCGAGCACCTCGTGCCGCGCCTGACCGAGCTGTCCGCACCGGCCGTCGTGGTGGTGGCCGGCTCGACGGGCGCCGGCAAGTCGACGCTCGTGAACTCGCTGGTGGGACGCGAGGTGACCGCGGCCGGCGTGCTGCGGCCGACGACGCGCGAACCGGTCCTCGTGCACCACCCGCTGGACACCGACCTGCTGTCGCACCACCCGGTGCTGGAGAGCGTCGAGGCCGTCGCCGTGGACACCGTGCCGCGCGGCATCGCGCTGCTCGACGCACCCGACCTGGACTCCGTGCTCGAGTCCAACCGCGCGTCGGCGCACCGCCTGCTCGAGGCCGCCGACCTCTGGCTCTTCGTCACGACGGCGGCCCGCTACGGCGACGCGCTGCCGTGGCGCGTCCTCGAGGCCGCGGTCGAACGCTCCACGTCGATCGCGATGGTCCTCAACCGGGTCCCCGCCGCGAGCCTGCCGACGGTGCGCGGCGACCTCCTCGACCGTCTGCGTGCGCACGGGCTCGGCGGGTCGCCGCTGTTCGTCGTGCCCGACGTCGGTCCGCACGAGGGGCTCCTCGAGGCGCGCGTCGTGGCGCCCGTGCTGCGCTGGCTGACGATGCTGGCGGGTCCGGACCGGGCCCGGACGGTGGTGGGCCGGACCCTGCGCGGGGCGCTCGCGGCGCTGCGGCCCTGGGTGGACGAGCTCGCGGAGGCCGTGCAGGACCAGGCGGACGCCGCGGAGCGGATCGCGGCCGTGCTCGACGACGCCGCGGCCGGTCCGCGCGAGGAGGCCGAGCGCACGATCTGCGCGGGCGCCGTCGCCGACGGTGCGGTGCGCGCCCGGTGGACCGGTCTGACCGCCAAGGGGGAGCCCTTCGCGCGGCTGGTGCGGCGCTCGGGCCGCGTGCGCGGCGGGGCCCGTCTCGCGCGCAGCCGGGCCGCGGCGGTCGAGCCGGTGCTCGCCGACCTGACCGAGTCCGCGGCCGCCGTCCTCACGGCCGTCGGCGAGCGCGCGGGGACGACCCTGCGCGCCGCCCTGTCCGGTCCGGACGCCCCGCCCGGTGCGCCGTCGCTGCTCGCGCTGTGGCCCGCCGGGGACCAGCCCCGTGCCGGTGCCGCCGAGCGGGCCGCGCGGGCCTGGACCGCGGAGGGCGCCCGAGCGGCGCGCGCCGCGCTCGTCGCGCCGGCCGCGGACCCGCAGGCCGCCGCCCGGCGGCGGGACGTCGCACGGGCCGTGGGCGAGGACGGGCTCGCGGCGGTCGCGCTCGCGGCGGCCGCCGGGCTGGAGGAGGCCGCCGACGCCCTGCGCGTCCTGCTCCCCGACGTGGCCGACGCCCTCGCGGAGGAGCTGCGCGCCGACCTCGTGCGCCGCGCCCGCGCGCAGGTCGACGTGGAACGGGCGGGGGCCGACGAGGCGCTCGCCGACCCGGACCTCGCCGCCGACGCGTCCTCGCGACTGCGCCTGCGCCTCGCCGTCCTCAAGGGCTGACATGAGCACGGACGACACGAGCCCGGTCGCCGTCCCGCCGCCGGTCCCGGCGGTGCTGCCGGCGGCGGTGCCCGCCGCCCCGGGAGCACTCGTGCCCGCGGACCCCGAGCCGGAGCTCGGTGACGACGTCGCGGGCGTGGACGGCAGCGAGGTCGGCGAGGTCGGCGCGGTGCGCGGTGCCGACACGGCCGCGCTCGCAGCCCGTGTCGACGCCCTCGAGGGGGCGCTGACGGTCGGCGGGACGCGCTTCGACCCCGTGGTGGTCGACGCCGTGGGGGCGGCGGTCGAGCGCGTGCGCGAGCGGCTCGCGCTCGGTGTCGACCACACCGTGGTGGCGCTCGTCGGCGGCACGGGCTCGGGCAAGTCGAGCCTGTTCAACGCGGTCAGCGGGCTGCGGTTCGCGGACGTGGGCGTGCGACGACCGACGACGTCGCGCGTGACCGCGTGCGTGTGGGGTGCCGACGGCGACCCGCTGCTCGACTGGCTCGGCGTGGACCCGGACCACCGGATCCAGCGCGAGAGCGTGTTGGACGCCGACCACGAGGCCGCGCTGCGCGGCCTGGTGCTGCTCGACCTGCCCGACCACGACTCGATCGCGCCCGAGCACCGCGAGGTCGTCGACCGCGTGCTGCCGCAGGTCGACCTGCTCGTGTGGGTGGTCGACCCGCAGAAGTACGCCGACGACGCGCTGCACTCGGGCTACCTGCGCCGGCTCGCGGGGCGTGACGCGTCGATGCTGCTCGTGATGAACCAGCTCGACGCCGTGCCGCCGGACGTGCGGGAGGACCTGCTCGCCGACGTGCGGCGCCTGCTCACCGAGGACGGGCTGCCCGACGTGCCCGTCCACGGCGTGTCCGCCGTGACGGGCGAGGGCGTGCCCGACCTGCGGGACGCCCTCGCCGAGGTCGTGGCGCGGCGCTCGGTCGCGGCGGTGCACGCGGACCAGGAGGTCGCCGCCGCCGCACGGCGTGCCGCGGACCAGGTCGGCTCGCGCGAGCCGGCGCCGTCGCAGCTCGCGCTCGGCACCGTGGTGGACCGGCTCGCGTCGGCCGCCGGGCTGGCCGCCGTCGCGTCGGCCGTCGCCGCCGTGGTGCGCGGCGGCGCCTCGGGACCGCCACGGCTGGGCGACGTGCACGCCGACGGCGTGGGCCTGGCCCGGTCGGCGTGGCTGACCGCCGTCACGCAGGGCCTGCCCGGGCGGTGGGCGGAGGACCTGCGCGACCGGGTGGCCACGCCCACGGAGCTGCGGCTGGCCGTCCGGGACGCGCTGACGCAGGTGACCCTCACGGCGCGCGCCTCCGTGCCGGCACGGGTGCTCACGGTCCTCGCGCTCGTGCTGGGCGTGCTCGGCGCCGTCGCTGCGGGCCTGGTCGTGGCCGACGCCGCGGGCGCCGCACCGGGCTGGGTGCCGCCGCCGGTGGTGGCGGTCGCGCTGCTCGCGGCGGCCGTCGTCCTCGCGGTCGCCGCGGCCGTGGTGCGCCGGCGGTCGGCAGCCCGGCGCGCCGAGCGGGTGCTCGCGGACGGCAGGTCCGCGCTGGAGTCCGTGGCCCGGGTGCGTCTGCTCGCCCCGACGCAGGACGTGCTCGCCGAGCACCGGCACGCGCGCGAGCTGGTCGAGCAGGCCGCCGCGGACGCACGGGTGGCCTGAGCCGTCCGGGCGCGTGCCGAGCCGTCCCCAGCCCGCCGGACCCGCCCGGTGCTCCACCGCCGCGCGTCCCGCCGTCCCGTCGCAGCGCTGTGCCTCCGCACGATGGCGCCACACGCCCCGCGCTCTGCGGGGCCACGGCAGACAGGACAGCTCATGGGCGCACACACCCAGGACGTGACGGTCGTCGGCTGGGTCGGCTCGGACGTGCGGGCCTACCACCTCGACGGCGGCGGGACCCCCTACGCGCAGTTCCGGCTCGCCTCGACGCGGCGCGTGTACGACCGCGACACGGGCACGTACCGGGACGGTCCGACGGTCTGGTGGACGGTGAAGGTCTGGCGGCAGGTCGCGGACAACGTGGCCCGGTCGCTGCGCAAGGGCGACCCGGTGGTCGTGGTCGGCCGCGTCGGCACGTCGGAGTGGGCGTCGCCCGACGGCGCGCGCACCGAGCTCGTGCTGGAGGCGGTCGCGCTCGGGCACGACCTCGTGTTCGGCTCCACCGGGTTCCGGCGGAGCACGGCCGGCACCCGCGCGGCGGCCGGTGCGCGGCCGGAGGAGGCAGCGGGGACGGCGGCGGGGGACCTCGCGACCGACGGCGACGCGCCCGCCGCGCTGACGGAGGACCCCTGGGCGCAGGCACCGGCTCAGCTGCCGCCGGACCCGGGGCCGCAGGTCGACGACGAGGCGGGCGCGGCGGCGGGTGCCGCGCGCCCGCAGGACCGTCTCGCGCTCGTCGGACGCGGGTGATCGCCTAGGCTGGTGGACCGGCAACCGACGACGCCGCAGGTCGGCGCGCGACCGGGCACGGACGCACGTCCCGCCCCCCGCGCCCCGACCGGCGGCGTCCCCACCGAAGCGACCCGAGGCGGACGAGCAGTCAGTGGCTGAGTTCATCTACTCCATGTACAAGGCGCGCAAGGCGCACGGCGACAAGGTCATCCTCGACGACGTCTCTCTGAACTTCCTCCCCGGCGCGAAGATCGGCGTCGTCGGCCCGAACGGCGCGGGGAAGTCGACGATCCTCAAGATCATGGCGGGGCTGGACCAGCCCTCGAACGGTGAGGCGCGCCTGTCCCCGGGCTACACCGTCGGCATCCTCCAGCAGGAGCCGCCGCTGAACGACGACAAGACGGTCCTCGGCAACGTCGAGGAGGGTGTCGCCGAGATCAAGGGCAAGCTCGACCGCTACAACGAGATCTCGGCCCTCATGGCCGACCCCGACGCGGACTTCGACGCGCTGCTCGCCGAGATGGGCCAGCTGCAGGAGGCGATCGACGCCGCGGACGCGTGGGACCTCGACGCCCAGCTCGAGCAGGCGATGGACGCGCTGCGCTGCCCGCCGCCGGACGCGGACGTGAAGGTCCTCTCCGGTGGTGAGCGCCGTCGCGTCGCGCTGTGCAAGCTCCTGCTCGAGAAGCCGGACCTGCTGCTGCTCGACGAGCCGACGAACCACCTGGACGCGGAGTCCGTCCTGTGGCTCGAGCAGCACCTGCAGCAGTACCCCGGCGCCATCCTCGCGGTCACCCACGACCGGTACTTCCTCGACCACGTCGCGGAGTGGATCTGCGAGGTCGACCGCGGCCGCCTGTACCCGTACGAGGGCAACTACTCGACGTACCTGGAGAAGAAGCAGGAGCGCCTGCAGGTCCAGGGCAAGAAGGACGCGAAGCTCGCCAAGCGCCTCAAGGACGAGCTCGAGTGGGTCCGCCAGAACGCGAAGGGCCGGCAGACGAAGTCGAAGGCCCGCCTGGCCCGCTACGAGGAGATGGCGGCCGAGGCGGAGCGCACGCGCAAGCTGGACTTCGAGGAGATCCAGATCCCGCCGGGCCCGCGCCTGGGCAACGTCGTGCTCGAGGCCAAGGACCTGGTCAAGGGCTTCGACGGGCGCACGCTCATCGACGGGCTCAGCTTCACGCTGCCGCGCAACGGCATCGTCGGCGTCATCGGCCCGAACGGCGTCGGCAAGACGACGCTGTTCAAGACGATCGTCGGGCTCGAGCCCCTCGACGGCGGCGACCTGAAGATCGGCGAGACGGTCTCGATCTCGTACGTCGACCAGAGCCGCGGCGGCATCGACCCGAAGAAGACGCTGTGGGAGGTCGTCTCCGACGGGCTCGACTTCCTCAAGGTCGGCAACGTCGAGATGCCGTCGCGCGCGTACGTCGCGGCGTTCGGCTTCAAGGGCCCGGACCAGCAGAAGCCGGCGGGCGTGCTGTCGGGTGGTGAGCGCAACCGCCTCAACCTGGCGCTCACGCTCAAGCAGGGCGGCAACCTGCTGCTGCTCGACGAGCCGACCAACGACCTCGACGTCGAGACCCTCGGCTCCCTGGAGAACGCGCTGCTGGAGTTCCCCGGCTGCGCCGTGGTCGTCTCGCACGACCGCTGGTTCCTCGACCGCGTGGCGACGCACATCCTCGCCTACGAGGGCACGGAGGAGGACCCCGCCCGCTGGTACTGGTTCGAGGGCAACTTCGCCTCGTACGAGGAGAACAAGGTCCAGCGGCTCGGCCCGGAGGCGGCACGTCCGCACCGCGTCACCCACCGCAAGCTGCGGCGCGACTGACGGGCGGACGACCCGTGAGCGACGACGCGCCCGTCCTCCCCGGCACCCCGGACCCGCAGGGTCCGGCGGGGTGGCGGGCGCGTCGGACGCCGGGGCGGCGCCGGGCGACGCCGGCACGCCCGGCGGTGGCACGGGCACGCGCACCGGCGCCGGCACCGGCGGCCTCGTCGAGGCGCTCGAGGTGCTCGGTCTGCGGCTGCGGCAGGTGGACCTCGCGCTGGAGGGCACCGGGGTCGACGAGGCCCGCGCGGTGCGCCGCCAGGTGCTCGAGCAGCTCGACGACTACCTGCTGCCGCGGCTGCGGGCGGAGGCGGCCCCGGTCCTCGCCGTGCTCGGCGGGTCCACGGGCGCCGGGAAGTCGACGCTCGTGAACTCGCTGCTCGGCCAGGAGGTCTCCTCCGCGAGCGTGCTGCGCCCGACGACGCGGTGGCCGGTGCTCGTGCACCACCCGCTCGACGGCCGGTGGTTCACGACGGACCGGGTGCTGCCCGGCCTCGCTCGTCTGGTCGGCGGGGGAGCGGCGGCGGGCGGCGGCGCCGGCGAGCAGGGACAGGCGGGTCTGCGGCTCGTCGCGAGCGACGCGGTCCCGCAGGGCCTCACGCTGCTGGACGCCCCCGACATCGACTCCGTCGTCGACGAGAACCGCGCACTGGCCCGCCAGCTCCTCGGAGCGGCGGACCTGTGGCTGTTCGTCACCACCGCCGCCCGCTACGCCGACGCGGTCCCGTGGGAGCTGCTGGGCACGGCCGCGCAGCGGCGCGTCGAGCTCGCGCTCGTCCTCGACCGTGTCGACCCCGGC
Organism: Cellulomonas sp. JZ18; assembly: GCF_009720485.1. Lineage (NCBI taxonomy): Bacteria > Bacillati > Actinomycetota > Actinomycetes > Micrococcales > Cellulomonadaceae > Cellulomonas > Cellulomonas sp. JZ18. The sequence continues at coordinate 2,587,283 of NZ_CP045245.1, read as the reverse complement.
GAGGAGGACGCCGTGCGCGAGCACCTCGCGTCGATGCTCGCCGAGCACGGGCTCGCGGGCACGCCGGTGCTCGTCGTGCCCGAGGCCGAGCCGCAGGACGGCCTCCTGCCCGACTGGGCGGTCGCGCCCGTCGCGGAGTGGCTCACCCGCCTCGCGGCGGACCCGGCGGCCCGGCGCGGTGTCGTCGAGCGCACCCGGGACGGCCTCGTCGCCGACCTCGTGGTCCGCGCGGGGCTGGTCGCGGACGCCGCCGACGCGCAGGAGGCCGCGGACGCCCGCCTGCGCGCCGCCGTGGAGGCGGCGTACGCGGCGGCGCTGGTGGACGTCGAGCGCGCCACGTCGGACGGGCGCATGCTGCGGGGCGAGGTGCTGGCACGCTGGCAGGACGTGGTGGGGACCGGCGAGTTCATGCGCTCCGTCGAGGAGCGCGTGGCACGGTGGCGCGACCGCCTGACGGCCGCCGTGCGCGGCCGCCGCGCGCAGGAGCCCGCCCTGGCGGAGGCGATCGGGCGCAGCCTCGACGCCGTCGTGCTGGACGCGGCGGAGCAGGCCGCCGAGCGCGCGCACGCCGCCTGGCGGGCCGACCCCGCCGGCGCCGCGCTGCTCGACGGGCTCGCGCTGTCGCGCTCCTCGGCCCGGCTGCGCGAGGACATCGCGGCTCAGGTGCGCGCGTGGCAGGACGACGTGCTGCAGCTGGTCGCCGACGAGGGCGGTGACCGCCGCACGCAGGCGCGTGCCCTCTCGTTCGGGGTCAACGGCCTCGGCGCGGCGCTCATGCTCGCGGTGTTCGCGTCGACGGGCGGTCTCACGGGTGCCGAGGTCGGCATCGCGGGCGGCACCGCCGTGCTCGCCCAGCGTCTGCTCGAGGCGGTGTTCGGCGACGACGCGGTCCGCCGGCTCACCCGCACCGCGCACGAGCGGCTCGTCGCCCGCGTGGGCGCCCTGCTCGACGCGGAGGCGGCGCGGTTCACCGCGCAGCTCGACGCGCTCGGCACGGCGGACGCCGGCGGCGGCGCCCTGCGCGCCGCGGCCTCGCGCGTGGCGTCGGCGCCGCTGCCCGGCGCGCAGGGCGGCCGGACCGGCGAGCCCCGGGTCGCCGCGGCGACGTCCGCCGGCGCGCCCGCGGGCCGCCTGCGCGGGGTCGGTGCGCTGCCGCCCCGAGCCGCCGGCGGGCCGGCGGGGTCACCCGACGCGGGGGAGCGCACCGGCGAGCGGGAGCGCGGCGTGCGCGGGTGGTGGCGTCGTCTCGTCGGCGGCGACGAGGACGCGCGGTGAGCGGACCGGGGCTGGCGGAGCGCACGGACGCGCTCGCCCGGTGCCTGCAGCTCGCCGGCGACCGGCTCGACGGCGCGGTCGTCGCCGAGGGGGAGCGCGTGGTGGCGCAGGTCCGCGAGCGCCTCGCGCTCGCCCCCGCGACCACGGTGGCGGCGCTCGCGGGGGCGACCGGCTCGGGGAAGTCGTCGCTGTTCAACGCGCTCGCCGGCGCGGACCTCGCGCGTCCCGGGACCCTGCGCCCGACGACGTCACGCCCGCTGGCGGCCGTGGCGGCGGACGAGGACGTGCACGCGCTGCTGGACTGGCTCGAGGTGGGGGACCGGCGCGCGCTGGACCACGGCACGGGCGCCGCCCGGGGACTGCCGACAGGCCTCGTCCTGCTGGACCTGCCCGACCACGACTCGGTCGTCACCGAGCACCGCGACACCGCCGAGCGCCTGTACGCGCGGGCGGACCTGCTCGTGTGGGTGCTCGACCCGCAGAAGTACGCCGACGCGGTCCTGCACGAGCGCTACCTGCGCCCGCTCGCGCGGCACGCCGACGTCATGGTGCTCGCGCTCAACCAGGCCGACCGTCTGGCCGCGGACGACCGGACGACGTGGCGGGAGGACGTCCGCCGGCTCGCCGCACGGGACGGCCTGGGCGACGTCGAGACGGTCCTGGTGAGCGCGAGGACCGGGGAGGGCGTCGCGGAGCTGCGGGCGCTGCTGGCCCGGGCGGCGCAGCGTCGTCGGGCCGCGGCGGACCGGCTGAGCGCGGACGTGGAGGACGTGGCCGTGCGCGCGGTCGCGGCGCTGGACGGGGGCGCCGAGCGCCGCCGCGACCTGCCGTCGCCCGACGCGCTCGTCACGGCGCTCGAGCAGGCGGCGGGAGTGCCCACGGTCGTCGACGCGGTCCGCCGGTCTGCGGCGCGACGCGTACGGGCCCGCACGGGCTGGCCGCCGTTGCGCGTGCTCGCCCGGCTGCGTCCCGACCCGTTGCGCCGGCTGCACCTGCGCCCCGGCACCCCGGACGCCGACACCGCGGACCGCACGTCCCTGCCGCCGGCGGGCCCGCAGGTGCAGGCGCACGCCGCCAACGCCGTGCGCCGGTGGCGCGACGACGCGACCGCGGGGCTGCCCGACGCGTGGGTCCTCGGGGTCCGCGACGACGTGCGCACGGACGGGCTCGGTGACGCCCTGGACGCGGCGGTCGCCGGCACGACGCTGCTGCCGGCGCGGGCGCCGTGGTGGGCGCGCGCCCTCGACGTGCTGCAGTGGGTCGGCGTGACCGCCGCCGTCGCGGGCCTGCTGTGGCTCGGCGTGCTCGCCGGGCTGGCGTACCTGCGGCTGCCCGAGCCGTCGACCCCGCAGTGGGGGCCCCTGCCGGCGCCGACCGCGCTGGTGCTGGGTGGACTGGTGCTCGGCCTCGTCCTCGCGCTCCTCGGTGCGGTCGGCGCCTGGGCCGAGGGTCGGCGGCAGGCCGCGCGGGCCCGCCGGCGGCTGCGCACCGCCGTGGCCGGCGTCGCCGACGCGCGCGTCGTTGCGCCCGTGGCGGCCGAGGTCGAGCGGTGGACGAGCGCCCACGACGCGGCACGACGCGCCGCCGGTGCCGCCGCGGGTGGGCGCCGCCGCCGGCGCTGAGCGCGTCGCCGCGCGCAGGCCCCGTCCGCCGCCGACGTCGCGTGCGACCTGACCCGATGACGACCCCGGCGCCCCGCCGGGACGACGCGCCGCCACGTGCGGCGGGAGGAGGACGACGGATGGCACGGCTCGAGGTGCCGGTGCAGCTGCGCTGGTCGGACATGGACGCGTACGCGCACGTGAACAACGTGGAGATGCTGCGCCTGCTCGAGGAGGCGCGGATCGAGGCGTTCTGGCGCCACCCGGTGGGCCCGGACGGCACGCGGCCCGACGGCGCGTGGTCGACCGCGGTGCTCGACGCCGGGCCCGGCGCCGGCCTGTCCACGCTCGTCGCCCGCCAGGAGATCGAGTACGTGCGGCCGCTCGGCTACCGGCGTGCACCGGTCGTCGTCGAGATGTGGATCGGGCACCTGGGCGGCGCCAGCCTGGACGTCTGCTACGAGGTGCGCGACGCCCCGGCCGCCGTGGAGGGCTCGCAGGTGTACGCGCGGGCGGTCACGACGCTCGTCCTGGTGGACGCGCGCACCGGGGCGCCGCAGCGCATCGGGCCGGAGCAGCGGGCCGCGTGGGAGCAGTTCGTCGAGGAGCCGGTCCGCCTGCGCCGCCGCCGCTGACGGGAGGCGGCGGAGCGACCGGTCACGGACGGCCGCCGGCGTTCGGCGCGACGTCCGTGCGCGCCCGCTCCGCCGTCTCGGCGGCCCGGGCGATGTTGCGCTGCATGCCCCCGAACACCACGCCGTGGAACGGGTACACCGACCACCAGTAGAGCTGGCCGGCCAGACCGTGCGGGTGGAACAGGGCGCGCTGCGCGAAGACGGTGGGCGGGCGGGTCCACGCCGCGTCGTCCGCGTGTCCTGCGTCGTCCGCGCCGGGAGCAGGCCCGTCCACCGGTTCCACCCGCAGCTCGAGCCACGCCAGGCCGGGCAGCCGCATCTCGGCCCGCAGCCGCAGCAGCCGTCCCGGCTCGACGGCCTCGACGCGCCAGAAGTCGACCGCGTCGTCGACGCGCAGGCGGTGCGGGTCGCGCCGGCCCCGGCGCAGGCCCGGCCCGCCGACGACCCGGTCGAGCAGCCCCCGCACGCGCCAGGCGAGGGACCAGGAGAACCAGCCGCGCTCGCCGCCGACGGCCTCGAGCACGCGCCACAGCGCCGCGGGCGAGGCGTCCACCTCCACGCGCCGCTCGTCGACGTACAGCGAGCCGCCCGCCCAGTCGGGGTCGGAGGGCAGCGGGTCGCTGGGCGCGCCCGGCACCGCGGCCGACGACCAGCGCGTCGCCACGCCCGCCTCCCCGATGCGGGCGAGCGCGAGGCGCACCGCGCGGTCGAACCCCACGAGACCTCCCGGCGGGTCGGGCACGTACGCCGCGACGTCGTGCTCGTCGCAGACGACCTCGTGCACGAGGGACTCGACCAGGGGGCGTGCGAGACCGCCGGGGACGGGTGTCACGAGCGACACCCACAGGCTCGACAGGCGGGGCGTGAGCACGGGGACGCCGACGATGACCCGGCGGGGCAGGTCCGAGATCGCCGCGTACCGCTGCATCATCTCCCGGTAGGTGAGGACGTCGGGGCCGCCGATGTCGAAGGCGCGGGACACGTCGGCGGGCATCGACGCCGCGCCCACGAGGTAGCGCAGCACGTCGCGGACCGCGATCGGCTGGATGCGGTTGTCCACCCACGTCGGCACGGTCATCGCCGGCAGCCGCTCGGTGAGGTACCGCATCATCTCGAACGACGCCGACCCCGACCCGAGGACGACCGCCGCCCGCAGCACCGTCGTGGGCACCCCGGAGGCCAGCAGGATCTCGCCGACCTCGGTCCGCGAGGCCAGGTGCGGGGAGAGCTCCTCACCCTCGGGGTGCAGGCCGCCCAGGTACACGACCCGTCCGACGGCGGCCTCGCGGGCCGCGCGCGCGAACGTGAGCGCTGTGCGCCGGTCCCGCTGCTCGAAGCGGCGCCCCGACCCGAGCGCGTGGACGAGGTAGTAGGCGACGTCGGCGCCGGCGAGCCCCGACCGGATCGCGTCGAGGTCGGACGCGTCGGCCTCGACCACCTCGACCTCGTCGTACCAGGGGCGTCCCCGCAGCCGCTCCGGGTGCCGGGCGAGGGCGCGGACGCGGTAGCCGGCGGCGAGCAGCTCGGGCACCAGGCGCCCGCCGACGTACCCCGTGACGCCCGTGACGGCGGCCACCGGTGCGTCCGGCCGGGGACGGCCGTCGGGTCCCGTGCCGGGCACGAGCCCGGCGAGCGTGCGGGCCACGGGCTCGGGCGCCAGGTCCGGCCCGGTGGGTGCGTCGGGCGTGGACGTCGGCGCGCCGGGCGGCGGTGCGTCCCGGTGCCTCACCCCGGCAGTCTGCGGGCCGGCGCCGGCCGACGCACGCGGAGCGTCCGGCGCCCGGGCGTCAGGACGACGACAGCATCGCCAGCGTGCGCTTCTCGGCCACCGCCTGCGACCGGGTGGGGGTGATCGTCTCGCCGCGCTCCCACAGGTCCACCACGCGCGGGTCGATGTAGGAGGCGCGCGCGACCGCCGGGGTGTTCCCCAGCTCCTCCGCCACCGCCTTCACGACCGACGACACCACGCGCCGCCGCCCGCGCTCGCTCGCCGGCGCGGGTCCGGCCTCGGCGAGGCCGCGCGCGGCCAGGACGGTCGCGTGCCACGTGCGGAAGTCCTTGGGCGAGGCGTCGCCGAGCCGGTCCTTGACGTACGCGGCGACGTCGCTGCTCGTCACGTCGTGCCACCCGCGCTCGTCGTGCCAGGCGAGCAGCTCCGGGCTCGGGTCGCGGCGGCGCAGGAGCGTGCGGCACAGGTCCGCGACGACCTCGTCCTCGACGACGGTGTCGCGCACCTGGCCGGACTTGGCGGGGAACACCAGGTGCACCGCACCCGGGTCGTCGTCCCGCTCCGGCTCGAGCACGTGCACGTGCTCCTTGCGCAGCGTCGCGAGCCCGAACGAGCCGTTGCGCCGCGCGTACCCCTCGCCGCCGACCCGCAGGTACGCCCGGTCGAGCAGCCGGAACGCGAGCGCGAGCGCCTTGTCCCGCGGCATGCCCTCGAGCGCGAGGTCGGCCTTCACGCGGCGGCGCGCCGCGGGCAGGCGCCGGGCGACCTCGAGGACGTGGTCGTGCTTGAGCCGCGCCCGCCGGGCGTGCCACTGCTGGTGGTACAGGTACTGGCGGCGCTGCGCGTCGTCGAAGCCGGCGGCCTGGATGTGCCCGTTCGGCCAGGGGCAGATCCACACGTCCTTCCACGCGGGCGGGATCGCCAGCGTGGAGACGCGCTCGAGGTGCTCGGGGTCGTCGATGCGCCGCCGGTCGACGTCGAGGTACACGAAGCCCTTGCCCGCCCGGCGCCGGGTCCAGCCGGGCTGGTCGATGCGCACACGTCGGAGCCGGACCATGCCGGGAGTGTCGCCCGCGCGCCGGCCGTGCGCTCGTCGAGCGGGCCGTGCGGGCGCACGTCACAGCGGCAGGCGCACCATGCCCTCCTGCGCGACGGTCGCCACGAGGACGCCCTCGCGCGTGAACACGCGTGCCGCGCCCAGGCCCCGGCCGCCCTGCGCGCTCGGCGTGGACTGCACGTACAGCAGCCAGTCGTCGACGCGCACGTCCCGGTGCCACCACATCGCGTGGTCGAGGCTCGCCATCGACAGCCCGGGCGTCACCCAGGAGCGGCCGGCGCGCCGCAGGACCGGCTCGAGCATGACCTGGTCGCACGCGTAGGCGAGCAGCGCCCGGTGCAGGAGCTGGTCGTCCGGCAGCGGTGCGCGCGAGCGCATCCACACCGCCTGGCGCCCCAGGCCCGGGTCGGGGTCGGCGTCCAGGTACAGCGAGCCGCCCACGTGCCGCACGTCGAACGCGGCCTCCTGCGTCCAGAACTTCGCGACGGGGTGGTCGATGCCGCCCAGCTGGTCGAGCGCCGACACCACGTCCTCCGGGTCGGGCACGTCGGCGGGCATCGTCTCGGCGTACTCCACGCCGGGCTGCTCCTCCTGGAACGAGGCGATCATCGACAGGATCGGCTGCCCGTCCTGCAGCGCGTGCGTGCGCCGGGCCGTGAACGACCGGCCGTCGCGCAGCCGCTCCACGGTGAGGGCGATCGGCTTGGTCACGTCACCCGGGCGCAGGAAGTAGCCGTGCAGCGAGTGGGGGAGCCGCTCGGCCGGCGTCGTGCGGCCGGCGGCCAGCAGCGCCTGCGCGAGCACCTGGCCGCCGAACACGCGCCCGCCGGGCTGGGCGAGGCTCGTGGCGTGGAACAGGTCGGGGGTCTCGGCGTCGGCCTCGACGTCGAGGACGCGCAGCACGGCGGCGGTGGGGTCGTCGGGGCGCACGTCGGCGTCGGTCATGGCGGGCTGGTCCTCAGTCCTCGAACGTGTTGAGCATGGAGAAGGCGGCGCGCTCGAGGTAGTCCCACAGCTGCGCGCGGTGCAGCGGCGCGAGGTCGAGGCTGTCGACGGCCGTGCGCATGTGCCGCAGCCAGCGGTCGCGCGCGTCGGGGTTCACCTTGTAGGGGGCGTGCCGCATGCGCAGGCGGGGGTGGCCGCGCTGCTCGGAGTAGGTGGTCGGGCCGCCCCAGTACTGCTCGAGGAACAGCGTCAGGCGCTCCGCGGCCGGCCCCAGGTCCTCCTCGGGGTACATCGGCTTGAGCACCGGGTCCTCGGCGACGCCCCGGTAGAACTCGTCGACGAGCCGGACGAATGTCTCGTGCCCGCCGACGGCCTCGTAGAACGAGTCGGCTCTCACGGCGCCCATCCTCACACGGCCCGCGCCGCGCACCGGGGCTGCGCGGCTGCGTCGGGGCGCACGTCACACGCCCGGCGTGTCAGAGCCCGAGCTCCTCGAGCACGGGCAGCGCGCGCCGCACGACGGACCGCGCGTGGTCGGCGCCGGGGGACTCGACCGCCAGCCGTGCGAGGCGCCGGCACTCGTCCCACGGGGTCGCCGCGAGCACGGCCGCGACGTCGGGCAGCGCGCGGGGCGTCATCGACAGGGACGTGACGCCGAGCCCCGCGAGCACGACCGCGAGCGCCGGGTCGGCCGCGGCCTCGCCGCAGACGCCGACGGGTCGCCCCTGCGCCGCACCGCCCAGGGCGGTCGCCTCCACGAGGCGCAGCACGGCCGGCTGCCAGGCGTCGGACAGGCGGGCCACGGCACCGAGCAGGCGGTCGGCGGCCATCGTGTACTGCGTGAGGTCGTTCGTGCCGATGCTGGCGAACGCGGCGTGCGCGAGCATCGGGGCGGCGAGCAGGGCCGCGCTCGGCACCTCGACCATGATCCCGGCCGTCGTCAGCCCGTGCCGCGCGCACGCCCCGACGAACGCCTCCGTCTCCTCGACGGTGGCCACCATGGGCGCCATGACCCACGTCGTGGTGCCCGGGTGCTCGGCGGCGGCGCGGGCGATCGCCGTGAGCTGGTCCTCGAGCACCTGCGGCTGGGCGTCGGCGACCCGCAGCCCGCGGACGCCGAGCGCCGGGTTCGCCTCCGGCGCCGCGTGCAGGAACGGCAGCGGCTTGTCCGCGCCCGCGTCGAGGGTGCGCACGACGACCTTGCGACCGGTGAACGCCGCGAGGACGCGCCCGTAGGCCGCGACCTGCTCGTCGACGCCCGGCGCCTCGGTGCGGTCGAGGAACGCGAACTCCGTGCGGAACAGCCCGACGCCCTGCGCACCGGAGGCCGCGGCGGCCTCCGCCTCGGCCGGGTCGCCGACGTTCGCGAGCAGCTCGACGCGGTGCCCGTCCGCGGTGCGCCCGTCGCCGTCGAAGGTGCGCACCGCCGCGGCACGCGCCCGCACGCGCGCGACCGCCTCGGGGGCGGGGTCGAGCGTCACCGTGCCCGACGCGCCGTCGACGAGCAGCGACGTCCCCTCGGCCACCGCGGCGGCCCCGGCGGCCGCGACGACCGCCGGGATGCCCCGGGCGCGCGCCAGGATCGCCGTGTGCGAGGTCGGGCCCCCGGCGGCGGTGACGACGGCGAGCACACGCTCCGGGTCGAGCGTGGCCGTGAGCGCGGGGGCGAGGTCGTGGGCCACGAGCACGTACGGGTGCGGACGCACCGGCAGGCCCGGCGCGGGACGTCCGGTCAGGCGTGCGACCAGCCGGTCCCGCACGTCGACGACGTCGCGCACGCGCTCGGCCATGTAGCCGCCGAGCTCGGCCAGCTGTGCCGCGACCGCGTCCGCCGCCTCCCACACCGCGCGCTCGGGCACCAGGTGCTCGGCGCGCACGCGGTCCTGGGCGTCCGCGACGAGGGACGGGTCCGCGGCCATCGCCGCGGTCGCGAACAGCAGGTCGGCGCTCGGGCCCTCGGCGGCCTCGGCGGCGGCGTCGAGCTCGGCGCGCACGGCCTCGGCCGCCTCGGCGACCCGTGCGGCGGCGGCCTCCGTGTCCGCGCCCGGCGGCAGGCGGCGCCCGGCGGGCGGCTCGGCGACCGGCTCGGGCAGGAGCGCCGCCGGTGCGACCGCGCGTCCGGGGCTGACGCCGATGCCGGTGACGACGGACGTGCTGCCCACGCGTACCTCCTCGCTGCTCGCACGGTGCGCCCGGGTGCACGGGCCGCGGAGCCGCCCGGTGCTGGACGCACCGGCCGACGACGTCGTCGGCCGGTGGCAGTCTGGCGCGCCCTGCGCCCGCCGTGCCAGCCTCGACACGCCCGGCGTGGCGGGCACGGCCCGGTGCCAGCACACGCGGCGGCGGCGCACCAGGGACCGAGGACCGGTGTGCGGACCCGGTGGGTGGTGCGGCGGCGGCGGCGGTAGCCTGGTGGGCACGCACCGACCGGTGCCCCGCACCGCGGCGGTGCGCGGGCCGTGCGCGTCGCGACGGATCGTGGGGAGAACCACTTGAGCAAGGCACAGCAGATCCTGGCCGCCCTGGGCGGGGAGACCAACGTGGTCGACCTCGAGCCCTGCATCACGCGGCTGCGGGTCGAGGTGGGCGACGCGGAGCTGGTCGACGAGGCCGCCCTCAAGGCGAGCGGCGCGTTCGGCGTCGTGCGCTCCGGCCGCATCGTGCAGGTCATCGTCGGTCCCGAGGCGGACAACCTCGCGGCCGAGCTCGACACCCTCCGCTGACGTGGTCGTGCGGCTGGTCAGCCCGGTGACGGGTGTCGTCCGGCCGCTGGCCGAGGTGCCCGACCCCGTCTTCGCCGAGCAGATGGTCGGCCCCGGTGTCGCCGTGCATCCCGACGCCGTCGACCGTGCGGACGTGCTCGCGCCCTGCGCGGGCGCGGTCGGGGCGCTGCACCCGCACGCGTTCGCCCTTGAGCTCGGCGGCGAGCGCGGCGTTCTCGTGCACGCCGGCATCGACACCGTCGGCCTCGGCGGTGCGGGGTTCACGGTGCACGTCGAGGCCGGCCGGCGCGTGCGGGCGGGCGAGACCGTGATCACGTGGTCGCCGGCCGCGGTCGCCGACGCCGGCCTCGCCACCGTGTGCCCGGTCGTCGTCCTGCAGGGCGACCCCGCGACGCTCACCCAGCTCGTCGCGGACGGCGAGCGGGTCGAGGCCGGGGAGCCGCTGCTGGAGTGGTCGCCCCGGGACTGACCCGCCCGCCGCCCGCGGTCAGGTCCGCCGGCTCCGGCCGGGGTCCGGGTGCACCGCGTCGTGCACCGGGGTGTCGTGGGGGTCGCGGTCCTGCTGCGTGGCCGCGGGGTCGGTCGCGGGGTCGGTCGCGGGGTCGGTCGCGGGGCGTGCGCCCTCGGTCGTGCCGGAGCTCTCGCCCTCGCCCGTGCCGGCGGACGGCTCGCCCGTGCCGGCGGACGGCTCGCCCGTGCCGGCGGACGCCGGGCCGGCGAGCACCTCGCGGTGCGCCGCGAGCAGGTCCCGCTGACCACCCAGCGGGATGCCCGCCTCGGTCAGGTGCCGGCGCACGGCGGCACGCAGGTGCCGCCCCACCTCCCAGTGCTTGCCCGGCTCGGTGCGCAGGCTCAGCTTGACCGTGACGGCCTCGGCGCTGAGCCGCTCCGCCCCGGTCACCGTGGGCGAGCCCTGCACGAACGCGCCCACGACGGGCTCCGCGGCGACCTCCGCCGCCGCCCGCTCCAGCAGGGCGCGCACCTCGTCGAGGTCGGCGAAGTAGTCGACGTCCAGCTCGACGACCGCGGTGCCGAAGCCCTGGGTCTTGTTGCCCACCCGCAGCATCGACCCGTTGGGCACGTACCAGAGCGTGCCGTCGGCGTCCCGGATCTTCGTCACCCGCAGCGCGACGGCCTCGACGGTCCCCGTGGCGGGCCCCACGTCCACGACGTCGCCGACGCCGTACTGGTCCTCCAGCAGCATGAAGAGCCCCGACAGGAAGTCCTTGACGAGCGCCTGCGCGCCGAAGCCGACCGCGACTCCGACGACCCCGGCGGACGCGATGAGCGGGGCGATGTTGACGCGCAGCTGGTCCAGGACCAGCACCACCGTGATCGACCCGACCACCACGGACGCCGTCGAGCGCAGGACGGAGCCGATCGTGCGGGCCCGCTGGGTGCGGCGCGCGGCCGCCACGGGGTTGGCCCGCTGCAGCACCGAGCGGACCTCGCTGCCGCCGAGGGGCTTGAGCACGCCGCGCTCGAGCAGCGAGTCGCCGTTGGCGATGTGGTTCGTGATCGAGCCGATGAGCCGGCGCAGCAGCGCGAGGACGAGTGCGCCGACCGCGACGATGATGACGATCCGCATGGGCAGGCCGACGAACCAGCTCCAGAAGGCGTCGAGCCACGCGAGCGGGTCGAACCGGCGCTCCGCGGGGGGCAGCTGGGGCAGCAGGGTGGGGTCGTCGCTCGGGGACGTCGTGCCGGTGGCGCGGGTGAGCGCTGCGGGCCTCACGCGGCGCCCTCCTCGGTCCCGGAGCGGGACGCGTCGAGCAGACCGGTCCGGTCGGCCACGAACTGCAGCTGCTCCGCCGACAGCGCGACCGTGCGCGACAGGGCGCGTCCGCCGTGGCCGACCCCGGTCTCGCGGCGCAGGAGCACCGGCCGATCGTCGGGGTCGGACGACGTCGCCGCCTGCAGGGCCGCCGCGAGCTTGCGGGCGTGCAGGGGGTCGACCCGCGTGTCGCCCTCGAACACCGTGAACAGCACCGCGGGGTAGGCGGTGGCGTCGACCACCCGGTGGTAGGGCGAGTAGGCGAGCAGCCAGTCGAGCTCCTCGGGCACCGCGGCGTCGCCGTACTCCTCGGTCCACGTGACGCCCAGGCCGAAGCGCTGGTAGCGCACCATGTCGAGCAGCGGGGCGGAGCACACGGCCGCCGCCCACAGGTCGGGCCGCTGCGTGACCGCCGCGCCGACGAGCAGGCCGCCGTTGGACCCGCCCCACACCGCGAGCCGGTCGGTCGTCGTCCACCCCTGCGCGACCAGGTGCTCGGCGACCGCGAACAGGTCGTCGAAGACGTTCTGCTTGGCGCCGCGCATGCCGGCGCGGTGCCACTCCTCACCCTCCTCGCCGCCGCCGCGCAGGTTCGCGACCACGTACACGCCGCCCGCCTCGACCCACGCGAGCGTGCTCGCCGAGTAGGCGGGGTCCAGCGACACCTGGAAGCCGCCGTAGCCGTACAGGACGGTGGGCGCCGGGGCGAGCGGCCGGCCTGCGGCGTCGAGCCGGTCGGCGCGGGCGAGGACGAACGCGCGCACCGCCGTGCCGTCGGCGCTCGTCACCTCGACCTGCCGCGCGCGCACGTCCGGCAGGTCCGGCACCGCGCCGGGCGGCGTCGCCCACAGCGTGACCTCGCCCGTCGCGGCGTCGTAGCGGTGCACGCGCGGGACCGTCACGTGGTCGGTGTAGGAGAACCACAGCGACGTGCCGCCCTCGGGCCGGGTGACGAGCCCGGAGATCGACCCGAGCCCGGGCAGGGGCAGGACGCCCGCGTCACCCGGCCGGCGCTCGCCCGTGGCCGGGTCGTGCAGCGTCACCTCGCTCACCGAGTGCCGTCGCCAGGACGCGACGAGCAGGACGGGAGCGGTGTCGTCGCCGCCGCCGTCGAGCAGCGCGACGTCCTCGAGCACGGCGGCGTCGTCCTGCGCGACGAGCGTCCGCCAGTGGGCGACGCCGGGCGTCGTCGGGTCCGTCACGCAGACGCGCCCGCGCGGCGCGTCGAGGTCCGTGTGCACGTAGAGGCGGCCGTCGCGGCCCACCCACGCGCCCACCTCCGCGTCGAGGCCGACGGCGACCTCGGTGAACGCGGGCGCCTCGACGCCGCCCGGGGCCGTCAGGTCCGCGATCCACACGTCGGTGCGGGGCGCGGTGCCCGCGGACGCCGAGACGATGAGCCAGCGTCCGTCCCGGCTCACGGAGACGCCGTAGTAGTTGGTCCGGTCCAGCCCCGCCCCGAACACCTCGACGTCCCGCTCGGGCGACGTGCCGAGCCGGTGCAGCCACACGCGGCGGTGGTACTGCCGCTCGTCCGCCGGGACGAGGTCGGGGGCGAGGCGGCGCACGTAGTAGAACGCCTCGCCGCCCGGCAGCCACGCGACGGGGGAGTACCGCGCACGGTCGACGGGCCCGTCGACGAGCTCGCCCGTCGCGACGTCCAGCACGTGCAGCACGCTCTCCTCGGTGCCGCCGCTGGAGACCTGGTACGCGAGCAGGTGCCCCTCCTTGGAGGGCTGCCACGCGTCGAGCGTGGTCGTGCCGGCCGGGTCGAGCCGCAACGGGTCGACGAGGACCCGCTCCCGCTCGCCGCCGGAGCCGTCGGGCTCGACGACGACGACCACGGCGTGCTCCTGGTCTCCGGCGCGCCGCGAGACGAACCGGCGCTCGCCCCGCCACGCCGGGGCGGAGACGAAGCCGGCGCCCAGCAGCGTGCCCAGGCGCGCGCGCAGCGCGTCGGTGGCGAACGGGCCACCGTCGGCAGCCGCCGCGACGCGCCGGCGGTACGCCGCGTACAGGGCGTCCTGCTCCGCGGACCACGCCACGGTCGCGGGGTCCTGCGGGTCCTCGAGGCGCCGGTACGGGTCGGCGACGGCACGCCCGTGCAGGTCCTCCACGAGGTCCTCGCGCGGGGCGGTCGGGTAGGCCAGGGCGGTCGGCGGGGAGGCGTCGGTCATGGTCCGACAGGCTACGGACCGATCCTGGGCGCGCGCTCCCCGCGGTGCGCCGCCCGCTGTCCGGGAAGCGCGTGCCACCGGCCCGCGCGCTGTCCGGGCAGGTCAGGTGGGTGCGTGGCAGGATCGACGCGTGCCCGAGCAGCCCGACCGCCCCTCCGCCGACCTGCTGCGCCTCGCGGAGGCGTACGACGTCGCCGGCCAGTACCAGGGCCACGACGGCGAGCAGCACGAGGCCAGCGCGCACACGCTGCGCGCCGTGCTCGCCGCGCTCGGCGTCGACGCCTCCACCCCCGAGCGGATCGCCCTCGCCCTCGCCCACGTCGAGAACATGCCGTGGCGGCGCACGCTGCCGCCCGTCGTCGTGGTCCGCGAGGGCCGTGAGGTGCAGGTGCCCGTCCACGTGACGCACGGGGACCCCGTCGAGGTGTGGGTCGAGCTCGACCCGGAGGCCGGGGGCGGGCGTCGTGAGGTCACGCAGGCCGACGTGTACGTCGAGCCGCGGACCGTCGACGGGCGCCTGGTCGGCCGGGCCACGTTCGTGCTCCCGGCGGACCTGCCGCTCGGCTGGCACGAGGTGTGGGCCGAGGGGCCGAGCGCGCAGGCGCACTGCCCGGTCGTCGTCACCCCCGACCGCCTGGCGCTGCCCGAGCAGCTGCACGACGGGCGGGCGTGGGGCCTCATGGCGCAGCTGTACTCCGTGCGCTCGCGCCAGTCGTGGGGCGTCGGCGACCTCGCCGACCTGGCCGAGCTCGGCTGGCTCGCGGGTCAGCACGGCGCGGACTTCCTGCTCATCAACCCGCTGCACGCGGCCGAGCCCGTCGAGCCGCTCACCCCCAGCCCCTACCTGCCCACGACGCGGCGGTTCGTGAACCCCCTGTACGTCCGACCGGAGGACGTGCGCGAGGCCGCGTACCTGTCGGCCGCGGACCGGGCGCTGCTCGAGTGGGCCGCCGAGCCCGTGCTGCCGCTCGACGTCGACCCCGGCCCGATCGACCGGGACGCCGTCTGGGCCGCCAAGCGCGCCGCGCTGGAGGTCGTCCACGCACAGCCGCGCTCGGCGGCGCGGCAGGCGGCGTTCGACGCGTTCGTCGAGGAGCAGGGCGAGGGGCTGCGCACGTTCGCCCTGTGGTGCGCGCTCGTCGAGCGGTACGGGCCCCCGCAGACGTGGCCCGAGGCGCTGCACGACCCGTGGTCCGACGAGGTCGTCGCCGCGGCCGTCGAGCTCGCGGACCGCGTGCGGTTCTGGTCCTGGCTGCAGTGGGTCGCGGACGAGCAGCTCGGCCGCGCGCAGCAGGCCGCGCTCGACGGCGGCATGACGGTGGGGATCATGCACGACCTGGCGGTGGGGGTGCACCCCGTCGGCGCAGACTCCTGGGCGCTGCGGGACGTGCTCGCGACGGGTGCGTCGGTGGGCGCACCGCCGGACATGTACAACCAGCAGGGGCAGGACTGGTCGCAGCCGCCGTGGCACCCGACCGAGCTCGCCCGGGCCGCGTACAAGCCGTACCGCGACATGCTGCGCACCGTGCTGCGGCACGCGGGGGCGATCCGCATCGACCACGTCATCGGCCTGTTCCGGCTGTGGTGGGTGCCCGAGGGCAACAGCGCGGCCGAGGGCGCGTACGTGCGCTACGACCACGAGGCGTTCGTCGGCATCCTCGCGCTCGAGGCGCACCGCGCCGGCGCCGTCGTCATCGGCGAGGACCTGGGCACCGTCGAGCCGTGGGTGCGCGACTACCTGGCGGACCGCGGCGTCCTCGGCACGTCCGTGCTCTGGTTCGAGCAGACCGAGGACGGCCCGCTGCCGCCCGAGCGGTACCGCCGCGAGGTCCTCGCGACCGTGACCACGCACGACCTGCCGCCCACCGCCGGGTACCTCGCGGGGGAGCACGTGCAGCTGCGCGAGCGGCTCGGGCTGCTGACCAAGCCGCTGCGCGAGGTGCAGGCGGAGGCGGACGCCGAGCGCGAGCGGATGCTGCGGGCGCTGCGCGAGCGCGGGCTGCTCGGGGACGACCCGTCGGAGCGCGAGGTCGTCGAGGCGCTGCACCGCTGGGTGCTCGCGACGCCGTCGGTGCTCGTCGGCGTCTCGCTCGCCGACGCGGTCGGGGAGCGGCGGGCGCAGAACCAGCCCGGCACCGACCAGGAGTACCCGAACTGGAAGGTCCCGCTCGCCGACGGCACCGGCAACGTCGTGCTGCTCGACGACCTGTTCACGAGCGCGCGCCTCGCGTCCCTCGCGCGCGTCATGAACGAGGGATGAGCCGGGCGCCCACCCCGCAGCCGCCCGACCCGCTGCCGCGACGCGTGCGCGTCGTCGGCAACTCCGGCGCCGGCAAGACGACCTACGCCCGGGCGCTCGCGGCCGCCCTCGGCGTGCCGCACGTCGAGCTCGACGACGTGTTCTGGGCGCCCGGGTGGGTGCACCGCGACCCCGCCGAGGGCCGTGCGGACCTCGCGCGCCGGCTCGCGGACGCGCCCGGCTGGGTCGTCGACGGCAACTGGCAGTCGCGCCTCGACGGCATGCTCGACGACGCCGACGCCGTGGTGTGGCTGGACCACCCGCGGCGCGTCGTGATGGCCCGGGTGGTGCGGCGCACCCTGTGGCGGGGGCTCACCCGGCAGGAGCTGTGGCACGGCAACCGCGAGCGGCTGCGCAACCTGCTGCGCCGCGACCCGGAGCAGAACATCGTGCGGTGGTCGTGGACGATGCACGACGCGTACCGCGCGCGGTACGCCGCGCTCGTGGACCGGGGCGCCGTACCCGTCGTGCGGCTGCGCGGTCCGCGGGAGGCGGCCGCGTTCCTGCGCGCGGTCGCCGCCGCGCGCCGTGCCGTCCCGGGGGACGACGGTGGCGGGGTCCCGGGCGACGACGGCGGCGCGGACCGACGCGGCGGGGGGGCGACGCGCCGGCTGACGCGTCGCCCCCCGCGTGGCACCGGGCCTCAGCCGCGGCGGCGGTCCGCCTCCTGCGCGGCCAGCGCGCGGCGCACGCCGTCGCGGTTCTCCGCGACGAGGCGACGCAGCGCCGCCGGCGCCTGCGGGTGCGCCTCGAGCCACGCGTCGGTCGCCCCCAGGACGTCGACGTCCGCGTGGTCGGCGAGCAGCGTCGGGTACAGCCCGAGGACGACGTTCTGCGCCATCTCGTTCGTCTTGTCGGCCCACACGCGCTCGAGCTCGCCGAAGTAGCGCTCGACCCAGGGCAGCAGCAGCGCGGTGTCGTGCACCCGGGTGAAGCCGCTGATCGTCGCAGCCTGCAGCGCGTTCGGCAGCTCGTCGCCGGTGACGACGGCGGCCCAGGCGCGCTCCTTCGCCTCGGGCGTCGGCAGTGCGGCCCGCGCGGCGGCGGCGGCCCGCTGACCGGTGGCCGTGGCGTCCTGCGAGAGCTGGGCCGCGACGTCGGTGTCGCCCGCGCGGCCGCCCGCGACGAGCGCCGTCAGCAGCTCCCAGCGCAGGTCCGTGTCGACCGTCAGACCCTCCAGCGAGCGCCGTCCGTCGAGCAGGTCCGCCACCGCGTCGAGCTGCGCCTGCGTGCGCGAGCGCGCCGCGAACGCCTTGACGAGCTGCAGCTGCAGGTCGGAGCCCGCGGGTGCGGCCTCCGCCAGCGCGAGCAGACGGTCCGCGGCCGCGACCTGCGCCGCCTCCCGGTGCTCGGGCGCCACGTACAGGTCCAGGGTCGTCGCCAGCTGGCGCAGCAGCACGAGCACCACGGACGAGTCCGTCTCGTGCGCGACGTTGCCGAGGACGAGGTCGACGAAGTCGCGCGCCGGCGTCTCGCCGTCCCGCGTCGCGTCCCAGGCCGCGGCCCACACGAGCGTGCGCGGCAGGGAGTCGGTGAACGCGTCGAGGTGCGCGATCGCGGTGGCCATCGACGCCTCGTCGAGGCGGACCTTGGCGTACGCGAGGTCGTCGTCGTTCACGAGCAGCAGGGCCGGCCGCGGGCGGCCGACGAGCTCGGGCACCTCGGTGCGCTCGCCGTCCACGTCGAGCTCGACGCGCACCGTGCGGACCAGGCGCGGCGCGCCGTCGACGTCCTGCACGTCGTACCCGCCGATCGCGAGCCGGTGCGGCCGCTGCGTCGGGTGCTCCTCGGGGACCTCCTGCAGCACCGCGAAGGACGTGACGGTGCCGTCCGCGTCGACCTCGACCTCGGGACGCAGCAGGGTCACGCCGGCCTTCTCGAGCCACAGCGCCGACCACGCGGACAGGTCGCGGCCGCTGGTGGCCTCGAGCTCGGCCAGCAGGTCGCGCAGCTGCGTGTTGCCCCAGGCGTGCTTCGCGAAGTACGCGCGCACCCCCGCGAAGAACTGCTCCTGGCCGACCCACGCGACGAGCTGCTTGAGCACCGACGCGCCCTTGGCGTAGGTGATGCCGTCGAAGTTGACCTCGACGTCCTCGAGGTCGCGCATGTCCGCGACGATCGGGTGCGTCGACGGCAGCTGGTCCTGCCGGTAGGCCCACGACTTCTCCAGCGAGGAGAACGTCGTCCAGGCGCTCGTCCAGCGGGTCGCCTCCGCGGTCGCCAGCGTCGAGGCGTACTCGGCGAACGACTCGTTGAGCCACAGGTCGTCCCACCAGCGCATCGTCACGAGGTCGCCGAACCACATGTGCGCGAGCTCGTGCAGGATCGTCACGGCGCGGCGCTCGACGGTGGCCTCGGGGACCTTGGAGCGGAAGACGTACGACTCGAGGAAGGTCACCGCACCGGCGTTCTCCATCGCCCCCGCGTTGAACTCCGGGACGAACAGCTGGTCGTACTTGGCGAACGGGTACGGGAAGCCGAACCGCTCCTCGTAGAAGCGGAAGCCCGCGCGCGTGACGTCGAGGATGTTGTCCGTGTCGAGGTGCTCCGCCAGCGACGCGCGGCAGTACACCCCGAGGGGGATCGTCCGGCCGTCCGAGCTGACCAGCGAGTCGTGCTCGCCGTGGTACGGCCCCGCGATGACCGCCGTGACGTACGACGAGATCCGCGGCGTCGGCTCGAACCGCCACGTCGCCGTGCCCTCGTCACGGCCGCCGTTGAGGTTCCGCCCGCCCTCGACCCGCTCGGGCTCGCCGACCTGCGGGTAGTTCGACACGACGGTCCAGTGCGCCGGTGCCGTCACCGTGAACGTGAACGCGGCCTTGAGGTCGGGCTGCTCGAACACCGCGAAGACCCGGCGCGAGTCGGCCACCTCGAACTGGCTGTACAGGTACACCTCGTCGTCGACCGGGTCGACGAACCGGTGCAGGCCCTCACCCGTGTGCATGTAGGCGCACTCGGCGACCACGCGCAGCTCGTTCTCCTCGGCCAGGTCGTCGAGCCGGATCCGCGCGTCGGAGACGACGTCGGCCGGGTCGAGGCTGCGGCCGTTGAGCACGACCTCGTGCACGGCCGGCGCGATCAGGTCCACGAACGTGCTCGCCCCCGGCGTGGCCGCGAAGCGGATCGTCGTCACCGACCCGAACGTCTTCGGGCTCGTCGTCAGGTCGAGCGCGACGTCGTACGCGTGGGTGCGCACGACCGAGGCGCGCTCGGCCGCCTCGGCGCGGGTGAGGTTCTCTCCGGGCACGGATCGGCTCCGATCGGGTCGGCGGCGGTGGCCGCGGGGGTCGGCGGCGACCGGTGGGTCGGCGACGACCTGCCGGCGGGCGGTGGCCCGGGGCGCGCGCGGCGCTCGGCAGGTGCGGGGTCGGCCGTGACGGTCGTGCAGGGCCGCGGTGTCGCGACCGGGGTCGATCATGCCACGCGGCCCCCGGCGGACCCCGTGCCTCGCCCGGTGCGTTTCGCGGTGCCCGCCCACGTGTGATGGGCTTGCCCCCGCGCGACGCCGGCGCCCGCCCGAGGCGCCCGTCGCCCCCCGTCGGAAGGAGTGGCCCGTGCCCGTCGTGGACTTCTGGTTCGACCCCGCCTGCCCGTGGGCGTGGATGACGTCACGGTGGATGGACGAGGTCGCGCGGGTGCGCGACGTCGACGTCCGCTGGCACGTCATGAGCCTGTCGGTGCTCAACGAGGGACGTGACCTGCCCGAGGACTACCGGCGGCTCATGGACGCGTCGTGGGGGCCGGTGCGCGTGCTCGTCGCCGCTGCCCGCGACCACGGCGACGAGGTGCTCAAGCCCCTCTACGACGCGATGGGCACCCGCCGGCACCCCGGCCGCCGCCGGGACACCGACGCGATCGTCGCCGAGTCGCTCGCCGAGGTCGGCCTGCCGGCCGCGCTCGCGGCCGTGGCCGGCACCGACGAGGTCGACGACCTGCTCCGCGCGTCGCACGCACGGGCGATGGAGCTCGTCGGCGACGAGGTCGGCACACCCGTCGTCGCGATCGACGGCGTGGGCTACTTCGGACCCGTCGTCACGCCCGCCCGAAGGGCGAGGACGCGGGCCGGCTGTTCGACGGCCTCGCGCTCATGACGAGCGTCCCCGGCTTCTACGAGCTCAAGCGCACGCGCACCGTCGGACCGGTCCTCGACGACGCCGCCCCCGACGCCGCGGCGGCGCAGGGGTCCTGATGGCCGGTCGTGGGCTCGCCGGGCTCAGCCCCGGCATGAAGGCGTTCCTCGCGGTCGACGTCGTGCTCGTCGTGGCGCTCGTCGTCGTGCTGCTGGTGACCCTGCAGGGCCGTGACGGCGGGCCGGACGCGGGGGCGACGGACGGCGCGACGGCGACCGGCACGGCCGGTCCGACCGACGCCGCGACGGACGCGGCCGAACCCGTCTCGTTCGTCCTGCCGAGCGGCAACATCGGCTGCGACATGACGCCCGGCGGGGTCGAGTGCCGCGTCGGCAGCTTCACGTACGCCGCGCCGCAGGTGGCCGGGTGCGAGGGCACGACCGGCAACGTCGTGCGCCTCGACGCCCAGGGCTTCGCGTTCGTGTGCGTCGAGGACGAGGTGCCGCCGGTCGCGGCGGCCGGTGCCGCCCGCCTCGAGTACGGCCGCGAGGCGACCGTCGGCGACTGGACGTGCGCGTCCGGCACCGACGGTGTCACGTGCACGGGCCCCGGCGGCGTGGGCTTCCGGCTCGCCCGCGGGGACTGGGCCGAGCTGCCCTGACGGCCGCGCCGCCCGCGGCGGGCCGGCGCGCCGGACGGTGCCGCCCCTGCGGGCGGCACCGTCCGGCACGGCGTCACCAGATGTGCACGCGGTCCGCCGGGTCGAGCCACAGCCCGTCGCCGGGCTGCACGTCGAACGCCGTGTAGAACTCGTCGATGTTGCGCACGACGCCGTTGCAGCGGAACTCGTCGGGGGCGTGGGGGTCCGTCGCCAGGCGCCGCACGACCTCCTCGTCGCGGCCCTTCGTCCGCCACGACTGCGCCCAGCCCAGGAACACGCGCTGCAGGCCGGTGAACCCGTCGATCACGGGCGCCTCCTCCAGCGGGCGGCCCAGCGCGATGCGGTAGGCGGTGATCGCGATCGCGAGCCCACCCAGGTCGCCGATGTTCTCGCCCACCGTGAGCTCGCCGTTCACGTGGTGGCTGCCGCCGAGCTGGGCGGGGGAGTAGCCGTCGTACTGCGCGACGAGCGCCTTGGTGCGGCGCTCGAACTCCGCGCGGTCGTCCGCGGTCCACCAGTCCTCGAGCCGGCCGTCGCCGTCGTACTTCGACCCCTGGTCGTCGAACCCGTGCCCGATCTCGTGCCCGATCACCGCACCGATCCCGCCGAAGTTCACGGCGTCGTCGGCCTCCGCGTCGAAGAACGGCGGCTGGAGGATCGCCGCGGGGAAGACGATCTCGTTCATCCCCGGGTTGTAGTAGGCGTTGACGGTCTGCGGCGTCATGAACCACTCGTCGCGGTCGATCGGCCGGCCGATCTTGCCCAGCTCGCGGTCCTGCTCGAACGCGTTGGCGCGGCGCACGTTGCCGACGAGGTCGTCGGCGCGCACCTCGAGCGCCGAGTAGTCGCGCCAGCGCACGGGGTAGCCGATCTTGGGCGTGAACTTCTCGAGCTTGTCGAGCGCCTTCGCGCGCGTCTCCTCGCTCATCCAGTCGAGCCGCGAGATGGACTCGCGGTACGCCTCGACGAGGTGCCCGACGAGCGCGTCCATGCGCTCCTTGTGCGTGGGCGGGAAGTGCCGCTCGACGTAGACCTTGCCGACGGCCTCCCCGAGCGCGCCCTGCACGAGGCTCACACCACGCTTCCAGCGCTCGCGCAGCTCCTGCGCACCGGTGAGCGTGCGGCCGTAGAAGTCGAAGTTCGCCTGCACCAGGGCGTCGGTCAGGTAGGGCGCACGCGACGAGACGACGTGGTAGGTCGCCCAGGCCTGCCAGTCCGCGAGGGGGACGTCGGTCCACGCCTGCGCGAACCCCTCGGCGAACGACGGCTCGCGCACCACCAGGCGGTCCAGCGCGCCCTCGGGCGCGCCCAGTGCGACGGCCCAGGCGCGCCAGTCGAAGCCGGGCGCGCGCTCGGCGAGCTCGGCGAGCGTCATCGGGTTGTACGTCAGGTCGGCGTCGCGGTCCTTGACGACGTCCCAGTGCGCCGCCGCGAGGCGGGTCTCGAGCGCGACCACGCGCTCGGACAGGTCCTCGGGGTCGCCCGCCGCGACGACGCCGGACACGTCCCGCACGAGGCCGAGCATGCGCGCCACGTGCGGCCGGTACGCCGCCAGCACGGCGGCGTGCTGCTCCTCGCGGTAGTACGCCTCGTCCGGCAGGCCCAGCCCGCCCTGCACGAGGTGCACGACGTAGGTGTCGGGGTCCTTCGCGTCGTTGTCGACGTAGAACTCCACGACGCCCGCCGCGCCCGTGCGCTGCAGCGCACCCAGCGCGGCGGTCAGCTCCTGCGGCGTGGTCGCGCCGTCGACGAGGGCGAGGTCCTCGCGCAGCGGCTCCAGCCCGGCCGCCTCCACGGCGTCGGTGTCCATGAAGCTCGCGTACAGCGCGCCGATCTTCGCCTCGACGCCGTCCGCGTCGCCGCCGGCGGCGGCGGCGTCCGTGATGATGTCGCGCACCTGGCGCTCGGCCTCGTCGTGCAGCGCGCGGAAGGTGCCGTCCATCGCGCGGTCCGGGGGGATGACGTGGGACGCGGCCCAGCGGCCGTTCACGTACGCGTACAGGTCGTCCTGGGGCCGCGTCGCCGGGTCCAGGTCCTCGAGGGGCAGTCCGCTGCGGGTCATGCGCGACAGCCTACGGACGCACGTGCGTCACGGGTCGCGGGCTGCGGCAGGATGACCCCATGCGCATCCACGTCGCCGCCGACCACGCCGGGTACGAGCTCAAGGCCGCGCTCGTCGAGCACCTGCGCGCCGCCGACCACGAGGTCGTGGACCACGGCGCGCACGAGTACGACAAGGAGGACGACTACCCCTCCTTCTGCATCGCGGCCGGTGAGGCCGTCGTCGCCGACCCCGGCTCCCTGGCGGTCGTCATCGGCGGGTCCGGCAACGGCGAGCAGATCGCCGCGAACAAGGTCGCCGGCGTGCGCGCCGCGCTCGCGTGGAACCTCGACACCGCGCGGCTCGGCCGGCAGCACAACGACGCGAACGTCGTCGCGATCGGCGCGCGGCAGCACTCCGTCGACGAGGCGCTCGCGCTGGTCGACGCGTTCCTCGCCGAGCCGTTCAGCGGCGACCCGCGCCACCAGCGCCGCATCGACGAGATGGCGGCGTACGAGCGCTCGCGCGGCTGACCCACCGGGCGGCAGCGCCCGTCCCCGACCACCACGGCCCGTGCGGGCGGTCCCGAGGGACCGTCCGCACGGGCCGTCGCCGTGCCGGGCCGCGACGTCAGAAGACCCAGCTGCACACGGGTGCGACCGGCCACGCGAACGCCGCGGCGACGGCGTCGACGTCCACGCCGGCGCGCACCGTGACGAGCCCCGCCCGCGCCATCGCGGCGAGGGACCGGCCGCCGAGGTAGGCCGCGCCGAGCTCGCGCACGTCGAGCAGCACGTCGGGCTCCGCGTCCGTCCGGGCGACCTCGGCGGTCCCGCCGGCCGGTGCGACCACCCGCCAGCGGCCGGCGTTGTCCGGCAGCAGCCCGTCCCGGACGTCGAGGACGACGTCGAGCGGCGCCGGGTACCGGCGCGCGGCGAGCGCCGCGGGCAGGTCGAGCAGGCGCACCCACACGTTGTCGGCCAGGCGCGCACGAGCGGGCCGGGGGTCGACGAGCAGGTGGGTGAGCACGTCGTCCACGGGCAGCATCGGCGTCTCCACCGTGCCCGTGAGGTCGAGGTCCAGCAGGAACGACCACAGGCGGTGCGCCGCCGCGGGGTCGAGCGCGAGGGCCTCGCGCACCTTCACGACGAAGGCGGGACCCGTCGGCTCCCACGCCGCCTTGCGTGCGAACGACGCCGCGGCGCGGACCTCGTCGGAGGCGTCGCGGACGACCGCCAGCAGCAGCGGCTCGGCGCCGTCGCGCCACGGCGGCGGGTCGGCCAGCGCGCGGGCCCGCAGCGCCGGCGTGGTGCGCGTCGCCCAGCCGGGCCGGCCGGCACCCGCGCGCACGTGCAGGTCCTGCAGCAGCGGGCCGTGCCGCTCGGGGTCGGCTGTCTCGAGCCGGACCGTGAGCTCGTCGCTGCCGGCGACCGGCCGCAGCGCCGCGCGCCGCGGCAGCGTCATGCGCAGGTCGTCGGCGGCGCACCCGTACCCGAAGCGCCCGTAGATCGGCGTCTCGGCGGCGAACAGCGCCGAGACGACCTCGCCGCGGGCGAGGGAGCGGTCGAGGTGGGCGCGGACCATCGCGCGCAGCAGGCCGCGCCGGCGGTGGTCGGGTCGCACGCCGACCCACGTCAGGCCCGCGCACGGCACGGCCCCGCCGGGCACCGGGAGGTGGAACGGGTAGGAGCCGTGCACGGCGGCCAGGGCGCCGTCGGGCGCCTCGACGCCGACCATGCGGTCGTGCGGGACGGGGAACGGGACGACCGCGTCGACGGCCGGGTCGGCCGGCACCACGAAGGCGAGGCGGTCCACGGCGAGGAACTCGTCCTGCCGCTCGGCGGGTAGCTGGAGGAGGCGGTAGCCCTCGGGGAGGTCGCTCATGGGCCCATGGTGGGCGACGGCCGGGCCCCGGGGCATGCGAATTGGCCGCTGACCTGCTGTGCTCCCCGTGCGGCCGCCCGATCGCGGCCACTAATCTCACGAGGTGGGTGCGGGGAGGGGGACCGGTGGCGCCGTGGCGCTCGTGCGTCGCGCGGCCCGCCGCGTCGTGGGTGCGTGGTCCCAGGGCGTGCTCACCCTGGCGTTCGTCCTCACGGGCGTGGCGCTCGCCGTCGCCGTCGCGCGCGACCCCCGGTGGTTCTCGCCGTCGGCCTTCGTGCTCCTGCTGCTCGTGGCGGCGTCGGTCCTGCGGTGGCGGGCGCTCGTCCTCGTCGTCGCGGTCGTGCTCGGCCTCACCACGGCGCTCGCGGTCGTCGCGAGCCCGACGATGCCGCCGGGCGCCGCGGTCGTCCTGCTGCTCGCGTGCGCCGCGGTGCTCGTCTTCTCGTGGGAGCGGGTGCGGCTGGGCCTGCAGGGCGCGCCGGGCGCGCTCATGCTCGTCGACCTGCGGGACCGGCTGAGCGCCGGCGCACGGGTGCCGCCGCTGCCCGCGGGCTGGTCGGCGGAGGTCGAGGTGCGCTCGGCGCACGGCGCGGGCTTCTCGGGGGACTTCGTCGTGACGCGGCTCGTCGAGGGCCGACGGCTGGAGGTGGCGCTCGTCGACGTCTCCGGCAAGGGCCAGGGCGCCGGCGTGCGCTCGCTGCAGCTGTCGGGAGCCTTCGGCGGCCTGCTCGGCGCGATGGAGCCGCCGCGCTTCCTGCCGGCGGCGAACGCGTACCTGCTCGACCAGGCGTGGGAGGAGGGCTTCGCCACCGCCGTGCACCTCGCGGTCGACCTGCGGACGGGGGACTGGACGATCGCCGCGGCCGGGCACCCGCCGCCGGTCCTGCTCGACGCGCAGTGCGGGCGGCTGGAGCTGCTCACGACGGAGCCGGGGCCCGCGCTCGGCGTCGTCGACGGCATCGCCCCCCGGGTCCGCACGGGCACGCTGCGGCCCGGCGACGTCGTCGTCCTGTACACGGACGGGCTCGTGGAGTCGCCCGGGCGGGACCTGGACCAGGGCATCGACCGCTTGCTGGGCGTGGTCGAGGCCGTCGTGGCGGCAGGGGGCGGCGGTGCGTCGGCGGTGCTGGACGGCATGCGGGCACCGGACGACGACGACCGCGCGGTCGTCGTCGTGCGGAGGGCGTGAGCGTGGACGAGTCGTACGCGGCCGAGGTGCTCGCGGTCGTCGCCGCGGTCCCCCGGGGCGCGCCATCACCTACGGGCTCGTCGCGGAGGTGGTCGCCGACCGGGCGCTCGCCGCGGGCCGGCCCGCGCGTGGCGGGCCGCGGCAGGTGGGTCAGGTGCTGGCGCGCGGGGACGGGGACGTGCCGTGGTGGCGCGTCGTGAACGCCGCCGGCTCGCCCCCGGCGCACCACCTCGCGCGGGCGCTGGAGCACCTGCGCGCCGAGGGCACCCCGCTCACGGCGGACGGCACGCGGGTGCGCCTGCGCGCCGCCGTGTGGTTCCCGGAGGACTGAGCGGCGCCGCGGGTCCCGCAGCCGTGCGTCGGCCCGGGACCCGCGGTGCGGGTCAGCCCAGCGCGCGGCGGGAGCTGATGACGCCGGTGTCGAACCCGGCCAGGTGCAGCCCGCCGTGGAAGCGCGCGTGCTCGATCTTCACGCAGCGGTCCATCACGACCTGCAGCCCGGCCTCCTCGCCACGGCGCGCGACGTCCTCGTGCCACGACCCGAGCTGGAGCCACAGGGTGCGGGCACCGACCGCGACCGTCTCGTCCAGCACGGTCGGCAGGTCGTCGTGCCGGCGGAAGACGTCGACGAGGTCCGGCACGACCGGCAGCGCGTCGAGCGACGGGTACACGGGCCGGCCCAGGATCTCGGTGGCGCGCGGGTTGACGAAGTAGACGTCGTACGGCGAGCTCGACAGCAGGTACGTCGAGACGAAGTACGACGCCCGGGACGGGTTGGCCGAGGCGCCCACGATCGCGATCGAGCGCGTGCCGCGCAGGATCGACAGCCGCTCCGGGGCGCTCGGCCCCTGCCAGGTGCGGGCGCTCACCGGGCCACCGCCGTCGCGTCCGCGTCCGCCACCCGGGTGCCGGACCGGTCGAGCCCGGTCGCGGTGGCCAGGGCCTGGTCGAGGTCCCACACGATGTCCTCCGCGTCCTCGAGGCCGACGCTGATCCGCACGAGGTCCTCCGGGACCCCCGCCGCGACGAGCTGCTCGGCCGACAGCTGCTGGTGCGTCGTCGACCCGGGGTGGATGACGAGCGTGCGGGCGTCGCCCACGTTCGCCAGGTGGCTCGCGAGCTGCAGGCCCTCGATGAACCGCCGCCCGACCTCCCGGCCGCTGCGCTCCGCGGTCTCCCGCAGGCCGAACGCGAACACCGACCCGGGTCCGAGCGGCAGGTACCGCCGCGCGCGCTCGTGGTGC
This sequence comes from Cellulomonas sp. JZ18, assembly GCF_009720485.1. Lineage (NCBI taxonomy): Bacteria > Bacillati > Actinomycetota > Actinomycetes > Micrococcales > Cellulomonadaceae > Cellulomonas > Cellulomonas sp. JZ18. The sequence goes on along the minus strand of NZ_CP045245.1, from coordinate 2,559,976 downwards.
GGGTGCGACGGCAGACCGGCCCACAGGACGTAGCCGACGCGCGGGTCCGCCTCGAGCCACTCGGCGACGACGCGCGCGTTCGCCAGGTGCGCGTCGAGGCGCTGCGGGAGCGTCTCGACGCCCTGCAGCAGCTGGAACGCCGACTGCGGGGACAGCGCCGGCCCGATGTCGCGCAGCTGCTCGGAGCGCAGCTTGGTGAGGAACCCGTACTCGCCGAAGTTCTCCCACCAGCTCACGCCGCCGTAGGACGGCACGGGCTCGGTCATCTGCGGGAACCTCCCGTTGCCCCAGTCGAACCGGCCCGACTCCACGACGACGCCGCCCAGGGTGGTGCCGTGCCCGCCGAGGAACTTGGTCGCCGAGTGGATGACGATGTCGGCGCCGTGCTCGAGCGGCCGGATCAGGTACGGGGTCGTGAGCGTCGAGTCCACGACGAGCGGCACGCCGGCGGCGTGCGCGACCTCGGCGAGCCCGGCCAGGTCCGCGACCTCGCCCGAGGGGTTCGCGACGACCTCGGTGTAGACGACCTTCGTCTCCGGGCGGATCGCGGCGGCGTAGTCGGCCGGGTCGGTGCCGGTGACGAACGTGGTCTCGACGCCGAACCGGCGCAGCGTCACGTCGAGCTGCGTGACCGTGCCGCCGTAGAGCTGCGCGGAGGCGACGACGTGGTCGCCCGCGCCGACGAGCGCCGCGAACGTGATGAACTCCGCCGCCATGCCGGACGACGTCGCGACCGCGCCGATGCCGCCCTCGAGCGAGGCGATGCGCTCCTCGAGCGCCGCGACGGTGGGGTTGCCGATGCGGGAGTAGATGTTCCCGTACTTCTGCAGCGCGAACAGGTTCGCCGCGTCGGCGGTGTCCTGGAACACGAACGACGTCGTCTGGTAGATCGGCACGGCGCGTGCGCCGGTGGCGGCGTCGGGGATGCCGCCGGCGTGCAGGGCGCGGGTGCGGAAGCCGAAGCGGTGCTCGCTCACGGTGCTCCTCGGGGGACGGGGGCCGCAGGGGACGGCCGTGGTGCCGCGGCGCGGGGTCGCCGTGCCGCGGCGGTGGTCGGGGGACGGGTGGTCAGGGGGTCGTGCGCAGCCCGGCCGCCGCGACGAGCGCGGCCACCTGGTCGACGGCCCACGGGTTCTGCAGCGAGGTGGTGTCGCCCAGCGGCGTGCCCTCGACGAGCTGCGTGAGCAGCCTGCGCATGATCTTGCCCGACCGGGTCTTGGGGACCTCCGGCACGACCAGCACGTGGCGCGGCTTGGCGACCGGCCCGATCTCGGCGGCGACGTGCGCGCGCAGCGCCTCGCGGACCTCCGCCGCGGCGGCGAGCCACGCGGCGTGGTCGTCGACGTCGCCGGGGGGCGCGGCCGGCACGACGAACGCCGCGATCGCCTGACCCGTCACGGGGTCGGCGACACCGGCCACGCCCGCCTCGCCGACGGCGGGGTGCGCGACGAGCGCGGACTCCACCTCGATGGTCGACAGCCGGTGGCCGGAGACGTTGATGACGTCGTCGATGCGCCCCAGCAGCCACACGTAGCGGTCCTCGTCGTACGACGCGCCGTCGCCGGCGAGGAAGTACGCGCCGTGCGGCCCGTGCCCGGCGAAGCGCCGCCAGTACGCGTCGAGGTAGCGGCGTGGGTCGCCCCACACCGTGCGGGCCATGCCCGGCCAGGGCCGCTCGACGACGAGGTACCCACCCTGCCCCGGGGCGACCTCGACGCCGGCGTCGTCGACGACCTTCGCGGCGACGCCGGGAAGCGGCCGTGTGGCCGACCCGGGCTTGAGGGTCGTGACGCCGGGCAGCGGCGCGATCATCGCCGCACCGGTCTCGGACTGCCACCAGGTGTCGACGACCGGGGCGCGGTCGGCCCCGAACGTGCGGCGGAACCACACCCACGCCTCGGGGTTGATCGCCTCACCGACGGTGCCGAGCAGGCGGACCGTCGACAGGTCGTACGGCGTGCCGTCGGGCCGCGGCGGCAGGTCGTCGCCGAACCACGTCATGAAGGTCCGGATCAGGGTCGGCGCGGTGTAGTAGGTCGTCACCCCGTAGCGCTCGATGACCTCGAGGTGCCGGGCGCGGTGCGGCGTGTCGGGCGTGCCCTCGTAGATCACCTGGGTCGCGCCGTTCGCGAGCGGCCCGTACAGGACGTACGTGTGGGCGGTGACCCAGGCGAGGTCCGCGGTGCACCAGTGCACGTCCGACGGCTTGTGGTCGAACGCCGCCCAGTACGACCAGGCCGCGTGCGTCAGGTAGCCGCCGGCGGTGTGCACGAGGCCCTTCGGCTTCCCGGTGGTGCCCGAGGTGTAGATGACGAACAGCGGGTGCTCGGCGTCGAACGACCCCGCCTCGTGCACGTCCGGCGCCGTGTCGACGACGTCGTGCCACCAGACGTCGCGGCCCTCCGTCCACGGCACGTCCTGGCCGGTCCTGCGCACGACGAGCACGTGCTCGACGTGGTCCAGCCCCGCGACCGCCGCGTCGGCGGTGGACTTCACCTCGACGTCCACGCCGCGGCGGACCTGGCCGTCGCTCGTCACGAGGACCTTCGCACCGGTGTCCTGCACGCGGAAGCGCAGCGCCTCGGCCGAGAACCCGCCGAACACGAGCGAGTGCACGGCGCCGATGCGGGCGATCGCGAGCGTCACCACGACGGTCTCGGCGAGCACGGGCAGGTAGACGACGACGCGGTCGCCCGGCCCGACGCCGAGCGCCGTGAGCGCGTTGGCCGCGCGGGCCACCTCGCGCTGGAGCTGGGCGTACGTGAGCGAGCGGCGGTCGCCCCGCTCGCCCTCGACGTGCAGCGCCACGACGTCGCCGCGGCCCTCGTCGACGTGGCGGTCCACGCAGTTCACCGCCACGTTGAGGCGCCCGCCGACGAACCAGCGGGCCTCGGGGACGGTGAGCGCGTCCTCGGCGCCGCCGGGCACCGGGACCGGCGGCGCCCAGGTGTGCGCCGTGTGCCAGGGCGTGTCCCAGCGCAGGCGCCGGGCCGCGTCCTCCCAGAACGCGAGGGGGTCGGCCTCGGCGCGCTCCCACGCGCCCGGGCCGACGTTCGCGGCCGCCGCCAGCTCGGGCGGCGGCGCGTACGTGCGCGTCTCGGACTGCAGGGCCGTGATGGTGCTCATGCGTACCTCCGCAGCAGCGCACGCTCGCCGAGGGCGACGAGGGAGTCGGACAGCTTGCCCAGCAGCGCGAGCAGCACGATCGCGAGCAGGATGCGGTCCACGCGGCCGCTGTACTGCGAGTCGTTCAGCAGGAAGCCCAGCCCCATCGAGGAGGCGATGAGCTCGGCCGCGACGAGGAACAGCCAGGCCTGCGCGAGGGCGAGCCGCAGCCCCGACAGCACGGACGGCAGGACGGCGGGCAGCTGCACGGTCTGCAGCAGCCGCACGCCGCGCAGGCCGAACGCGCGCCCCGCCTCCACCAGGTGCGGGTCGACGTGCCGCAGCGCGGCCGCGACCGTCGTGTACACGGGGAAGAAGGCGCCGATCGCGATGAGCGTGACCTTCGACTCCTCGCCGATCTTCAGCCAGAGGATGAGCAGCGGCACCCACGCGAGCGACGGCACGGCCCGCACCGCGCCGAGCAGCGGGGCGAGCAGCACGTCCGCGGCCCGCGACAGGCCCACGAGCGAGCCGAGCACCAGTCCGACCGCCGCACCGGTGACGAACCCGATGAGCACGCGCTGCACCGAGATCGCGACGTGCGTCTGGAGCTGACCGCGCGCGAGCAGGTCGAGCGCCGCGTCCCACACCGACGCCGGTGCGGGCAGCTGGTACGGCGGCACGAGGCCGCCGGCCGTCACGGCGTGCCACACGGCGAGCAGGAGCAGCGGCAGCAGCGCCCCGCCGACGACCCGCACGACCGGGCGGGACCAGAAGCCGCCCCGGGGCCGGCCCGGTGCGGCGGGGCCGGTGGCGGGCGCGGCGTCGGCACCGCGCATCGCGTCGAACGGGTTGAGCGCGCGCAGCGGGCGGCCCGCGCGGTCGGTCACGGGGCCGGTGCCGGTCCCGGCGACGTGGTCGGTCATGACTGCTCCTGGGGGACGAGGAGGGGCGGTCGGGTCCGCGGCGCCCGCCGGGGGAGCGGGGCGCCGCGGTGGGTCAGCCGTCGATGCGCGCGGGGTCCGCCTCCTGCGCGAACCTCGGCTCGAACAGCTCGTCGAGGGCGGTGTCGATCGCCTCCTGGCTCGCGACGTCGCCCGACTCCACGAAGATCGGCCCGACGACCTCGAGCACCTCGCGCTGCGCGTCGCCCGGGACCGGGTCGACCGCGAGGTTGGTGCGCTCGCCGATGACCTTGGCCGCCACGGCCGGCTCGATGCCCGCGACCTCGGCGAGGATCGCGACGACCTCGTCGGGGTTCTCCTGCGCCCAGGCGCGTGCCTTCTCGTACGCGTCGACGACCGCCTGCGCGACGTCGGGGCTCTGCTCGAGGAAGTCCTCGGTCGCGTTGAGGAACCCGTAGGTGTTGAAGTCGATGTTGCGGTAGACCAGCTGCGTGCCCGACTCGGCCTCGCTCGCCGCCATGATCGGGTCGAGGCCCGACCACGCGTCGACGGAGCCCTGCTCGAGAGCGGTGCGCCCGTCGGCGTGCTGGAGGTTCTGGACCTCCACCTGGTCGAGCGGGACGCCGGCCTCCTCGAGCGACTGGAGCAGGAAGAAGTAGGGGTCCGTCCCCTTGGTGGCCGCGACCGAGCGGCCCGCGAGGTCCGCGACCGAGGTGATGTCCGAGCCGGCGGGCACGACGATCGCCGACCACTCCGGCTGCGAGTAGATGTCGATGGTGCGGATCGGCGAGCCGTTGGAGCGCGCCAGGAGGGCCGCCGAGCCCGCCGTCGAGCCGACGTCCACGGCGCCCGCGCGCAGCGCCTCGTTCGCCTTGTTCGACCCGGCCGACTGCACCCAGTTCACGGTGACCTCGTCGCCGAACGTCTCCTCCAGCCAGCCCTGGTCCTTGATGACCAGGCTGAGCGGGTTGTACGTCGCGAAGTCGATGTCGAGCGTGTCGGTGCTCCAGCCGGTGTCGCCGGACGCGGTCCCGCCGGGCTCGGCGGCGGCCGGGGCGGAGCCCTCGCCGGGCACGCAGCCGGCCAGCGCCAGGGCGGTCACGAGGGCCAGCGCGGTGGCGGGGACGGAGGTGCGCAGGGTCATCGGTGGTCCTTCGGGGAGGCGGCCGGGGCCGGGAGGGGGAGAGGGAGGGGGTCAGATGGAGTGGTGCGCGTCGGGGTCGCCCGGGCGGACGTGGTGCGTGGCGACGCCCAGGCCCTCGAGCAGCTCGGCGCGCAGCTCGGCGAGGCGCTGGTCCGCGCGGTCGCGGGGCCGGCGGCCGGGCACGTCGATGACGCGGGCGACGCTGCCGAGGTCGTCGGCGCGGCCCGCGAGCGAACGCAGCAGGAGCACGCGGTCCGCGAGGTACAGCGCCTCCTCGACGTCGTGCGTGACGAGCAGGACCGTCGCCGGCTCCGCCGCGTGCACGTCGAGCAGCAGGTCCTGCATGCGCAGCCGGGTCAGCGCGTCGAGGGCGCCGAACGGCTCGTCCAGCAGCAGCACACCGGGGTTGCGGGCCAGGGCCCGGGCCAGGGACGCGCGCTGCGCCATGCCGCCCGAGACCTGCCGCGGGCGCAGGTCGGCCGACTCCTCGAGACCGACGAGGCGCAGCAGCTCCGCCACCCGCTCGCGGCCGGCGTCCTTCGGCGTCCCGCGGGGCAGCCCGAGCGCGACGTTCGCGGCGAGCGTCCGCCAGGGCAGCAGCCGCGGCTCCTGGAACGCCACGGCCGTGCGGCGGTCGATGCCCGCCACCGGGGTGCCGTCGAGCAGGACGCGTCCGCCGTCCGGGGTGTCCAGGCCGCTCACCTGCCGCAGCAGCGTCGACTTGCCGCAGCCGGAGGGCCCGACGAGCGCGACGATCTCGCCCGCGCGCAGCTCGAGGTCGACGCCGCGCAGCACGGGCCGCGCGCCCGCGGATGTCGCGAACGTGCGGCGCACGTCCTGCAGCACGACGCCGTGCGCGGGTCGGTCGGTGCGGACCGGGGTGGTGAGGGCCATGGGACGTCCCGGGGGTCGGGCGCGGACGTCCGGCGGGCCGGGCGCCCACGAGGGGGCGGGCACCGGCGTGACCCGCGGGGGAGCGGGTCGGCGTGCTGGGGGTCAGCGGGCGCCGGTGCGGGGCGTGCAGCAGCACGACCGACAGCACCGGCACATGAGCGCCGACGGGGCGACGGGGACGAGTGCGCGCGTCGTCGTCATGTCGTCCTCCTCCGTCCGTCGGCGTGGTCTCGGCTGGTGAGACGCGGTGACCACGTCTCGGACGCACTGTAGCCGGGCGTCCAGGACCGGGGCAACGACGTCCGTGCCTGGGCGCGCCGAGGGGGCGGGAGGTCGCACCTCCCGCCCCTCGGGACGTCCCTCGCCGGCGCGGACCCCGCGCCGGCCCGCTCACCCGCCCGCCACCGCGCCGCCCTCCTCCTGCGCCCACAGCGCGGCGAGCCGGGGCAGCGTGCGCGGGTCCGTCTGCGCGAGCACGGTCGTGACGGCCGTCGCGCGCCACGCCGGCAGCTGCGCACGGACGTCGTCCTCCGTGCCGACCAGCGCGACGTCCCGCACGAGCTCGGTGGGCACGGCCGCGGCCGCGCGCGCCCGGTCGCCCGCCAGGAAGTGCGCCTGCACCTCGTCGCACGCCTCGGCGTAGCCGAGCCGGTCGAGCACGTCGCGGTGGAAGTTCGCCCCCTTGGCGCCCATGCCGCCCGCGTACAGCGCGACGAAGGGACGCACGACGTCGGCCGCCTCCTCCACCGACCCGGCGAGCACGACCGGCACGGTCGCGACCACCTCGAAGTCCTCGGCCGGACGCAGCGCGGCCGACCGCCGGGCGAACCCGTCCGCCAGCCGGTTCCGGTACTCCGCGTCCATGCGCGGGGAGTAGAAGAGGGGCAGCCAGCCGTCGGCGAGCTCGGCGGCCAGCGCGACGTTGCGCGGCCCCTCCGCCGCCAGGTGGATCGGCAGGTCGGCGCGCAGGGGGTGCACCGTCGAGCGCAGCGCCTTGCCGAGCCCTGCGCCCTGGTCGGCCGGCAGCGGCAGCCGGTAGAAGTCCCCGTCGAACCGCACGGGCGCCTCGCGGGCCAGCACCTGCCGCACGACCGCCACGAACTCCCGCGTCCGGGCCAGCGGCCGCGGGTACGGCTGCCCGTACCAGCCCTCGACGACCTGCGGGCCCGAGGCGCCCAGCCCCAGCACGAACCGGCCCCCGCACAGGTGGTCGAGCGTCAGCGCGGCCATCGCGGTGGCCGTCGGGGTGCGGGCGGACACCTGGGCGATCGCCGTGCCGAGCCGCACGCGCCGGGTGCCGGCGCCCCACCACGCGAGCGGCGTGAAGGCGTCGGACCCGTACGCCTCCGCGGTCCAGACGGAGTCCAGGCCCAGTGCGTCCGCGGCCTGCACCGCCTCCTGCGCACCCGGGGCGGACCCGCCGACCAGTAGCCGGTGTGGTAGCCCAGTCGCATCCGTGGTCCTCCGTCGCCGTCGACGCACCCGCCGGTCGGCCGGCGCACGCGGCGACACGTTACCCGCGGGTAGCCCCGCGCGAGCGGTCCGCGAGCGTGTTGAGCAGGGCGGCCGCCGTGGCCGCGTCGTCCACGGTCACGACCGTGGCGCGGCCGCCCGTGCGCCGGACCTCGAGGCCCTCGCCCCTGCGCAGGACCACGCCGACGCGTCCCTGAGCACCGACGCGGTAGCCCCAGCCGCCGAAGTCGGCCAACGGGTCGACCGTCACCGTGCGCGCCTCCTCGACCTCCTCGAGCGGCACCCGCAGCGTCGGCCAGCCGAGCGCGGACCGGGCGGTGAGCCCGGCGGCGTCGACGCGCACGCGGAACACCGACATGGCGGCCAGCAGGGCCGCGAGCACGACGACCAGCAGCCACAGCGCGGGCATCGGCATCGTGATCGCGAGGCCCGCGACGAGCAGCACGGCCGCGCCCCCCGCCACGAGCACGGTCGACCCCGACGCGGTCCGGGTCCACGCCGCCCGCTCGTGCTCCGCCAGGGGCACCCGGGGGCGGCCGGGTCGACCGGGCGCTCCGCGGGGAGCGCGCGGTCGCCGGGGACCGCCCAGGCGGCGAGGGCCCCCGCGACGAGCCCGCCGACGAGCATCGCCGTGACCGCCGCGCCCACGTCCCGACGTCCCGCGCGTCCGCCAGCCCGCGCTGCGCGTGCAGCGTGCCCAGGACCAGCGCCGACATCCCGACCGCCAGGCCGGTCGCCACGCCGGCGCACAGGCGGCGCACGGACGCCTGACGTCCCGCGACGAGCGCCAGGACGAGGGCGGCCGCCGCGAGGGCGAGCGTGACCGCGCCCGTGCCGAGGAGCAGGCGGGGCAGGGTGTCGAAGCCGTCGACGCCCGACGGGCCCCAGTGGGTCGCCACGGGGTCGGGCAGGTCGGGCGCCCACGAGAGCGCGACGCCGGTGGCGGCGCCCACGACGACGAGCGGGACGACGCCGCACAGCAGGACGCTGCTGCCGCGGTGCGGCACGGGACCGGCCGGGTTGGCGGGGTGCGGTGCGGTCATCGCAGGGCCTCCTTGACGAGGGTGGTGACGGTCTCCGGGGCGACGGCGAGCCGGCGCGCGACCTGCGCCAGCCGGGCGACGGCGTCGTGCAGCTCGCTCAGGTCGGCGCCGGCGCGCGCGGCCACGACGGCGCCCCGGCCCCGGTGGAGCTCGATGACGCCCTCGTCCCGCAGGTCCTGGTAGGCGTGCAGGACGGTGTGCAGGTTGACGTCGAGCGCCCCGGCGAGCTCCCGTGCGGACGGCAGCCGCTCGCCGGCGCGCAGCTCGCCCCGGGCGACGCCGGAGCGCACCTGTGCGGCGAGCTGGGCGTACAGCGGCTCGCCGGAGGCGGTGTCGATGCGGAAGAGCACGTCCCGAGCCTAGTAGTTACCCAACATCTATAACAAGTCCGCCGCGGCACGCGAACTTCACCCGCTCGTCGGTCGCCCTGCGGCCGGATGTCATCCACGGCTGTGACGGTGGTCGTGGCCGGCCGCCAGGCCCGGCCGCAACCGACAGGGGGAGGAAAGTCGTGAGACCGACCGCACGCCGCACCGCCGTGACCTCGATCGCCGTCGCCGCGACGACGCTCTGCGTCTCGGGCCTCGTGCTCGCGCCGACCGCCCACGCCGAGGGGCGCCACGGCGACCGCCCGGGGCACTCGTGGGACCGGACCGCCTACCGCGGCGACGTCCACGTCGTCCCGGGCCCGGACGAGGACCAGGGCGTCGTCGACGGCACCGTCTTCGACGACCGCAACCGCAACTCCCGGCAGGACCGCGGGGAGCGCGGTGTGCCCGGCGTGGTGGTCTCGAACGGTCTCGAGGTCACGCGGACCGACCGGCACGGGCGGTACTCGCTGCCCGCGACCGACAACTTCACCGTCTTCGTCACGCAGCCCGCCGGGTACCAGGTGCCGGTCGACGACGACAACGTCGCCCGCTTCTTCTACCACCACCTGCCGGCCGGGTCGCCGCCGCTGCGCTACGGCGGTCTCGCCCCGACGGGCGAGCTGCCCGACCAGGTGAACTTCCCCCTCGTGCGCAGCGGCCTCACCGCGAGCCACGAGCAGCACTGCCTCATCGGCGGCGACATCCAGACCTACGACCTCGCCGAGGTCGAGTACGCGCGCGCCGGCGCGTTCGCCGACCTCGCCGAGCGGACGGACTACACCGGCTGCGGCGCCCTGTTCGTCGGTGACGTCGTCGGCGACGACCTGTCGCTGTACCCGCAGACGCGCGAGCTCGTCCGGATGATCAACGGCCCGGCGCGCTTCCTGCCGGGCAACCACGACCTGGACTTCGACGCCACCGACTCCGCGCACACCTTCGACACCTTCAAGGCCCACCTCGCGCCGGAGTACTACTCCTACGACGTCGGCAAGGTGCACGTCGTCGCGCTCAACACCGTCGAGTACCCGGTGCCGGGCGGCTACACGGGCGCGCTGGACGCCCGCCAGCTCGAGTGGCTCCGCAACGACATCGCCGCCGTGCCGCGCGACCGGCTGGTCGTCGTGGCGGCGCACATCCCGCTGCTCGACTTCGCCGACAGCGACAGCGCCAAGCACCAGGTCGCGCAGGTGCGCGAGGTCGTCGAGATCCTCGAGGGGCGCGAGGTGCTCTCCCTCGGCGGGCACACGCACAGCATCGAGAACCTCGAGAAGGGCGACAGCCTCGCCGGCTGGAAGAACCTCTTCGGGATCGACGCGCTGCCGTTCGACCACATCACGGTCGGCGCCATCTCCGGGGACTGGTACTCCGGTGCCGTGCAGCCGGAGGGGTACCCGACGGCGCTGCAGCGCGACGGCGGCAAGCCCGGCGTGCTCACGCTCGACATCCGCGGCCGGCACGTCCGCGAGCGGTTCACCGTGCGCGGGGGCGACGACGCCGAGCAGATGGCGCTGGGCCTCAACACCCCGCGGTACCGGGAGTGGTTCGCGGCGCACCGCGGCGCGGTCGGCTCGGCTCCCGAGCTCACGGACCCGCTGGTCGTCTCGCGCGCCGACCTGCAGGGCACGACGTGGCTGACCACGAACTTCTGGATGGGCTCCACGGGCGCGAAGGTCGTCGCACGGATCGACGGCGGTCGGCCCGTGAGCGCGGTGCGCACGCAGCCGATGCGCGGCGAGGGCCAGCTCGTCGGGGCGGAGCACTCCGACCCGGTCGCGGTCCAGCAGCAGCTCGTCCACGGCGGGTCGGTCGCGGACCGCACGAGCCACCTGTGGCGGCTCGAGCTCCCGGCGGACCTGGCCGCGGGCGAGCACACGGCGACGGTCACGGCGACCGACGCCCACGGTCGCCGGTACACCGACACGCTGACCTTCACCGTCAGCGGCTGACGGGCGGCAGCGGCCGTCGGCCCCGACCCACCTGGTCGGGGCCGACGGCTCACGGCACCTCGCGGGCGGCGTGCGGCACCGCCCCGGAGCTCAGATGTAGATGGCCGGGTCGTCGACCTCGGCGTCGAACGGCGCCGCCGCGGGGCGCCGGCGCACCTGCGCCGGGACGCCGACCGCGATCGCCCCCGCCGGGACGTCGTGGATGACCACCGCGTTCGCGCCGATCTGCGCGCCGTCGCCGACCCAGACCGGCCCCAGGACCTTCGCGCCGGCACCGACGACCACGCCGTCGCCGAGGGTGGGGTGCCGCTTGCCGCGCTTCATCGTCTTGCCGCCGAGCGTGGACCCGTGGAACAGGACGACGTCGTCCCCGACCTCCGCGGTCTCGCCCACGACCACGCCCATGCCGTGGTCGATGAACAGGCGGGCGCCGATGCGTGCGCCCGGGTGGATCTCGACGCCGGTCGCGGCGCGGGCCAGCTGGGACAGCAGCCGTGCCGGCAGCCGCAGGGGGAGCACCTGCCACATCCGGTGGGCGAGCCGGTACACCCAGATGGCGTGCACGCCCGGGTAGCCCAGCGCGACCTCGAGCCGGGAACGCGCCGCGGGGTCGTGCGCGTGCGCCGCGTCGAGGTCGTCGCGCAGCACGCGCAGGAAGTCGGTGAGGTGTCGCATGGGTGCTCCGTCGCCGGTGGTGCGCTGCCGCGCGGGATGACGACGCCCGGCCGCCGTCGCGCAGGACGGCGGCCGGGCGCGGGTGTCAGTCGAGCAGGTCGGCGTAGAGCACCGACGTCAGGTACCGCTCGCCGAACGACGGGATGATCGCGACGATCAGCTTGCCCGCGTTCTCCGGGCGCTTGGCCAGCTCGGTCGCGGCGTACAGGGCGGCGCCGGAGGAGATGCCCACGAGCAGCCCCTCCTCGCGCGCCGCGCGCCGCGCCCACGCGACGGCCGTCTCGGCGTCGACGTCGACGATCTCGTCGTACACCGACGTGTCGAGGATCTCCGGCACGAAGTTCGCGCCGATGCCCTGGATCTTGTGCGGCCCGGGGGCGCCGCCGTTGAGGATCGGCGACTCGGCCGGCTCGACGCCGACGATCTGCACGCCCGGCTTGCGCTCCTTGAGCACCTGGCCGACGCCGGTGATGGTGCCGCCCGTGCCGATGCCGGCGACGAGGATGTCGATCTCGCCGTCCGTGTCGGCCCAGATCTCCTCCGCCGTCGTGCGGCGGTGCACCTCGGGGTTCGCCTCGTTCGCGAACTGGCGGGCGAGGATCGCGCCCGGACGCTCGGCGACGATCTCGTTGGCCCGGTTGACCGCGCCCTTCATGCCCTCGGAGCCCGGCGTCAGGATGAGCTCGGCGCCGAACGCGCGCAGGAGGGCGCGGCGCTCCTTCGACATCGTCTCGGGCATCGTCAGCACGACGTCGTAGCCGCGGGCGGCGCCGACGAACGCCAGCGCGATGCCGGTGTTGCCCGACGTGGCCTCGACGATCGTGCCGCCCGGCTTCAGGTCGCCCGACTTCTCCGCGGCGTCGATGATCGCGACGCCGATGCGGTCCTTGACCGAGTTGGCCGGGTTGTAGAACTCCAGCTTGCCGACCACGGTCGCGCCGGCACCCTCGGTGAGCTTGTTGATGCGGACCAGCGGGGTGTTGCCGACGAGCGCGGTCGCGTCCTCGTAGATGCGTGCCATGGTTCCTCTTCGGTCGGGGCCGCCCGCGGGCGGCGGTGGGGGACGGTGCGGGCTGCTGCGCCGCGGTGCGACGCGGTGGCGCGGGGTGCAGGCCGCGGGCCGGTCGGTCCCATCGTGGGGGAGAAGCCCGTGGGGCGCCGGGTGACGGCCTGCCGGGGCGAGCGCTGGCGCGCGGTGGTGCGGTGCGGTCACGCCCGGGGGCGTGTGCGCAGCCAGCGCTCTACCGACAGCGACAACAGGTGCGCGCCGCACGGGCGCGCACGACGAGGGCGGCAGCGGCGTGGTGCGCGCTCATCGCTCTCCTCGTCGGGTGCGGCGGGCAGCCCCACCGGTGTCCTGTCCGGCCGCACGGCCGGTCCCGGGCGACCGTAGCGGCGTCCGGGACGGTGCGCAAAGGTCGTCCGCGGAGCGTCGCCCGTCAGGACGGCCCGGGGCCGACGCCGACCGCGCGCAGCCACGCCTCGGCGAGCAGGCCGTGGCCCGCGGGGGTCGGGTGCACGCCGTCGTACGCCCACCGCTCGGGGGACGTGCGCACGGCGGCGGCCGCGAGCAGGCCGTCCGCCGGCACCAGCACCGCGCGCAGCTCGGCGGCCAGGCGCCGGACCACGGCGATCCGCGGGTCCAGGTCCGCGCGCCACAGGTGCTGCCCGGGGGTCACCGGGACGAGGAACGGCTCGACCAGCACGAGCCGGGCGTCCAGCCGCTCGCGTGCGGAGGTGAGCACGGCCCGCAGGTGCTCCTCGTACTCCTCGGCGGTCGTGACCACGCCCCGGTCGTAGCGGCGCCACGTGTCGTTGATCCCGACCAGCACGGAGACGACGGTCGGCTCGAGGGCCAGCGCGTCGACGTCCCACCGGTCCCGCAGGGTCGCGGCGGTGTCGCCGCCGACGCCGCGGTTGAGGAACACGAGGTCCCACTCGGGACGCCGGGCGCCGGCCAGCGCGGCGACGACACCCGCGTACCCGTGGCCCAGGCTCGTCGGGTCGGCGCGGTCGCGACCCCCGTCGGTGACGGAGTCGCCGGTCAGGAGCACGCGGTCGCCGGGCCGCAGGAACGTCGTCGTCACCGGGACACCTCACCACGTCGGACGCCGCCACGGGGTCGGATCCGGCGGCCGGCGGTGCCAGACTCCCCGCATGGCGCAGAGTGCCGGCGCCGACGCGGAGGTCGACGTCGTGGTGGTGGGGGCCGGGCTGTCCGGCCTCGCCGCCGCGCGCACCCTGCAGCGGCACGGCCTGACGGTGCGGGTGCTCGAGGCGCTCGACCGGGTCGGCGGCCGGGTCCTGTCGGCCACGGTCGCCGGCGGCCACGCCGACCTGGGCGGGACGTTCGTCGGGCCGGACCACGACCGGATCGCGGCACTGGCCGACGAGGTCGGCGTCCACCGCCGGCCGACCCACGAGGCCGGCGACAACCTCCTGCTCCGGCGCGGGCGCGTGCGGCGCTACCGGGGCACGATCCCGCCCGTCGGCACGGTCGCGCTCCTCGACCTCGCCCGCACCCGGTCGGCCTTCGCGCGCGCGAGCCGCGGGATCCCCCTGGGACGCCCCTGGGACGCGCCGGGCGCCGCGGCCCTCGACGCCCGGACGCTCGGGGACTGGCTCGCCGCCCGCCGGACCACGCGGGCCACCCGCGACCTCATGGCGGTCGTGACGCGGACGTCCTGGGGCTGCGAGCCCGCCGAGATCTCGCTGCTGCACGTCCTGCACCACACTGCGCAGGCGGGCGGGCTCGACCGGATGCTCGACACGGCCGGCGGCGCCCAGGAGCAGCACGTCGTCGAGGGGGCGCAGGAGGTCGCGGTCCGCGTCGCGGCCGCGCTCGGGGCCGGGGCCGTCGAGCTCGGGGCACCCGTGCTGCGCGTCGACCACGGCGACGACGGGGTCGCGGTGCGGACCGACGCCGGCGTGACGCGGGCGCGCCGCGCGGTGGTCGCTGTCCCGCCGGCGATGCGGCGCCGCATCCGGTTCGTCCCGGCGCTGCCCGCCGCGCACCGCCGGCTGGCGCAGCGGTGGTCGCCCGGGCTGCTGTCGAAGGCGTACGCCGTGTACGACACCCCCTTCTGGCGCGACGCCGGCCTCAGCGGCATGACCGTCTCCGACGAGGGGCCCGTCGTGGTCACGTTCGACGTGAGCCCGCCCGACGCGTCACGCGGAGTGCTGCTCGGCTTCGTCGGTGGCGACCACGCCCGCACGTGGGACGAGCTCGACCCGGCCGGGCGCCGGGCGCGGGCGCTCGCGTCCCTCGCGCGCCTGCTCGGCCGGCGTGCGCTGGACCCGCTGGGCTACGTCGACCAGCGCTGGGGCGAGGAGGACTGGATCGGCGGCGGGCCGACGGCGGCACCCGGGCCCGGGGCGGTGGCCTGGTCGGCCACGGGCCTCGCGGAGCCCGTCGGGCCGCTGCACTGGGCGGGCAGCGAGACCGCGCACCGCCTCATGGGGTTCATGGACGGCGCGGTCTCGGCCGGCGAGCGGGCCGCGCACGAGGTGGTGCGCGCCCTCGCGGCGACGGAGCGGGTGGAGCGGACGACGGGAATCGAACCCGCGTAGCCAGTTTGGAAGACTGGGGCTCTACCATTGAGCTACGTCCGCGCAGGTCCGGTGCGTGTCGTGCCCCAGGGGGGCGTGACACGCGGCCCGGACCGCGCACCCAGGGTAGCGGGTGCGCAGCGGGCGGACGCGCACGGGCTTCCGCACCGACGCCGGGCGCTGCGCGCGTCCCGCCGGCGCAGGTCCGTGGTGGTGACGGGATGTGGCGCAGGTTGGTAGCGCGTCCGCTTTGGGAGCGGAAGGTCGTGGGTTCGAATCCCGCCATCCCGACCGGGTGTCCGTCGTCCCCTGCAGCTCGGGGGCGGATGCTGCTTTGGGACGCGCCGACGCGGTGACGTAGCATCGAGGGTCGCGAGCGCGCCGGTGCCGGCTGCGGGCCTCGCCCGCGGCACCAGCGCCCGAACCGCGCGCCTGACCGGCGCGAGACCGTGCCAGCCCGTCGGACCGCCGGCGCGTGGCCATGACCAGTGGGAGACCATCGAAGTGAAGAGCGCCGTCGAGAACCTGGAGCCGACCAAGGTCAGGCTGACCGTCGAGGTGACGTACGACGAGCTCAAGCCGAGCATCGACCACGCGTACCAGCACATCGCGGAGCAGGTGACGGTGCCGGGCTTCCGCAAGGGCAAGGTGCCGCCGCGCATCATCGACCAGCGTGTGGGTCGCCCCGCGGTGCTCGAGCACGCGATCAACGAGGGCCTGTCCGGCTTCTACGCCGAGGCCGTGCGCGAGAACCAGCTGCGCCCGATGGGTCAGCCCGACGTGCAGGTGACGAAGGTGCCCGGCCTGACCGCCGCGCCCGCCGGCGAGGAGGGCGAGCTGCACTTCACGGCCGAGGTCGAGGTGCGTCCCGAGATCACGGTGCCGGCCCTCGACGGCCTGTCGGTGACGGTGGACGACGTCGAGGTCACCGACGAGGACGTGCAGGGCCGCCTCGACGCGCTGCGCGAGCGCTTCGGCTCGCTCGTCGGCGTCGACCGCCCGGCGCAGGAGGGCGACTACGTCGTCCTCGACCTCACCGCGACGATCGGCGACGAGCAGGTCGACCAGGTGTCCGGCGTGAGCTACCAGATCGGCTCGGGCAACATGCTCGAGGGTCTCGACGAGGCGCTGACGGGCCTGTCGGCCGGCGAGTCGACGACGTTCGAGACCGCGCTGGCCGGCGGCGAGCGCGCGGGCGAGCAGGCACAGGTGTCCGTCACGGCGACCGCCGTCAAGGAGCGTCAGCTGCCCGAGGCGGACGACGAGTTCGCGCAGCTCGCGAGCGAGTTCGACACCCTCGAGGAGCTCACGGCCGACCTGCGCGAGCAGGCCGCCCGCATCAAGGCGTCGAACCAGGCCGTGCAGGCGCGCGACCTGCTGCTCGAGCAGCTGCTCGAGGCGACCGAGGTCCCCGTGCCGTCGGGCGTCGTCGAGGCCGAGGTGCACCGCCACCTCGAGGGCGAGGGCCGTCTCGAGGACGACGAGCACCGTGCCGAGGTGACGGAGCAGGCGCAGACCGCGCTGCGCAACCAGATCCTGCTCGACACGCTCGCCGAGCAGCTCGAGGTCAAGGTCGCCCAGGGCGAGCTCATCGACTACCTCGTGAACGCGTCCCGCCAGTACGGCATGGACCCCAACACGTTCATCCGCACGCTCGACGAGCAGGGCCAGATCCCGGCCATGGTCGCCGAGGTCGCGCGCTCCAAGGCCCTCGCGGTCGCGCTGCGCCGCATCACCGTCACCGAGCAGTCGGGCGCGACGGTCGACCTGTCCGAGTTCATCGGCTCGGACGAGGACGACGCCGCGATCGAGCAGGCCGAGGCCGAGGCGGGCGCCGGCGAGGACGCGCAGGCCCAGCCCGTGGCGGACGAGGACCAGGCCAAGGCCTGACGCCGCCCGCACCCACGGCCCCGCGACGTCCGCGTCGCGGGGCCGTCGTGCACCCGGTACGCGGGCGGCCGGCACGCCCCGGGCGGCGCGCGTCCGTGCACGTCACCCGTCCGCACCCGCCCGCGGCACCCCGACTGCGCCCACAGCGAAACGGGGCGAGCGCGGGACGTCCCGGGGCGGGCGCGGGCGTTAGGGTCGCTGCAACGCACGGCCGGTGAGGTGCACGAGCGCCCGCCGGCCCGCCGCACGACGCAGCCAGACGAAGGAGCCTTCGTGAACGAGCAGGTCCCGGCAATCGCCCGGGCGGAGTCCGCCGGACTCGGCCTCAACGACAGCATCTACAACCGTCTGCTCCGCGAGCGGATCATCTGGCTCGGGTCCGAGGTCCGCGACGAGAACGCCAACGCCATCTGCGCGCAGATGATGCTGCTGGCCGCGGAGGACCCCGACAAGGACATCTGGCTCTACATCAACTCGCCCGGCGGCTCGATCACGGCCGGCATGGCGATCTACGACACGATGCAGTACATCAAGCCGGACGTCGCGACGATCGCGATGGGCATGGCCGCCTCGATGGGGCAGTTCCTGCTCTCCTCGGGCGCCAAGGGCAAGCGGTACGCCACGCCCCACGCCCGCGTCATGATGCACCAGCCCTCGGGGGGCATCGGCGGCACGGCGACGGACGTGCGCATCAACGCGCAGCTCATCCTGCACATGAAGAAGGTGCTCGCCGAGCTCATCGCCGAGCAGACCGGCAAGAGCGTCGAGCAGATCAACGCCGACTCCGACCGTGACCGCTGGTTCACGGCACCGGAGGCGCTGGAGTACGGCTTCATCGACCACGTGGTCAGCAGCGCCGGCTCCGTCACCGGTGGCGGCGGCACGGACCCCAACGGCAACGGGGCCTCGGCCTGACGGCCCGGCGAGCGACAGAACCAGCGAGGAGAAGCTTCGTGAGCATGGAGTCCCAGTTCATCGCCCGCGCCGGGCGTCTGGCCGGCGGCACGGCGCCCGCGTCCCCGACCGGCCGCTACGTGCTGCCGCAGTTCGAGGAGCGCACGGCCTACGGGTTCAAGCGCCAGGACCCGTACACCAAGCTGTTCGAGGACCGCATCATCTTCCTCGGCGTGCAGGTGGACGACGCCTCGGCGGACGACGTGATGGCGCAGCTGCTGGTCCTGGAGTCGACCGACCCGGACCGCGACATCACGCTGTACATCAACTCGCCCGGCGGCTCGTTCACGGCGCTGACGGCGATCTACGACACGATGCAGTACATCAAGCCGCAGATCCAGACCGTCTGCCTCGGGCAGGCGGCGTCGGCCGCGGCCGTGCTGCTCGCGGCGGGCTCGCCCGGCAAGCGGCTGGCCCTGCCGAACGCGCGCGTGCTGATCCACCAGCCGGCGATGGAGGGCGGCGGCTACGCGCAGGCCTCCGACATCGAGATCCACGCCAACGAGCTCATCCGCATCCGCGAGTGGCTCGAGCAGGCGCTGTCGCACCACACGGGCCGGTCGGTCGAGCAGGTCCAGCAGGACATCGAGCGCGACAAGATCCTCACCGCCGCGCAGGCGAAGGACTACGGGATCGTCGACCAGGTGCTGGCGAGCCGCAAGGGCGTGCACCCGACGGTGGTCCAGCCCGCCGAGTGACACGGCGGCCCGGTCCCGACGCGCAGCCGCCGGGACCGGGCCGCACCCGCACCACGGCTGCGCCGTCCCGGTGACGGCGCGGTCAGCCCGGCGTGTCGTAGGGGACACGCCGCGACTTACCCGCCCCGTTCGGCTGACACGGCGCCCCCCGTGGTGTGCAATGGGGGAACGTGACTCCCGGGGCGGGTGCGCACGAGCAACGGCTCCCGCCGCGTGGCGGGGCCGCACGAGGAAGGGGACGCACGTGGCGAGGATCGGGGACGGGGCGGACCTCCTCAAGTGCTCCTTCTGCGGCAAGTCCCAGAAGCAGGTCAAGAAGCTCATCGCGGGCCCCGGGGTCTACATCTGCGACGAGTGCATCGAGCTGTGCAACGAGATCATCGAGGAGGAGCTCGCCGAGGCGACCGAGGTCGGCATGGTCGAGCTGCCGAAGCCGAAGGAGATCTTCGAGTTCCTCGAGCAGTACATCGTCGGGCAGGAGGCGGCCAAGCGGTCCCTCGCCGTGGCGGTGTACAACCACTACAAGCGCATCCAGGCCGGCGAGGGCGCCCGCGTCGCCGGCGAGGAGCACGTCGAGATCGCCAAGTCGAACATCCTGCTGATCGGCCCCACGGGCTGCGGCAAGACGTACCTGGCGCAGACGCTCGCGAAGATGCTCAACGTCCCGTTCGCGATCGCGGACGCCACGGCCCTCACCGAGGCGGGCTACGTCGGCGAGGACGTCGAGAACATCCTCCTCAAGCTCATCCAGGCCGCGGACTACGACGTCAAGAAGGCCGAGACGGGCATCATCTACATCGACGAGATCGACAAGATCGCCCGCAAGAGCGAGAACCCGTCGATCACCCGCGACGTGTCCGGCGAGGGCGTGCAGCAGGCGCTGCTGAAGATCCTCGAGGGCACCACGGCCTCGGTGCCGCCGCAGGGCGGGCGCAAGCACCCGCACCAGGAGTTCATCCAGATCGACACGACGAACGTGCTGTTCATCGTCGCCGGCGCGTTCGCGGGCCTCGACGAGATCATCACGTCGCGCTCGGGCCGGCGCGGCATCGGCTTCGGCGCCCCGCTGCACACCGCCGACGACAAGGACGTCTACGGCGACGTCATGCCCGAGGACCTGCTGAAGTTCGGGCTCATCCCCGAGTTCATCGGCCGCGTCCCGGTCATCACGACCGTGTCGCCGCTCGACCGCACCGCCCTCGTGCGCATCCTCACCGAGCCCCGCAACGCGCTGATCAAGCAGTACCAGCGCATGTTCGCGATCGACGGCGTCGAGCTCGAGTTCGACGAGGACGCGGTCGCCGCGATCGCCGACCAGGCGCTGCTGCGCGGCACCGGTGCGCGCGGCCTGCGGGCGATCATGGAGGAGGTCCTCCAGCAGGTCATGTTCGAGGTCCCGTCGCGCGACGACGTGGCCCGCGTGGTCATCACCCGGGACGTCGTCCTGGACAACGTCAACCCGACGCTCGTGCCGCGCGAGGTGGGCCGGGACAAGCGCACGCCCCGCGAGAAGAGCGCGTGAGCGACCTGCCCGGGCCCGTCCCGCCGGAGCTCGCCCGGCTGCGCAGCAGCATCGACAACATCGACGCCGCGCTCGTGCACCTGCTGGCCGAGCGCTTCAAGGCCACGCAGCAGGTCGGCGTGCTCAAGGCCCGGCTCGACCTGCCGCCGTCCGACCCGGGCCGCGAGGTGGCGCAGGTCGCCCGCCTGCGTGCGCTCGCGCAGGAGGCCGACCTCGACCCGGTGTTCGCGGAGAAGTTCCTCGCGTTCATCGTCGAGGAGGTCATCCGGCACCACGAGGCCATCGCGCTCGACCACGCCAACGGCACGAGCACGCAGGAGACCGCGCAGGACGCGAGCGTCGGGCACGCCTGACGCGGGTGCGGGCCGCGCGGTGGCGGGTCCGCACGTCCTGGCGGATGGTGGAGGGGTCCGACCCGTGGGGGCGGCGGGCAACCGACGCCCCGGCGGATCAGTCGCCGACGCGAGGAGACCTGCCTGATGGACCTGCACTGGCTGAAGCCGCTGCTCGGGCGCCCGGCGCCCTTCACGACCGTGTACCTGGACTCGACGCGTGACGACGCGACGGGCGCCGCGGACGTGCAGACCCGCTGGAAGGCCCTGCGCCGCCAGCTCGAGCGCGACGGGTCGCCCGAGTCGGTCCTGGACGCCATCGACGAGCTCGTGGCGCGGCCCACGCACGTGCCCGGGCCGCACGGTCGCGTGCTCGTGGCCGACGCGCAGGAGGTCCTCGTCGACCGCGTCCTGACCGAGCCGCCGGCGCAGTCGACGGCCGCGTGCGGGCCGGCGCCGCTGCTGCTGCCGGCGGCGCGGGCAGCCGACGAGTCGACGCCCTTCCTGCTCGTGGAGGTGAACCGGCAGGGCGCGGACCTCACCTGGACCGACGGGTCGGGGCTCCTGCCGACGGGCACCGAGACGGTCGAGGGCGACCACGACGAGATGCACAAGGTGCAGGGCGGCGGCTGGGCGCACCGACGCTGGCAGCAGCGCGTCCAGGACTCCTGGGAGCGCAACGTCGACACGGTCGCGGCCGACCTCGACCGCCAGGTGACCGAGCGCAAGCCGGAGCTCGTGATCCTGACGGGCGACGTGCGGGCGGTGGCGCTGCTCAAGGACGCCGTCGGCCAGGAGGTGCGCGAGGTCCTCGTCGAGGTGCCGGGCGGGTCGCGGGCCGAGGGTGTGAACGAGGCGGCGTTCCAGGAGCGGATCGACGCGGTCCTCGCCGAGCACCGGGTGCGGCGGCGCGAGCAGGCGCTGGACCGGTTCCGGCAGGAGCAGGGCCGGGGCGACGAGGCAGTCACGTCCCTGGCGGACGTCGTGGCGGTGCTGCAGCGGGGCCAGGTGTCCGAGCTCATCCTCGGTGAGCCGGCGGCCGGCGCGCCGTCGCCGCTGTCCGACCGGCAGCTGTGGGTCGGCAGCGGGCCGCTCGAGCTCGCCCTGACGAAGGACGACCTCGCAGCGATCGGCACGACCGAGAACGTGCGGCAGATGCCGGCGGACGTCGCGCTCGTGCGGGCCGCGGTGGGTCAGGACGCGGGCCTGACCTTCGCGGACGAGGGTGCGGTCGACCTCGTCGACGGCGTGGGGGCGCTCCTGCGCTGGCGCGACGAGTCGACGCCGCGGGAGTCGGTGCTCAGCCAGTCGGCGGACACCCACCGCGTGCACAACGTCTGACCGACCGGGGCGCGACGACGGCGCCGACCCTCGCGGGGTCGGCGCCGTCGTCGTGCCGTGGGGCTGCGCGCTGCCCCCGGGCTCGCGTCAGTGCCGTGTGTCGACGTACAGCTCGTCGACCTGCGCGGCGAAGTCGGCGAGCACCTTCGCCCGCTTCACCTTGAGCGAGGGCGTGAGGTAGCCGTTCGCCTCGGTGAAGTCGGTCGTGAGGACGCGGATCTTGCGGATCGACTCCGCGCGTGACACCGCCTCGTTCGCGCGCGCGACGGCGCGGTCCAGCGCCTCGAGCACCTGCGGGTGCGTGGCGGCCGCGACGACGTCGAGCGGGGGCAGCCCGTGCGTGCGCAGCCACCCGGGCAGCATCTCCGCGTCGAGGGTGACGAGGGCGCCGATGAACGGGCGCTGGTCGCCGACCACGACGACCTGGCTGACGATCGGGTGACCGCGCAGGCGGTCCTCGAGCACCGCGGGGGCGACGTTCTTGCCGCCGGCGGTGACGATGATCTCCTTGCTGCGTCCCGTGATGCGCAGGTAGCCGTCGTCGTCGAGGGTGCCGAGGTCGCCGGTCGCGAACCAGCCGTCGACGAGCACCTCGGCGGTCGCCTCGGGCTGGTGCCGGTACCCGCGGAACACGTGCGGGCCCTTGACCCAGATCGCTCCGTCGTCGTCCACCCGCAGGGACGTGCCGGGGAACGCGGGACCGACGGTGCCGACCTTCGTCAGGCCGGGCCGGTTGACGGCCGTGGGGGCGGTGGTCTCGGTCAGCCCGTAGCCCTCGAGGACGCGCACGCCGATGCCCCGGTAGAAGTGGCCGAGCCGCTCGCCCAGCGGTGCGCCGCCCGACACGGCCCACTCGGCGCGCCCGCCCAGCGCCGCGCGCAGGCGGGCGTGCACGAGGCGCCCGGCGAGGCGGTGCTGCGCCGTCAGGGCCGCGCCGGGACCGGACGGGGTGTCCAGCGCACGGGAGTACGCGATCGCGACCTTCGCGGCCCACCGGAACAGCCGCAGCCGCGTCCCGGTGCCCGCCTTCTGCTCCGCGGAGTTGTAGACCTTCTCGAACACGCGCGGCACGGCCAGGACGAACGTCGGCTGGAACGACGCGAGGTCCGGCAGCAGGTTGCGGGTGTCGGGCGTGTGCCCGAGCACGGCGCCCGACGGCACGCACAGCACCTGGATGAACCGCGCGAACACGTGCGCGAGCGGCATGAACAGCAGCGTGCGCGAGCCGGGACGCGCGCAGACCTCCCCGAGGCCCTCGACGCCGTTGCGGGTGAGCTCGACGAAGTTGCCGTGGGTGAGCTCGACGCCCTTCGGGCGCCCGGTCGTGCCGGAGGTGTAGATGATCGTGGCCAGGTCGTCGGCGCGGGTGCGGCGCCAGCGGGCGGTCACGTCCTCGTCCGGCACGTCCCGGCCGCGCTGCACGAGCGTCGTCACGGCGCCCTCGTCGAGGACGAGGACCTCGCGCAGGCCCGGCAGGTCGTCGCGCACCTGGGCGACGACGGCCGCGTGCGCGGGCGTCTCGACGACCGCGAGGCGCACGCCGGAGTCGGAGGCGATCCAGCGGACCTGCTCCGCCGAGGAGGTCTCGTACACCGGCACCCCGACCGCACCCGCCGCCCACACGGCGAAGTCGAGCAGCGTCCACTCGTAGCGGGTGCGGGACATGATCGCGACGCGGTCGCCGGCCTCGACGCCGGACGCCACGAGGCCCTTCGCCACCGCCGTCACGTCGGCGACGAACGCCTCGACGGACACGGCCTGCCAGGTGCCGCCGAGCGCGGTCTGGCGCTCGGCGAACGTGCCCCGGGGGTCGCGCGCGAGCCGGTCGGCGAGCATCGACGGGATCGACGCGGCCGGGTCGGCGGGGACGAGGGCGGGGGAGTGGGTCTCGCGCATGGGGGGCTCCGGGACGACGACGGGGTCGGCTCGACCCTAGCCCTGGGTGGCGGCGCCGGACGCGCCGGCGGTGTCGTGCCGGTGCGTCGGGTCGAGCACGCGCTGCAGGAACGCGCGCGTGCGCTCCTCGCGCGGGGCGCCGATGACCTGCGAGGCCGGGCCGTCCTCGACGACGTGCCCGTCGTCCATGAAGACGACGCGGTCGCCCACCTCGCGCGCGAACGCCATCTCGTGCGTGACGACGAGCATCGTCATGCCGGCGTCGGCGAGGTCGCGCATGACGCCGAGCACGTCGCCGACGAGCTCGGGGTCGAGCGCCGAGGTCGGCTCGTCGAAGAGCATGAGCTGCGGGTCCATCGACAGCGCGCGCGCGATGGCGACGCGCTGCTGCTGCCCGCCGGACAGCTGGGACGGCATCGCCTTCGCGCGGTCGGCCAGGCCGACGCGCTCGAGGTTGGCCAGGGCGACCCGCTCCGCCTCCGCGCGGCCGCGGCGCAGCACCGTGCGCTGCGCCATGGTGCAGTTGTCGAGGACCGTGCGGTGGCTGAACAGGTTGAACTGCTGGAACACCATGCCCACGTGGGTGCGGACGCGGTCGATGTCGACGTCCGGGTCGGTGACCTCGGCGCCGAGGAGCTCGACGGTCCCCGACGTGGGCTGCTCGAGCAGGTTGACGCAGCGCAGCAGCGTGGACTTGCCGGACCCCGACGGTCCGATCACGCAGACCACCTCGCCCGCCTGCACGTCCAGGTCGATGCCGCGCAGCACCTCCCGCTCGCCGAAGGACTTGTGCAGGTCGCGGATGCTGACGACCGGGCGCGTCGTGTCGGCGCTCATGCGCGGCCTCCCGTGCGCCGCTCGAGCCGGCGTGCGACCAGGCCGAGCGGGATGGTGATGACGAGGTAGCAGGCGCCGATGACGAACAGGCCCGTCAGGCCGCCCGACGCGGTCGACAGCGCGTCGCGGCCGACCTTGGTCAGCTCGAAGAACTCCGGCGTCTGACCGATGATGAACAGCAGCGACGTGTCCTTCGTCAGCAGCAGGACCTCGTTCGTCAGCGGCGGCAGGACGGTGCGGAACGCCTGGGGCAGGACGACCTGCACCATGGTGCGCGTGTGCGACATGCCGAGGGAGCGGGCGGCCTCGACCTGGCCCTTCGGCACGGCCTCGATGCCGGCGCGGACGGTCTCGGAGATGTACGCGGCCGACACCGACCCGAGCGCGATCGCCGCGATCGCGACGATCGAGGTGAACGAGACGCCGAACGCGATCGGGACCGCGTACGCGACGGCGATGACGACGAGCAGCGCCGGGATGCCCCGGAAGAACTCGACGTACGTCGTGGCGATCCAGCGGTAGGGGGCGACCGACGACAGGCGCATGAGAGCGAGCAGCGTGCCGAGGCTGAGGCCGACGGCGAACGCGGCGAGCGTGTACCGGACCGTGTTGTAGAAGGCGCGGGGCAGCCGGTCGACGATCTCGCCCGCCGCGGCGGGGTTGAAGATCGTCTGGCCGACCGCGCTCCAGTCCGCCGTCGCGAGGAGCAGGGCCAGCACGGCCAGCAGCACGACGTACTGCACGCCCCGGGAGACGCGCGCCCGCCGGCGCGGGCTCATGCGAGCCCGGCCGGCGGGTGCGGACAGGTCGACGGACATCAGTCGGTGGGCTCGGCCGACTCGGTGGGCTCGGCCGGCTCCGACTCCGACGGCGCGGCGGACTCGGTGGTGCCACCCGTGCCGAAGTACTGCGCGACGAGCGCGTCGTAGGTGCCGTCCTCGGTGATGCGGGCGAGCGTCGCGTTCGCGGCCTCGAGGAGCGCGGTGTTGCCCTTGCGGACGCCGAAGCCGTACTGCTCGCCCGTCTTGATGACGAACGCGACCGTGAGCTCGTCGCTCTCGAACGGCTCGAGCACGGTGACGTCGTTGACGGCCGCGTCGACCTGGCCGTTGCGCAGCGCCTGGACCTGCAGGCCCAGGTCCTCGAACTCGGTGCCGGTCAGCCCCGCCTCGGTGACCCACTCGGCGCCCGTCGTGGCCTGCTGGACGCCGATCGTCAGGCCCTCGAGGTCGTCCTCGCCCTCGACCGTCGTGCCCGACGCGACGAGCACGCCCTGGTCGGCGTCGAAGTACGGGTCGGTGAAGTCGATGTTCTGCTTGCGGCCCTCGGTGATCGTGATGGCCGAGGCGACCATGTCGCACTGCTTCGCGTTGAGCGCGGCGCCCGACTCGATGGCGTCGAAGCCGGTGTTGAGCGGGCGCACCTCGACGCCGAGGTCCTTCGCGATCTCGCCCGTGAGCGCGATGTCCAGGCCGACGATCTCGCCGTCCTGCTCGAACTCGAACGGCTCGTACGGCGGGTTGGTGCAGACCGTCAGCGCGCCGGGGGAGACGAGCTCGACGCCGGAGGCGTCGGTGGACCCGCCGGTCGGCTCGTCGGAGCCCGACCCGCCGGAGCAGGCGCCGAGCGCGAGGACGGCGCCCGCGACGAGGGCGGTGGTGGGGAGCAGGTGACGCATGAGGTTCCTTCCGTGCTGGAGCGCGGATGACTATACGTCGCCCAGCATGGCTATGCGGAATCGGTCGGGGGCAGGACCAGCGTCCCACCACGGGTGCACGACGCCACCGGGACGGCCCTCGCGGACCGTCCCGGACGTCGGGCTCAGGAGCGGGCGACGGCCTCGCCGAGGCGGGCGTCGCGGGCGACGACGGACTCGTCGGCGGACTCGACGAGCTCCAGCGTCCCGGTCGCGCGGCCCGCGGCCCGGACGTCGTCGAGCGACACCTCGACGGCCGGGCGCAGCGCGGCCGGCACGGCGAGGACGGCGTGCTCGATCGGCGTGCGCATCGAGACCTTCGCCTCGGACTTCACCTTGCGCAGGGCCGCGAGCGCGGCTCCGGCGGCGGCGACGACACCGGGGTCGGCGTCGCCCGCCGCGGCGTGCAGCGGCTCGGCCGTCGGCCAGGGGGCGCGGTGCACCGAGCCCTCGCGCCACCAGGACCAGACCTCCTCGGTCGCGAACGGCAGCACGGGTGCGAACAGGCGCAGCAGCGTGTCGAGCGCGATGCCGAGGGCCGCGCGCGCCGACGCGGTCTGCGCCGGCACGTCCCCGGCCGCGGCGCCCGCGCCGTACGCGCGGTCCTTGACGAGCTCCAGGTAGTCGTCGCAGAACGTCCAGAAGAACGTCTCCGTCGTCTCCAGCGCGCGCGTGTGGTCGTAGGACTCCAGCGCGGCCGTCGCCGTCTCGACGACCTGCGCGAGGCCCGCGAGCATCGCGCGGTCGAGTGTCTCGGTGACGAGGGCGGGGTCGGTGAGGACGGGCTCCGACGGGTCGCCGAACGACAGCACGAACTTGCTGGCGTTGAGCACCTTGATCGCCAGGCGGCGGCCGATCTTCATCTGGCCGACCTCGAACGCCGCGTCCGTGCCGAGGCGGGCCGAGGCCGCCCAGTACCGCACCGCGTCGGAGCCGTGCTCCTCGAGCAGGCCGAGCGGCGTCACGACGTTGCCCTTGGACTTGCTCATCTTCTTGCGGTCGGGGTCGAGGATCCACCCGCTGATCGCGGCGTCCGTCCACGGCAGCGAGCCGTTCTCGAGGTGCGCGCGGACCACGGTCGAGAACAGCCAGGTGCGGATGATGTCCTGCCCCTGCGGGCGCAGGTCCATGGGGAAGGTGCGCGCGAACAGGTCGGGGTCGTCGAGCCAGCCGCACACGATCTGCGGTGTCAGCGAGCTGGTCGCCCACGTGTCCATGACGTCGGGGTCGGCGACGAAGCCGCCCGGGACGCCGCGCTGCTGCGCGGTGTAGCCCGGGGGGACGTCGCTCGTCGGGTCGACCGGGAGCGCCTCCTCCTCGGGCGTGATCGGGCGGTCGTACTGCGGCTCGCCGTTCTCGTCGAGCGGGTACCAGACCGGGAACGGCACGCCGAAGAAGCGCTGGCGCGAGACGAGCCAGTCGCCGTTGAGCCCGCCGACCCAGTTCTCGTACCGGACGCGCATGAAGTCGGGGTGGAAGCCGAGCTCGGTCCCGCGGGCGAGCAGCGCCTCGCGCAGGTCCTCGTCGCGACCGCCGTTGCGGATGTACCACTGGCGGCTCGTGACGATCTCGAGGGGCTTGTCGCCCTTCTCGTAGAAGTTCGCCTTGCGCTGCGTGGGGACCGGGTCGCCCAGCAGGTCGCCCGACTCGCGCAGCGCGGACACCAGCGCCTCGCGCGCGGAGAACGTCGTCTTCCCGGCGATCTCGCCGTAGAGCGCGCGGCCGTCCTGCGAGGCGATCCACTCCGGGGTCTCGCGCAGCAGGCGCCCGTCGCGGCCGACGACCGAGCGCGTCGGCAGGCGCAGCTCGCGCCACCACTGCACGTCGGTCAGGTCGCCGAAGGTGCAGCACATTGCGATGCCGGCGCCCTTGTCCGGCTCGGCGGCCGGGTGCGCGAGCACGGGCAGCTCGACGCCGAAGAGCGGGCTCGTCACGGTCGTGCCGAACAGGTGCTGGTACCGCTCGTCGTCCGGGTGCGCGATGAGCGCGACGCACGCGGGCAGCAGCTCGGGGCGGGTCGTCTCGATGACGACCTGCTCACCGCCCGGGCGGTGGAACGCGACCTTGTGGAACGCACCCGGGTAGTCGCGCGCCTCGAGCTCGGCCTGCGCGACCGCCGTCTGGAACGTCACGTCCCACAGGCCCGGCGCCTCGGCCTGGTAGGCCTCCCCGCGCTCGAGGTTGCGCAGGAACGCGCGCTGGGACACGGCTCGGGCCTTGCGGCCGATCGTCTGGTAGGTCAGCGACCAGTCGACCGACAGGCCGAGCCGGCGCCACAGCGCCTCGAACTGCTGCTCGTCGTCCGCCGTGAGGCGCTCGCACAGCTCGATGAAGTTGCGGCGCGAGACCGGCACCTGGTCGGCCGGCTTCACGGCCTTGCCGTCGGTGCCCTCGTGCGGCGGCGTGAAGTCGGGGTCGTAGGGGAGCGACGGGTCGCAGCGCACGCCGTAGTAGTTCTGCACGCGCCGCTCGGTCGGCAGGCCGTTGTCGTCCCAGCCCATGGGGTAGAAGACCTCGAACCCGCGCATGCGGCGGTAGCGCGCCACGACGTCGGTGTGCGTGAACGAGAAGACGTGGCCGACGTGCAGCGAGCCGGACACCGTGGGGGGCGGGGTGTCGATGGAGTAGACCTGCGCGCGCTCCTTCGAGCGGTCGAAGGCGTACGCGCCGGCGGCGGTCCAGGCGCCGTCCCAGCGCTCCTCGAGGCCGTCGACCGTGACCTTGTCCGGTACCTGGCGGGCGGGGGCGCTCGTCGGGGCGTCGGGACGTGAGGTCAGGTCGGTCATGAGCACACATCCTCCCAGATCCCGGCGTGGGCCCTGCACCCCTTACAGACCGGGTGGGCGCCCGCCCCGCGCGTCGAGGAGGTCGCGCAGGACGTCGACCTCGCGGGACTGCGCCGTGATGACCGCGCCCGCGAGCCGGCGCACCTCGGGGTGCCCGGCGCGCTGCGCGGCCTGCTGGGCCATCGCGACGCCGCCGACGTGGTGGTCGATCATCAGCGCGAGGTAGACGCGCTCGGCCTCGACGCCGTCCGCGGCCTCCAGCAGCGCCATGCGCTCGGGCGTCACCCACCCGGGCATCGCGGCGAGCCCGGATGCGCCCGGGGTCGACGCCGCGTGCGCGTGCTCGTCCGTCATCCACGCCATCGCGGGACGCGACCCCGCGACCGGCAGGTCCCACAGGCGCAGCCACGCCACGAACTGACCGATCTGCTGCTGCTGCGCGGTGAGCACGTCGAGCGCGATCGCGCGCAGCGCCGGGTCCTGCGCGCGGTCGCGCAGCAGGACGGACATCTGCACGGCCTGCGCGTGGTGCGCCTGCATGTCCCGGGCGAAGCCGGCGTCGACCGACGTGTCGGTCGGGACGGCCCGGTCCGGCCGTGCGACGAGCGCCGCGCCGAGAGCCGTCCCGGCGACGAGGGCCAGCGCGACGGCGAGCGCCACGACCGCCCGCGCGGAGCCGTCGAGCGCCCGCCAGGCGCGGGCGAGCGCCGAGCCGTCCGCGGAGGACGGCGCGGCGGGCGCGCGCACCGTCACGCGGGCTGCCCGATGCCG
Source organism: Cellulomonas sp. JZ18 (assembly GCF_009720485.1). Classification (NCBI taxonomy): domain Bacteria; kingdom Bacillati; phylum Actinomycetota; class Actinomycetes; order Micrococcales; family Cellulomonadaceae; genus Cellulomonas; species Cellulomonas sp. JZ18. Next base: position 2,530,148 of record NZ_CP045245.1, on the reverse strand, counting down.
TTGCTGCAGAGCGCACCGGCCTCGGGGAGCTCGGGGTTGAGCAGGTACTTGCGCACGAAGACGTCGATCCGCTCGTCGTCCGCGGACGGCAGCTGCAGCTGGTGACCCCACGCCGTGGCGACGACGGGGGAGGGCAGGCCCTCGTACGGGCTCACGAGCACGTAGGACTCGTCCGCCGCGTGCTGCTCGAGCAGGGCCACCTGGTCCGCGGGCAGGTCGGGGTCGTAGGTCAGCCACACCGCGCCGTGCTCGAGGGAGTGCACCGCGTGCTCGTCGACGACGGGCGCGTCGTAGACGCCGCAGTTCTGCCAGACCGCGTTGTGCGCCCCGCCCGCGGGCGGGTTCTGGGCGTAGTCGACGCTGCCCTCGACGTGGTCGAACACGAGGCCGTCGAACGACTCCACGCCCTCGATGTCGGCGGCCGCCTGCGCCTCGAGGGCGGACCTGCGGCGCGCCTCCCCGACGAGCACGACCGTCGCCGTGGCGACGAGGCCGAGCACCAGCGTGCCCGCCACGCCGGCCACGACCAGCATCCGGCGCCGTTCGGCGCGTGCCTGCTCCTTGCGCAGGCGCGCCACCGTCGCGGCGCGCTCGTCCCTCGTGCGGGGCCTCGTGCTCATGTCCGTCCCGTCGTCGAGCGCGGCACGGGCGCCGCGCGGACGGTCAGGATAGGTGAAGGTTCAACCGTCCCCGCGGTCCCGCGTCGGTGCGGCGCCGCGCCGGGCCCGGTAGGCGGCCACGTGCACCCGGTTGGCGCAGCCGTTGACGTCGCAGAACCGGCGCGAGCGGTTGCGCGAGAGGTCGACGAGCACGGCGTCGCAGTCGTCGGCCGCGCACGTGCCCAGGCGGTCCCACTCGTCCGCGCGCACGAGGTCCGCGGCTGCGAGCGCCGACTCGGCGAGCACGACCGCGGCGGGAGGGGCGTCCGGCGCGGTGGCGTGCAGGTGCCAGTCCATCGCGTCGTGCCGCACGAGCGAGGGGACCGCCTCGGCGTCCTGCAGCATGGCGTTGACCGCACCCGCCGCCGCGTCGCGGTCGAGCGCCCAGAGGGCGGCGACCCGGGTGCGGGCGTCGCGGACGGCCGCGAGCTCGGCCGCGTCCCCGTCGTGCCGGCCGGTGTAGCCCCACCGGGCGCGGAACGCCGCGAGGTCGGCGACCGACGCGAGCGCGTCCGTCCCGTCGCGTCGGCGCTCCGTGTTCACGAGGTCGGCGGCGGCGCGCAGGTTCGCCTCCGTGTCATGGGCGAAAAGCATGTTGACCCCTGTCGCGACGGCACCGTAGCGTCATGAGCATAGGAGCGCTTCGCACCTGACACCGGCGACGCCGGCGCGTGCACCGGCTCCTCGTCGTCGCGGTCACCGGCCGCGACGCCGGCCGTCCGCGCCGCGGGCGGCGTCCGTCGCCCGCACGGCGGGCCGGGGTGTCGGGGGTGCACGTGCAGGGGACGGGTGCGCGCAGCGCGGGGGTCGTCGCCGGTCTCGCGGCCGCGCTGGCGTTCGCGACGAGCGGTCCGGTCGTCAAGCCGCTGCTCGCCGCCGGCTGGTCGCCGGGCGCGGCGATCCTCGTGCGGCTCACGCTCGGGGCGGTGCTCCTCGCCGGCCCGGCGGTGCTGGCCCTGCGCGGGCGGTGGTCGGTGCTGCGCGCCGACGCCGCCACGGTCGTCGGGCTCGGGCTCCTCGGCGTCGCGGGCGCCTCGACGTCCTACTTCCTGGCCGTCGACCGGCTGCCCGTCGCCGTCGCCCTCCTCGTCGAGTACACGGGCCCGCTGCTGCTCGTGCTCTGGTCCTGGCTGCGCACGCGGCAGGCGCCGTCCCGCACGACGCTCGCCGGGGCCGCGCTCGCCATGGGCGGCCTCGTGCTCGTGCTGGACGTGACGGGCTCGCTGCGGCTGGACCCGCTCGGCCTGGTGTTCGCGCTCGCCGCCGCCGTGGGCAACGCCGCCTACTTCGCGCTCACCGCGCGGCCGATCGCGCTGCCGGCCGTGACGCTGGCCGGTGCGGCGATGGTCGTGGGCGCGGCCACGGTGGCGCTCCTCGCGCTCGTGCGGGTCCTGCCGCTGGAGGCGCCCGACGTGCGGGTGGACGTGCTCGGCGCGCGCGTGCACTGGGCGGTGCCGCTCGCCGTCGTCGGCGTGGTGCCGACGGCGGTCGCGTACGGGGTGTCCGCCGTGTCGGTGCGCCTGCTCGGCGAGCGCGTCGCGTCCTTCCTCGCGCTGTCCGAGGTGCTGTTCGCCGTGCTGCTGGCGTGGGTGCTGCTCGGCGAGGCGCCGCGCGGCGTGCAGGTCCTCGGTGCGGCGCTCGTCGTGGCCGGGGTCGCGACCGTGCGGCGCGGCGCGGACCGGGACGTCGTCTCCGGCGCCGCACCGCCGCCCGCGGACGTCCTCGCCCCGGCGCCCGACCAGGACCTCGACCCCCCGGCCGGGCGCGCGACGACCGTCAGCCCCCGAGCGTGACCTTCAGGACCCGCTCGTCGCTGTTGTTCGCGACCGAGTCCTTGTCGCCGCGCGTGCTCGTCGTGACCCACAGGCCGCCGTCGGCGCTCGGCTCGACCGTGCGCAGCCGCCCGTACGTGCCCTGCAGCAGCGACTGCACGTCGGTCAGCGCGCCGTCCGCGGTGATCGTGGCGCGGTACAGGCGGGTGCCGCGCAGGCACGCGATCCACAGGTCGTCGCCCACGACCGCGATGCCGCTGCACGACGCCGCCGCGACGGGCAGCGTCAGCCGCGGGGCGACCAGGCCCGGACCCGAGCACTGGCCGGTCGTGCCCTCGCACTGCGGCCAGCCGTAGTTGCCGCCGCGCACCACCAGGTTCGTCTCGTCCATCACGGAGTTGCCGAACTCCTGCTGCCACAGGCGCCCGCGCGCGTCGAACGCGAGCCCCTGCGGGTTGCGGTGGCCGTAGCTCCACACGGCGTTGCCGAACGGGTTGTCCGCCGGGATGCCGCCGTCGGGACGCACCCGCAGCACCTTGCCGGCGAGGTTCGCGGTGTCCTGCGCCCAGGCGGGGTTCTGCCCGTCGCCGGTCGCGACGTAGAGCATGCCGTCCGGGCCGAACCGCAGCCGGCCGCCGTTGTGGTACTTGTTGCGCGGGATCCCCTGGACGAGCACCTGCGGCGCGCCGGACAGGGCACCGTCGACGTACCGCACGCGCACCACGCGGTTGTCCGTCGCGGTGGTGTGCATGACGTACAGCCAGGGGTCGGTCGCGAAGTCCGCGGCCACCGCCAGGCCGAGCAGGCCGCCCTCGCCGTCCGTGCCGACGAGTCCCGGCAGGGTGCCGACGACACGCGTCGCACCCGTGGCCGGGTCGAGGCGCACGACCTGGCCCGCGTCCCGGCGCCCGTAGAGGACGGAGCCGTCGGGCAGCTCCACGAGCCCCCACGGCAGGTCGCGGTCCGTGGCGACCTGGCGCACGGAGCAGATCGCGCTGCTGCACCCCGCGCCCGTCGTCACGGCGACCGCCGCGGACGCCGGCGACCGGTTGCCCGCCTGGTCGCGCGCGCGGACGGCGTAGGAGTAGGCCGTGCGCGGTGCGAGGCCGGAGTCGACGAAGGACGTGGCCGACCCGGGGACCGAGCCGACGACCGTGCCGTCGCGCAGCACCTCGTACCCCGTCACGCCGACGTCGTCGGTGGACGCGCGCCAGCTGACCGTCACGGCGGTGCCGGACGCGCTCGCCGCGACGCCGGTGGGCGTGGTCGGCGCCGTCGTGTCCGTCTGGCACGGCGGGACGGTGAGCTCCAGCGTCGGGCTGGCCTGCGAGACGTTGCCCGCGGCGTCGCGCGCGTTGACGTACAGGCCCCACGTGACGCCCGGGACGAGCGTCAGCCGGGCCGACGTCGGGGACGCCGGGACCGTGAGCATGTGCTGGCCGTCGTGGTAGACGTCGTACGCGGTGACCCCGACGTCGTCGGTCGACGCCGTCCACGTCAGCGTCGCGGCCGTGCACGTGAGCCCCGAGACGCGCAGCCCGCCCGGCGCCGTCGGCGGCGTCGAGTCCGCCGTCGTGCCGAGCGGCACGAGCCGCCACTGCTCGTTGGGCCCGCCGTGGTCCCGCCACTGGATGATGCGCGCGCCGTCGGCGCGGGAGGCGTCGCGCACGTCGAGGACCATCGCGCTGTGCCGCAGCTGCAGGCGCACGTGCCCTCGGGGGAGTCGAGGAGCCGGACCTGCTGGTGCGTCGCGGTCCCGGCCGTGCGCTGCGTCACGGCGGCCCCGCGGGTGCGGGACCCGTCGGCGACCTCGAGCGCCTTGCCGGAGTGGCGTGCCCGCAGGGAGTACCAGCCGCCCCCGGCGTCGACGAACCGCCACTGCTGGGAGGCGCGGTCGTCGCGGGTGGTCTGGACGAGCGCGGCACCGTCGGCCGTGGAGGCCCCCGCGACGTCGAGCGCCTTGCCGCTGTGCCGGTTGACGAGCACGTACCAGCGGCCCGGGTCGACCGTCGCCGCGCTCGCGGGCGCGGCCGCGACCGGGACGAGCAGGACGGCGAGCGCCGCCACGAGGGCGCCGACGAGCGCGCGGGCGCCCGCCCGGCGGCGCCGTGCCGCTCGCCCGTGCTGGACGGGCCGCTGCCGGCGTGCGGCGTGGTGGTGCGGTGCCGGGGTCTCGGACGTCATCGCTCGGTCCCTTCGCGCAGGTGCACCCGACGATGCGCCCGTGCGCCGGGACGGACAACCCCGGGCCGGGTCCGAATCGCTTCGGGGCGACCCGAGTCAAAGATTCTTGACACGCTCCCGTTGTGCGGGCATCCTCGTGATGTCAAAGATTCATGACATCGAGGAGGCGGACGTGTCGTACGAGGAGAAGGGCGCCTGGGTCTACGGGCTCGTCGCCCTCGCCGGCTGGGTGACGTACGTCCTGGTGCTCCTGGTCCGGGCCGACGGGGCCGCCCTGGCCGACTCGCCGTACGTGCCGACGCTGCTGTGGACCATCGGGATCTCGGCGTTCGCCCCCGTCGTCGGACGTCTGCTCGTGGAGGTGGTCCGACCGAGCGAGACGCACCGTCCCGACGTCCGCGACCGCGAGATCGACCGCCGCGGCGAGTACGTCGGCGGCATCGTGCTCGGCGTCGGGATGGTCGGGCCGTTCGCGCTCGCCCTCCTCGACGCCGACAGCTTCTGGATCGCCAACGCCATGTACACCGCGTTCGTCGTCGCGGCCGTCGTCGGGTCGCTCGTCAAGGTCGTCGCCTACCGCCGGGGGCTGTGACGTGGGTCCGAGCCCGAAGCCGACCCGCGTCACGAACGCCATCCGGGCGCTGCGGGCCGCGCGCGGCGACATGACCCAGGCCGAGCTCGCCCGCCGCATCGGCGTGACGCGCCAGACCGTCATCGCCATCGAGCAGGGCCGGTACTCGCCCTCGCTCGAGACCGCGTTCCAGATCGCGCGCGCCCTCGACGTCCGCATCGACGAGGCGTTCGCCTACCCCGACGACGCCGACTGACCCGGGCGCCGCGACCCCCGCGCCGCAGCCGCCGCCGGCACCGCCCGCCCGTGGTCCCGCCCGTGGTCCCGCCCGTCGCCCCGCCCGTCGCCCAGCCCGTCGTCCAGTCCGTCGCCCAGCCCGTCGCCCAGCCCGTCGTCCGACCGCCGCCCAGGAGGCCGCCGTGCCCGCTCCCGCCCGTCCCCGCCCCGCCACGCCGGCGGCGACCACCACGACCGCCGTCGCCTACGACCGGTACGGCCCGCCGGACGTGCTCGCCGTCACGCAGGTGCCGATGCCCGTCCCCGGGCCCGACGACGTCGTCCTGGCCGTCGAGGCCGTCGCCGTCAGCCGCGCGGAGACGGCCTTCCGCGCCGGCGACCCGCCCCTCGCACGGCTCGCCACCGGCCTGCGGCGGCCGCGGAACCGCGTCCTGGGCGGTGACGTCGGCGGACGCGTCGTCGCGGTGGGGGAACGCGTGATCCGCGTGCAGCGAGGCGACCGGGTCGTCGCCCAGACCGGCATCGCCATGGGCGGGTACGCCCGCCACGTGCGCGTGCCGGCGGCGTCGGTCGTCCCCGTGCCCGACGGCGTGGGCACGCACGAGGCCGTCGCGCTCGTCGAGGGCGGGTCGACCGCGCTGCCGTTCCTGCGCGACCACGCGCACGTGCGGCCGGGCACCCGCCTGCTCGTGCATGGGGCCGCGGGTGCCGTCGGCGCCGCGGCCGTCCAGCTCGCGGCCCACCTCGGCGCGGACGTGACCGGCGTCTGCGGCCCCGACCACGTCGCGCTCGTGCGCTCGCTCGGCGCCGCGACCGTGGTCGACCGCACGGTCACACCCGTCGAGCGCGTCCGTGGGACGTTCGACGTCGTCCTCGACGCCGTCGGCGCGAGCTCGTTCCGCCGCTGCCGCCACCTGCTCGCGCCGCGCGGCCTGTACCTCACCACGGTGCCGAGCGCGGGGATCCTCGTGCGCACCGCGCTGCGCCCCCTCGCCCGGGGCCGGACCGCTGCGATCGCCTTCACCGGTCTGCGACCGGCCGCCGACAAGGCCTCCGACGCGGTGCACCTGCTCGGCCTGGCCGCGGACGGTGCGGTCCGCGGCGTCGTCGACCGCACGTGGCCGCTGGAGGAGGCCGCCGCTGCGCACGCCTACGTCGACGCCGGCCACAAGGCGGGCGCGGTGCTGCTCCTGCCGTGAGCCCCGGCCCGACGAGCGCGTATCGTCACGACGGGGCGGCGCCCGGGCGCCGCGACGAGGCACCACGGGGAGGACGACGGATGGCTGGGCTGACGGTCGGGTACGCGGCGATGCTCGAGCAGTTCCACCCGCGCGAGGCGGTCGAGCTGTCCGCGTACGCCGAGGAGCACGGCTTCTCCGGCGTCATGGCCGCCGACCACTTCCAGCCGTGGGTCCCGGCGCAGGGCCAGTCGTCCTTCGTCTGGAACGTGCTCACCGCCGTGGGGGAGCGCACCACCGGCGACCTGGGCCCCGGTGTCACCGCGCCGACGTTCCGCTGGCACCCGGCGATGGTCGCGCAGGCGTCCGCGACGCTCGCGGCCATGTACCCGGGCCGGCACTGGCTCGGCCTCGGGTCCGGCGAGGCGCTCAACGAGCACGTCGTCGCCGGGTACTGGCCGGAGGCGCCCGAGCGGATCAACCGCATGTTCGAGGCGATCGAGATCATCAAGAAGCTGTTCACGTCGTCGCTCGCGGGCAAGGACGTCAAGCACGCCGGGCAGTTCTACAAGCTCGAGTCGACGCGCCTGTGGACCATGCCGGAGGAGGCGCCCGAGATCCTCGTGGCCACGGCCGGTCCGGTCACGGCCAAGCGCACCGGCAAGCACGCGGACGGCATCATCACGGTCGGTGCCCCCCTGGAGAAGATCTCCGGGCTGTTCGGCAAGTTCGCCGAGGGCGCGCGCGAGGCGGGCAAGGACCCGGACGCGATGCCCAAGGTGCTGCAGCTGCACCTGTCGTGGGCGGAGACGGACGAGCAGGCGCTGGCGAACGCGATGCACGAGTGGCCCAACGGCGGCATGAAGTTCCCCAAGGCGGACATCCGCTCGCCGTTCGACTTCGAGCAGATGGCCAGGCTCGTGCGCCCCGAGGACTTCCAGGGCCGCATGGTGATCTCCGCGGACCCCGACGCGCACCGCGCGGAGATCCAGAAGTACGTCGACCTGGGCTTCGACCGCATCTACCTGCACAACGTCGGCCGCAACCAGCGCGAGTGGATCGAGGTCTTCGGCCGCGACGTGCTGCCGAAGCTGGTGCGCTGACGTGGGCGAGCTGCGGCTGTGGGCGCCCGACGGCGTGCCCGAGGTCGTCCCGGGGGACGACCTCGTCGCGCTGCTGGCGGCGGCGCTGCGTGCCGACCCCGACCCCGCGCACGCGCTCGCGGACGGTGACGTCCTCGTCGTGACGAGCAAGGTGGTCTCCAAGGCCGAGGGGCGCGTCGTGGCCGCCGACGACCGCGAGCAGGCGATCACCGACGAGACCGTGCGGGTCGTGGCGACCCGTGAGCACGCTGGTGGCGTCACGCGGATCGTCGAGAACCGCCTCGGGCTGGTCATGGCCGCGGCCGGCGTCGACGCGTCCAACACGCCCGAGGGCACCGTGCTGCTGCTGCCCCACGACCCCGACGCGTCGGCCCGCGCGCTGCGCGCGGGGCTGCAGGACGCGTTCGGCGTGCGGCTCGGCGTCGTCGTGACCGACACCGCGGGGCGGCCCTGGCGCCAGGGGGTCACCGACCTCGCGATCGGCGCCGCGGGCGTCCAGGTGCTCGACGACCTGCGCGGTCAGCTCGACACGTTCGGGCGTCCGCTGACGATGACGGTGGCCGCGGTCGCCGACGAGCTCGCGAGCGCCGCCGAGCTCGTCAAGGGCAAGGCCGCGGGTCGTCCCGTCGCGGTCGTGCGCGGAGCGGCGCACCTGGTGAGCGAGGACGACGGGCCCGGTGCGCGCGTGCTCGTGCGCACCGGACCGGACGACATGTTCCACCAGGGGTCGGCCGAGGCCTACGCGCAGGGGTGGAAGGACGCGCTGGCCTCCGAGGAGCGCTGACCGCGGCCTCAGGTCCGGTCGTGCCGGCCGCGGCCGTAGGCGACCCGCCGGAGGAACCACTCGGCCGGGCCCCGCACCCCCGCGCGCTCGAGCCCGACCGCCAGGGCGGTGGTGGCCGCGGCCACGCCCACCCCGACGACCACGCCCGCGGCCATGCCCACGCTGCCCAGCACACCCGTCGGCGGCGTCAGCAGCACGAGGAAGAGCGCGGACTGCGCGAGGTAGACCGTGAGCGAGCGGGCACCGAGGGCGGCGGCCGCGGTGACGGCGGGCCGCGGCACGGCCCCGGCCCGCACCGCGGCCACGACCAGCAGCACCGAGGTCCCCGCGGCGACGGGCGCGGCGAGCAGCTGGGCCGACGAGGCGACGAGCGCGCCGACCGGGCCGGGCGACCACAGCCCTCCGACAGCGGCCGCCATCGGGGCGCCGGCGGCCAGGGCCAGGACGAGCGCGACGACCCGCGTGCGCGCGGGACCCACGGGCGTGGCGGAATCGAGGCGACCGGTCCGCGCCCACCACACACCGAGGAGCGCCGCCGGGAGGACGGTCGTGAGGTGGACCGGCGCGACCAGCGCCGAGGCGGCGAAGGACGCCGCACGCTCGGCCAGCGCCTCGCCCCCGCTGGTCGCCGGGGCCGCTGCGCCCGCTGACGCGTCCGCGAGGAGGAGCGCGTCCAGGCCGCCGAGCAGCAGGGCGCCGGCGAGCCACGTCGTCACGCCCGTCCACACCAGGACCCGCGGCGACGCACGCACGAGGGCGAGCGCGACGAGCAGGGTGAGGCCGAGGAGCAGCAGCACGTCCCCGTCGAAGAGCAGGACGCCGTGCGCGACGCCGAGCGCGGCGAGCGCGGCGCACCGGCGGCGGACGTGGCGGCGCACCTCCGCGTCCGGAGCGTGGCGGGCGCGCATCGTCGCGACGACCCGCGCCAGGCCCCAGCCGAGGAGGAGGGCGAAGACGGGCAGGGTGGTGCGGTCCACGGTGAGCACGACGACGGCCGCCGCGAGCCGGTCGAGCGCGGTGACGGACGCCGGGTCGGGGTAGAGGCCCAGCCCGACGGCCGCGGCACCGACATGGGCGACGACGTTGGCGAGCGCAATTCCGAGCAGCGCGCCGCCACGTGCGACGTCGACGGCGAGGTCGCGTTCTGCGAGGGCCACCGGAACCGGTGCGTCGGCCGCCCGCGGCGCCGTTGCGCCGGCAATCTGAGCGTTCACGTTCCCCCGTCGAGAAGTGTCAGGCTGCGACGTGGGACGTTATCGACAATGTGCAGCGGCGGGCAACCGTCCTGACAGCCGACGTCGTGGCGGGAAAGCTGGACGAGCGCCCATGACGCGTGATTTCCAGCCGATTGCCAGCATATGAGACAAAACTAGACGGTGCTGTGCCGGCCCCGACACGATCTCCTCGGCCGACAGGCCACCAGGGGGGCTGCAGGTTGCCGGCGTCGTCGCCGGCCTCCGGACCCTTCCTGACACAAGTCACGCCGAGCGCGATGCGCCCGGCGTGACGTGCCAGCCATGGCAGTGGCTGGCGGGCTCACACATTCGCGAAGGGAAGTGTGATGGATCGAGGTTACAGGGCACGTCTGTGGCGGGCAACGGCGGTCGTCGCTCTCGGCGCCGCTGCGTTCTCGGGTGCGGGTGCCGCGAGCACGGCCGTGACGGCGCAGTCGTCGCAGGGGGTCGTCGTGGTGGCGGGGGCGTCGGCTCCCGCGTCCTCGCTGACGTCCTCGTCGGTGGGTGCGCTCTCGCAGGGCGCCGGCACCGTCGGTGAGGCGTCCGCCGCGGGGCAGACGTCCGAGAAGCGGCTGCGTCCGATCATCAACTGGATCAAGAACAACGCGAGCGCCGCGTGGAACTGGTTCGTGCAGCAGGCCAAGCGCAGCTACAACGCGCTGCGGAATGCCGTGGTGTCGTGGTGGAACGACCTGAACAGCGCGGTCCGGTGGCTCCTGCAGACGCTCGCGTCCTTCTCCATCGAGGAGCTGGTGCGCGCGATCTGGGACGCGATCTTCTGATCGTCTCCCTGACACCGCAGACGTTCTTCCAGGACGACTGACAAGAATGCACCCCGGGCGCTCGACGCGCCCGGGGTGCATTCCACACGGAGGGTGGAATGACGACGGTGAACGACAGGCGTGACGATGCGGCACCCGACAGGCCGCGACCGCGCCCGCGGCGGGCGACGGTTCTCGTGGCCGTTCTGGTCACGGTTCTCGCCTACCCGGCGGCGCTGTTCGTCGACGCGAGCTGGGACCTGCCGGCGGGAGCGCTGAAGTGGGTCCTCCTCTTCGCGGGGGTGGCGTCCGTCGACCCCCTGATGAAGCGGTGGCCGCGCGCGTCCGTGGCGTTCGTGGTCTGGGGCGGTGTCTACGTCGTCACCGCCGTGCGCTTCGTGCTCGAGGGCCGGTCGGCATGACGTCCGCACCACCCCGCCGGCCCGCGGAAGGGCTGCGTGCCGTCGGTCTCACCCGCAGGTACGGGCGCCGCACCGTCGTGGACGACGTCTCCTTCGAGGTCCGTCCTGGCCAGGTCGTCGGCTTCCTCGGGCCGAACGGCGCCGGGAAGTCGACCACGCTGCGCATGCTGTGCGGGCTCTCGCGTCCGGACGCCGGCACCGCGCTGCTCGACGGCGTGCCCGTGGCCCGGCTGCCCAACGCCGGGCGCGCGGTCGGGGTGCTGCTCGACGCGTCCGCCGTGCACGCGGGCCGCACGGTCCGTGAGACCGTCGCGCTCGTCGCGGCCACGATCGGCGAGCCGCCCGAACGCGCCGACCGGATGCTCGAGGCGGTCGGCCTCGGCCGGGTGGGCCGCCGGCGGGCGGGGCTCTGTCGCTCGGAATGCGACAGCGGCTCGCGCTCGCCATCGCCCTCCTGGGGGATCCGCGCTACCTCGTCCTCGACGAGCCGCTCAACGGCCTCGACACCGAGGGCGTGGGCTGGGTGCGCGGCGTCGTGACCGACTTCGCCGCGCGCGGCGGCGGGGTCCTGCTCTCGAGCCACCTCATGGCAGAGGTGGCCGGGCTGGTCGACCGGGTCGTGCTGATCGACCGCGGACGCGTCGTCGAGGACCGGCCGCTGGACGAGGTGCTGCGCGAGGACGGACTGACGCTCTGCCGCAGCCTCGACGACGTGCGGCTCGCGGGCGCGCTCGCGCGTGCCGGCGTGCACGCCGTCCCGGACACCGCGGGTCTGGTGTGCCGCTGCGACCCCGTCGACGTCGGCCGGGTGGCCGCCGCGGAGGGGGTCGTCCTCGTCGAGCTCCGCCCCGTCGTGCGGGAGCTGGCCGACTTCGTCCTGGAACGGACCCGCGGGGAGTTCCGGGCCGGCAAGCGCGCCGTCCGGCTCACCCCGGCCGACGAGGGGAGGGCGGGATGAACCGCGCCGCAGTCGTCACCCAGCCGTCGGCCGTGGGCGAGCACACGCCGGTGCCGTTCGCCCGCCTGGTACGGGTCGAGATCCGCAAGTGCCTCGACACGCGAGCCGCGCTGACGCTCATCGCGTCGTTCCTCGCGGTGGGCACCATCGCGCTGGTCCTCGTCCTCGTGGCGTCCCCGGAGCCGACGCTGGCGCTCGCCGCGCTGCCCGCCGCGCTCCTGGCGGTGGCGCTGCCGCTGCTCGGCGTGCTCGTCATGACGTCCGAGTGGAGCCAGCGGACCGCGCTGGTCACGTTCTGGCTCGTGCCGCGGCGCTCCCGCGTGCTCGGCGCGAAGGTGGTCGCGACGCTCCTGACCGGGGCCGCCCTGCTCGCCGTGACCGTGGTCGTGTTCCTCCTCGTGTCCGTGCTCGTCCTGGCCGTCCGGGGCGAGCCCCTGCGGCTGCAGGACGCGGGCTCCGGGCTCGCGCCGCTCCTCGCCGCCGGCATGACGGGCGTGGTGTTCGGGCTCGCGTGGGGTGCGCTGCTGCCCTGGACACCGGTCGCGGTGCTCGTCGTGGTGCTCGTGCCGCTCGCGGTCGACCCCCTCCTCGCCGTCGCCCTCGGGGACCGCGCGACGTGGTTCTCGTCGGGCGCGGTCCAGGACGCGCTCCTGGGCGGGTCCACCCCGGTCCCGGCGCTGCTGTCGTCGCTCACGCTCTGGTACGTGCTGCCCCTCGCCGCCGGGTGGTGGGTGCAGCTGCGCCGGGAGGCGCGGTGAGCGTCCCCGAGCTCCCGCGGGCGCGTGGCACCGTGGCGTGGTCCGCCGTCACGACCACCGGCGCAGCCCTCGGCTTCCTGCTCGTCGCCGGCTGGTGGGTCATGGTGCTGCCGGCCGGCGGGGAGGGGCTGCCGGGAGTGGTCGGCGCCCTCGGCGTGGTGCTGCTCGTCCTCGCGGTCGTGTACGTCGTCACCGGCCGCCCCGGGGACGTCCTCGACCGGCGGCCCGCGTACGGCGGGCCCGCCGGCCGCGTGGCGTGGCTCGCGCTGCCCGTCGTCGTGCTGCCGGCGGTCGCGCACGGCCTCACCACCGCGGGTGCCGCCGCCGCCGTCGCCCTGGAGGAGGTGCTGTTCCGCGGCGCGCCCGTGGCCCTGCTGGCGGCGTCGAGGTTCGCGGGCAGCCGGCGCGCGCTCGTCCTCACCGGTGGCGCGACCGCCGTCGCGTTCGCGCTCGCCCACGGCGAGCAGTCCGCCGCCGTCGCCGCGAACAGGTTGGGCTACGGGGTGGGCCTGTTCGTGCTCGCGTGGTGCGCGCGGAGCCTGCTCGCCCCCGTCGTGGTGCACCTGGCGTCCAACACCCTGTGGGGGGCGCTGCCGGCCGAGGTGCCCCTGGCCGTCGCGCACACCCTCGACGCCGTCCTGCTGGCCGCGGCGGTGACGCTCGCCCTCCTCGTCGCACGACGACGGGCCGACCTCCCGACGGCACGGCCCGCGTCGGGCACGGGCACGCCGCCCGAGGCGACTGCACCTCAGCGGGCGGCGACGAGTGCGCCCGGGCGGTAGACCAGACGGCGGTAGAGCGCCTCGGCCGGGCCGCGGCGTCCGACGCGCTCGAGCGCGACGGCGACCGCCACGGTGACGAGCCACACGCCGACGGCCCACGCGACCACGCCGGCCGAGGACAGGCGCTCCCCGAGCCCGCCCGCCCACGCGGCGAGCGGCAGCACGAACAGCACCGACTGGAGCAGATAGCAGGTCAGCGACCGCGTGCCGACGGCGCGCAGCGCGCGCCCGACCGGTCCGAGCGTCGCGACCGTCGTGCCGCGGGCGGCCACGAGCCAGGCCACGCCGGCGGCGAACGCGACGCCACCGGCGGTCCCGCTGACCTCGTGCAGGGCGGCGACGCCGAACAGCTGACCGGCCGTCGGCGTCCACACCTCGGCCACCGCCAGGGCCATCGGCAGGCCGCCGAGGACGCTCGCCGTCAGGCCGCCCACGACCCAGCGCCGCAGCAGCGGCAGGTGCGCCGCGGGCTGCTCGAGGACGCCGCGCCGGGCGAACCACAGGCCCAGGAGCACGAGCGGCAGCGCCGCGACCGCCCCGAACGGCGCGATGAGCACGGACCACGAGCGCAGCAGCATCGCGCCGAGGACCGATCCCTCTGCCCCGCCCATCACGTCGCCCTGGCCCATGAGGTCGGGCTGGTCCGCCGCCCACACGCTCAGCGCCTGGACCGCGCCCATGAGCACACCGGACAGCACGAGCGCCACGACGCCCACGACGGCGATCCGTCGCCCGGGCGCGCGGACGAAGGCGACGGCGACGAGGCCGGCCACGCCGTAGATCGCGAGGATGTCGCCGGCGAACAGCAGGAGGATGTGCACCACGCCGAACGCGACGAGCCACGCGGCGCGTCGCAGCAGGTCACGGCGGCAGTCGGGCCACGGCACCCACGCGGCGGCACGCCGCCGGACGACCACCCCGACGCCGTACCCGTAGAGCAGCGCGAACATCGGCATGGTCCGGCGGTCGACGAAGAGCGACACGACGCCGTTGACGAGCCGGTCGACGGGTGAGCCGTCGACCGGGCGGCTGCCGACGCCGACCTCGACGCCCCACAGGTGCAGCACGGAGTTGGCGATCGCGATGCCCAGCAGCGCGAGGCCGCGGGCGACGTCCGGCGCGACCGCGCGCTCGGCGGCCGGCACGGGCGTGACGGCGGGCGGGGACGCGGACGGTCCCGGGGCGGGCGGGTGCGGGGTGGGCGCCGGCGGCGTGGGCGTGCTCATGCGGACCATCCTCGCGAACCGGGGGGTCCGGGCGCCTCGTCCCCCAGGTGGGTGCGACGCTCCGCCGGAAGGACGAGCGCCGGGCCCGTCCACGGGTCGACGCGGCGGTCGGTGGACCGGTGGACCCGGCGGCGTGGTGTCAGCGGGCCGCGCGGGCGGCCGCCTTCGCGGCCTTCTTCGTCTCGCGGACGCGGGCGAGCGAGACCGGGTCGCGCACGTCGGCGATGGACCGGAACTCCTCGTCGCCGTACGCACCGGCGGCCTCGCGCCAGCCCGCGGGCGTGACGCCGCGCTGCTTGCCGAGCAGCGCGAGGAAGATCCGCGCCTTCTGGTCGCCGAACCCGGGCAGAGCCTTGAGCCGCTTCAGGACGGTGGGGCCGTCGGGGTCGCCGTCCGTCCACAGCCGCGTGACGTCGCCGTCGTACTCGTCCACCACCGCGCGCGCCACCGCCTGGATGCGGCTCGCCATCGAGCCGGGGTAGCGGTGGACCGCCGGCGGCGTCGCGCACAGCGCGGCGAACTCCTCGGGGTCGGCGCCGGCGACGCGGTGCGGGTCGAGGCCGCCCATGCGCTCCGCGATCTTCGCCGGCCCGGCGAACGCCGTCTCCATCGCGACCTGCTGGTCGAGCAGCATGCCGAGCAGGAGGGCGAAGGGGTCCTCGTCGAGCAGGCGGTCCGCCGCCTCGTCCCCGGTCATCCACAGCGGTGCCGTCATGGCGCCATTCTGACGCAGGGCGGCACGCGGGCGGGGCCGGTGGCGAGGTCGTCCCCGCCGTGCGGCGAACGACAGCATGGTGGGGGATCGTCGCGAACCAGCGCTCGTCCGCGGTCCACTCGTGCTCGGGTGCCCGGTGTCACGGGAGCGACGGCGGCTCCTCCATGTCGACGACGACCATGCCGGCGTCGCGCAGGCGCTGGACGTACAGGCGAGCGGCCGGTGGTAGTGGCGGTGCGTGCCATCCTCGCGCACGTCCTCGGGGGTCGTCGTCGCCCGGTCGCCGCACGCCGTCACCCTCGGCGCGAGAGCCGTACGGGTCATCCTCGTCGGTTCGCGCGACGCGCGCCCGGGCCTGCCGCCACACTGACCACGGTCCCCGTCGTGGTGGGCCTGTACTGAGTCAGGGGGCGATATGACCGACATGGTGCGGTGGACGGCTGGCGCGGCGACGTCGCGGCGGCGCGGCCGACGGTGGAGCACCTGACCTCGGCCCGCGTCGCGGCCCTGCGCGAGCAGGTGCTGCGACGCTGGCCCGAGGAGGTGCAGGAGCGGCTCTGGGACCGGACGCTGTGGCGCGTCGCCGTCCCGGCCCGGGGCCTGACGATCGAGGCGGAGGACCTCGAGGGGTACTGGTCGGTGCTCGTCGGCCCGGCGGGGCACGCGTTCGAGACGCACGACGCGACCGTCGGCACCCTGGTGCGCCTCGTGGACGCCGCCGTGCGGGGCGAGCTGTGGGTGGTGCGGTGGCGCATCGGCCGGCTGGCGGCCGGCTCGTGGCTGGAGGACGGCGAGGGTGTCGGCTTCACGGGCGGGCCGGGGGGCAGCTGGCTCGACCGCGTCGCCGCGTCCGTGCCCGGCTACCGCCGCACGCGCGTGCCGCTGCCGGCGGACCAGGGGGACCCGGCATGAGGGGCGCGGTGGAGGGGTTCTGCGTCGCCGCCACGGCCGCCGGGTGCGTCTGGGTGCTGCGCGACGCCGACGGGTACGTGACCGTGGGCTCGGCCGACGCGACGCGCACCGTCATGCCGTTCTGGTCGAGCAGGGCGGGAGCGGCCACGGTGACACGCCGGGCGCCCGCCGCGCGTGACCTCGTCCCCGAGCCCGTCGACCTCGAGGCGTTCACGTCACGGTGGCTTCCCGGCCTCGCGCGCGACGCGACCCGCGTCGGCGTCGACTGGACGGGCGTGCGGTCCGGGGGCGGCGAGTGCGAGCCGGACGAGCTGGTGGCGGCGCTGGCGCGCGCGGCGGCAGGAGCGGGCTGACGACGAGCGGGCGGCGGCGCCGGCCGCCGCCTGCTCGGTCGTGCGCACGGGGCCCCGCCGGGACGCGCGCCCGAGCACGGGTGCACCCCGGCGGCACCGGCGGGCAGACTCCTGCTCCGTCGGGACGTCGCCGGGAGGAGCGCGGGTGAAGCGGCGGGAGGTCGTGTGGCCGGTGGCCGTCTTCGACGACGACGCGTACGGGTACCTGTGCGCCGTCCCGGTGGCTCTCGACGCCCTCGCCGAGGGCGACGTGGACGACCTGGTCGCCGCGTTCGACTCCCGCGGTCGCGCCCTCACGCTCGTGGCGGACGCACGGGGTCACGTCGTCGCCCGGGTGGCCCGCGCGGACAGGGCCGGGCTGCAACGCGCCGTCCGGCGGTTCGCCGCCAACCCGTCCGCCGCCGGCGTCGACCTGCCGTCGCCGGACGACGGACCCGAGGCGTGGGTCGCGGTCGTCGGCGAGCTCGGCGCGCCCCGCCGTCGCAGGTCCCGCGGCGTGCCGGGACCAGGCCGGTGGGTCCCGCCGCCCCGCCTGCTGACGAGCGTCTGGGCCTCCGCCCTCGTCGTCCTCCTGGCGCCCCTCGAGGCACCGCGGGGGAGGAGGGCCGCGTGGCTGGCGGACTGGTTCTCCTTCTGGTCGGCGGACCCGCGCCTCGACCCGCACGAGGTCCACTCCCGCGCCTTCGCCGCGTGGCTGCGGGCGGGGTACCCGCTGCTCGCCCTGACGGCCGGCGTGCTGTGGCTGGTCGACGAGCGGTGGCCGGGCCGGGCGGACCCGCGGCACTACCTCACCGTCGCGCTCGTCGCCCTGCTGTCCGCTGCGCTGCACCTGGGACGGTCGCTGGCCGTCGGTCCCGCACGGGCCGCGGCGGCACGGGTGGTGGCCGGGTGGCCCGCCGAGCTGGTCCTGCTCGCCGCCTCGGTCCTCGTGAGCACGCTGCTGGTCCGGTGACCGGACGCGGGCGGAGACACCGGTTCCCGTGGGGGTCCACCCCGGGTGCGCCGTGACCGGGCGATCCGCGTCCTCGTGGTCCTCCCGACGCCGCTCAGGCCTCCTGCAGGTCGCGCGCCTCGTCGACGTCGTGCCGCAGCGTGGACGTGACCGGCACGTCGAGACGCACGTGCCCCGCGTCGGCGTGCCGCCCTGACGACCCGGCGCCGAACCGGGGCCGCAGGCGGTGCCCGCGCGTCGCGGTGAGCAGCGTCGTGCCCGTGCCCGCGGCGTCGGGGACGTGGGCGTGGTCGTGCGCCGCGGCGAGGGCGAGCGCGACGTCCAGGTCGGCCGGGTCGAGGCGCGGCAGGTCCCCCGGGACGACGGCGACCGGGGCGCCGGGGGTGCGGGCGCGGACGTGGGCGGCACCGGCGACGGCGGCGGCGTCCAGCCCGGGCTCGGGGCCGCCGGCCGCCGGCGTCGACGTCGGCTCGTCGACGACCAGCACCCCGAGCGCGTCGGCCGCGGCGGCCAGGTCGGCGTCCGGCGTCACGAGGACGACACCGGCGACGGAGCGTGCGGCCCGCACCGCCGTCAGCGTGTCGAGCGCCATCGACCGGACGAGCGCCGCGCGGGCGGTGTCGTCGAGCACGCCCGCCAGGCGGGACTTGCCCCGGTGCGCGTCCTTGACGGGGACGACGACCCACCAGCCGCCCGTCACGGCAGCCGGTCCACGAGCGCCAGGGCGCGGGCGGCGATCGCGGCCGTCGCGGGCACGTCCGTCATGAGGGTCGGCGCGGACGCGACGGCCCAGCCCTCGGCGGCCAGGGCGGGCACGGCGGCCGCGTCGGCGTCGTCGACGAGCCAGGCGTCGAGCACGCCGCCGTCGGCGCGCCGGCCGTAGTGGCGGGCGACCGCCACGGCGTCCGTCGCGACGCCGATCGCCGCGAGGCACGCGTCCGCCATACCGCGCACGGGCGCCCCGCCGACCACGGGGGAGACCGCGACGACGGGCGCGGCGGTCGCGCGCAGCGCGTCCCGCACGCCCGGCACGCCGAGGACCGTGCCGACGGACACGACCGGGTTCGACGGCGGTACGACGACGACGTCCGCCGTCGCGAGCGCGTCGAGCACCCCCGGCGCGGGCCTGGCGCGCTCGACGCCCGCCTGCACGAAGCCCCGCGCGGGCACCGCGGCCCGGTGCCGCACCCACCACTCCTCGAAGTGGATCGTCCCCGCGTCGGTGACGACGTGGGTCTCGACCTCCTCGTCGCTCATCGGCAGCAGCGTCACGCCCGGCTGCCAGCGCTCGGCGAGGCGCGCGGTGACCGCGGACAGCGGCAGCCCGCGGCGCAGCAGCTCGGTGCGCGCGAGGTGCGTCGCGAGGTCGAGGTCGCCGAGCGTGAACCACTCCCAGCCGAGCCCGTAGGCGGCGAGGTCCGCGGCCACGCGCGTCGACTCGTCGCGCCGGCCCCAGCCCTGGTCCTCGTGGACCGCGCCGCCGAGGGTGTACATCAGCGTGTCGAGGTCCGGGCAGACCCGCACGCCGTGCAGCCACAGGTCGTCGCCGGTGTTGGCGACGACCGTGACGTCGGCGGTCGTCCCGCCGGCGCCGTCGGGGAGGCGGTCGCGCAGCAGGGCGAGCAGTCCTCGGGTGAAGCGCGCCCCGCCGACGCCGCCGGACAGCACGGTGATCCTCATGCGCCCTCCTCGGGTGCGCCGCCGGTCAGCGCGATCACCGGACGGCCGGTCGTCGGGTGCGCGAGGACCTCGGCCTCGACGCGGTAGACCTCGCGCAGCAGCGCGGGTGTGAGGACGTCCGCGGGCGCGCCGGCCGCCGCCAGCCGGCCGCGGTGCAGGACGAGGACGTGCGTGCAGAACGCCGCCGCGAGGTTGAGGTCGTGCAGCGCGGCGACGGTGGTGACGCCGAGGTCGCGGACGAACGCCAGCAGGGAGAGCTGGGCGCTGACGTCGAGGTGGTTCGTCGGCTCGTCGAGCAGCAGCAGGTCGGGCTCCTGCGCGAGCGCCCGGGCGACCTGCACCCGCTGGCGCTCGCCCCCGGACAGCGTCGACCAGGCGCGGTCGGCGAGGTGCGCGGCGGAGGCCGCCGCGAGGGCGCGGTCGACGGCGCCGTCGTCGCTGTCCGTGCCCCACAGGGACCGGTAGGGGATCCGGCCGAGCCCGACGACCTCGCGCACGCTCAGCGGCACGGTCGCGTTCGACTCCTGCTCGAGCAGCGCGACGTGCCGGGCGCGCCGCCGCCGGGGCAGGGTGTGCACCGGCACGGCCGGGCCGGCCGAGGACGCGTCGGGGTCGGAGACGAGCACGGCGCCCCGCTCGGGTGGCAGCAGCCCGGCGACCAGGCGCAGCAGGGTCGTCTTGCCGGCGCCGTTCGGGCCGAGCAGACCGGTGAGCGCACCGTCCGGGGGAGTGGCGTCGACGCCGTCGACGACCCAGCGTCCCCCCAGGCGCGTCCCGACGCCGTCGATCCTCAGCTCCACGCCGTCCCCCGTCCCCGGCGCAGCAGCACCGCGAAGACCGGTACGCCGATGAGGGCGGTGACGATGCCGACCGGCAGCTCGCGCGGGTCGAACACGGTGCGCGCGAGCGTGTCCGCCCAGACGAGGAACACCGCGCCCGTGACGCCCGCGACCGGCAGCAGGCGGCGGTGCGCCGGGCCGGTCACGACCGACACCGCGTGCGGGAGCACCAGCCCGACGAACCCGATGGCGCCGCTGACCGCCACCATCGCGCCCGTGAGCAGCGCGACGAGCGTCATGAGGGTCCACCGGGTGCGGTCGACGGCGATGCCGAGCGCCGCCGCCGACGTGTCGCCGAACGCGAACGCGTCGAGCCGCGTGGCCGCCGCGACCAGCACGGTGCCGACCAGCAGCAGCGCGAGGCCCGAGATCGCCACCGACGTCCACGTCGCACCCGCGAGGGAGCCCATGAGCCAGGACAGGATCTCCCGGTAGGAGTCGCCCGTCGCGGTCCAGAAGATGACGAAGGACGTCCCGGCCGCCGCGAGCTGCGACACCGCGAGCCCGGCGAGGACCGCCCGGGCCGGGGTGAGCGTGCCGCTCGTGCGCGCCAGCGCCAGGGTCGTGACGAGCGCCGCCAGCGCACCCGCGAACGCCGCGACCGGCAGCAGCACCGCCACGCCGAGCACCAGTACCGCGACCGCGCCCAGCGACGCGCCGGACGACAGGCCCAGCAGGTACGGGTCCGCGAGCGGGTTGCGCGTGAGCGACTGCATGACCGCACCCGCGACCGCCAGGCCCGCCCCCACCGCGGCGGCGGTGAGCACGCGCGGCAGGCGCAGGTCCCACACGATCGCGTCGTGCAGCCGCGCGACGTCGGCCACCGGCAGGCCCAGGTGCCCGGCGACCGAGCGCGCGACCTCGGCCACGGACAGGTCGGCGGGGCCGATCGTCACGGTGACCAGCACGCTGAGCACCAGCAGCGCTGCGCCGACCGCGAGCAGCAGCGGCAGCGGCGGGCGCAGGGGTGGACGGTCCGTGGGCGCCATGACGGGAGCGTCAGCCCCCGAGGCCCAGCGCGCCGACCTGCTCGACGAGGTCGGCCACCGTGTCGGCGTTGCGCACGCCCGCCTCGGTCGCGGCGAACGGCACCACCACGTACCGCCGCTCGCGCACGGCGGCCAGCTGGGACGTCGCCGGGTGGGACTCGAGGAACGCCTGCTTGCTCTCCGCGGTGTTCCACGCGGAGTCGACGAGGACGAGCACGTCCGGGTCCGCGGCGACGACCTGCTCCCAGCCCACCGACGTCCACGTGTCGTGCACGTCGGCGAACACGTTCTCGATGCCCGCGGCACCGAGGACCATCTGCGGGGCGCCGATGCCCGCGCCGACGTACGGGGTGTCCGTGCCCGACGACCACCACACCGCGGTCGGCCCGTCGAGCGGCTCGACGGCCTCGAGCGTCGCCTCCTGGTCCGCGACGACCTCCTCCGCGGCGTCCGGCGCACCGAGCAGGGCGCCCGCCTGGCGGATCTCGTCGAAGACCAGGTCGAACGTCAGCGGGTCGGGCTGGTAGCCCTCCGCCTTGCACGCCGACGGCGAGACGTACGTGGCGATGCCGAGCTGGGCGAGCACGTCGCGCTCGCCGGCGCCGTCCGCGGAGAAGTTCGACTCCCAGCCGCCGTACACGAGGTCGGGCTCGACCTCGAGCAGCGCCTCCTGCCCCGGCACCTTGTCCGACAGGACCGGCACGTCGGCGAGATCGTCCGCCCACTCCTGCGGCGGCGGGCCGTCGCTGAACGCGGTGCCGACGAGCCGGTCGGCCAGGCCGAGGGCCGCGACCATCTCCGTGGTCGAGGACTTGATCGTGACGATCCGCTCGGGCGCCTGCTCGACCGTGACCTCGGTGCCGCAGTTGTCGACCGTGACGGGGAAGCCGGCGGCCGCCGCGGTGGCGCTCGGGGACGACGTGGCGGGGGAGCCCGCGCCGCCCGACGCGCACGCGGCGAGCGCGACGACGGGGAGCAGGGCGGTGACGACGAGGGCACGGGCGCGCGAGGGCATCAGGTCTCCGGGTGACGGGGCGCCGCGCACGCCGTCGGGCGCGGGGTGAGTGGGAGTCGGCGCACGTCGCGTCGTGGAGGACCGTCCCAGCCGGGGGCGGCGCGACCCGGCCACGCGCGGCCGGGTTCCGAGGCGCCACCCTAGGCACCGGACGGGGGGTGCGCGCAACCGGCCCTGCCCGGCGTGCCATGCTCGCCGGTGACGCCGTCACGAGGGAGATCGCATGTCCACGCCCACCGACCGTCCCCGCCGCGCCCTCGTCACGGGGGCGTCCTCCGGCATCGGCGCCGCGACCGTGCGGCGGCTGCGCGCCGAGGGCTGGGACGTCGTCGCCACCGCGCGCCGGGCGGACCGGCTGGACGCGCTCGCGGCCGAGACCGGGGCGTCCGCGGTCGTCGCCGACGTCACGAGCGCCGCGGACGTCGACGCGCTGGTGGCGCACGTGCGCGACTCGGGCGGCCTCGACGCGGTCGTCAACAACGCCGGGGGCGCCTTCGGGCTCGACCCGGTGGAGCACGCGGACGTCGAGCAGTGGCGGGCGATGTACGAGCTCAACGTGCTCGGCACGCTGCGGGTGACGCAGGGCGTGCTGCCGCTGCTGCGCGAGCGCGGCGGGGGCGACGTCGTCGTCGTGACGTCCACCGCCGCGCACGGCGCCTACCCCGGCGGGGCCGGCTACACGGCGGCGAAGCACGGCGAGCGGATGCTCAGCGAGACGCTGCGCTGGGAGATCGTCGGCGAGCCGGTGCGGGTCATCGAGATCGCACCCGGCGCCGTCGCGACCGAGGAGTTCTCGCTCGTGCGGTTCGACGGGGACGCCGAGCGCGCCGCGCAGGTGTACGCGGGCTACGAGCCGCTCGTCGCCGAGGACGTCGCGGACGCGATCGTCTGGACGCTCACCCGGCCTGCGCACGTCAACGTCGACCTCCTCGTGGTGCGGCCCCGCGCGCAGGCGAACAACACGACGATCGCGCGCTCGCCGGGCTGATCCGGCCTCCCCCGGGCGGCGGGCACGACGTCGACAGGTGAGGTCGGCTCAGCATCCGGACGTCGCCGGGTGCGGTGTCGGCGCCCGTGCCTACGCTGCACCGGTGCCCCCCTCCGCGTCCGCCCCGGCCGGCCCGTCCGTGTCCACGACGCGGGCGCTCGCCCGTCTGATCCGCTGGGCGCGGCCGGCCGTGCCCCGGGTCGTCGCGGGCGGCACGGCGACCCTCGCGGCCAGCCTGCTCGCGCTCGCGGTGCCGCAGGTGCTGCGGGAGGTCGTCAACGGTCCGCTCCTGACGGACGGCGACCGCACGGCCGTCGTCCAGGCGGCCCTGCTCGTGCTCCTGCTCGGCGTGCTCGAGGCCTTCCTCGTCTGGTGCCGCCGCGCGCTCATCGCGACGCCCGGCACGGGCGTCGAGCGGCACATGCGCACCGACCTGTTCCGGCACCTGCTCGACCTGCCCGTCGCGTTCCACGACCGGTGGTCCGGCGGGCAGCTGCTGCAGCGCTCGATGGGCGACCTGCACACCGTGCGGCGGTGGATGGTGTTCGGGCTCGTCCAGCTGGTCGTGTCCGCCACCACCGTGCTGGTGGGCGCCGGCCTGCTCATCGCCACGACGCCGCTGCTCGGGCTCGTGTACCTGGCCGGCGCCGTCCCCGTGGTGTGGCTCGGCTTCTCCTTCCGGCAGGACTACAAGGTCGTGGCGCGCCGCGCGCGGGACCAGGCCGGCGACCTCGCGACGTCCGTCGAGGAGTCGGTGCACGGCATTCGCGTCCTCAAGGCGTTCGGCCGCGGCGAGGACGCGCTCGAGGACTTCGTGCGGCAGGCCGACGGCCTGCGGGAGACCGAGATCGACAAGGCGCGCGCGCAGTCGCGCATGTCGTTCGCGCTCGCGTGGATCCCCGAGACGACGCTCGCGGTCGCGCTCGGCCTCGGGGTCTGGCTCGCCGCGTCCGACCGCGTGAGCGTCGGCGCGCTCGTCGCGTTCTTCGCCACCGCCGCCGTGATGAACCGGCCGGTGGAGAGCCTCGGGCAGCTGCTCGCCATGACGCTCGACGCCCGTGCGGGGACCGACCGGTTCTTCGAGGTCATGGACACCGCGCCCGCCGTCCGCGACCCCGAGCGCCCGGTCGCGCTGCCCCCGGCGCCGGCGGGCGGGTCGCGTGTCGAGCTCGACGGCGTGCGGTTCGCGCACGGCGGCGAGGAGGTGCTGTCGGGGCTGGACCTCGTGCTCGAGCCGGGCCGCACGACGGCCCTCGTGGGGTTGACCGGCAGCGGCAAGACGACCCTGCTGCAGCTCGTGCCGCGGCTGTACGACGTCACCGGCGGCGCGGTCCGGCTCGACGGCGTCGACGTGCGCGACCTCACGCGGCGCGACCTGCGCAGCGCGGTGTCGGTCGCGTTCGAGGACCCGATCCTGTTCTCGGCGTCGGTGCGCGACAACGTCCTCATGGGGGTCCCCGAGGAGCAGCTCGCGCGCATGGACGAGGCCGAGGTCGACGCGCTCGTGCACGAGGCCCTCGACGTGGCCCGGGCGGGCTTCGTGCACCGGCTGCCGCACGGCCTCGACACGGTCATCGGCGAGGAGGGGCTGTCGCTGTCGGGCGGGCAGCGCCAGCGCGTCGCGCTCGCCCGCGCGATCGCCGGACGCCCCCGCGTCCTCGTCCTCGACGACCCGCTGTCGGCGCTCGACGTCGCGACCGAGGCGGAGGTGACGGAGGGGCTGCGCCGCATGCTCACCGGGACCACCACGCTCGTCGTCGCGCACCGCACGTCGACGGTCGCGCTCGCGGACCGCGTCGCGGTGCTGGAGGACGGCCGCGTCACCGGGGTGGGGCGGCACGCCGACCTGCTCGCCACGCACCCGCACTACCGCTTCGTGCTCACCGCCGAGTCCGACGACCGCACGGAGGTGGCCCGATGAGCACCACGGAACGGCGGCCCCCCGCACCTCCGCAGCCGCCCGCGGCGCCGTCGCCCGGGCACGACGAGGACGGCGACCTCGCGCTGCACCCGGCCGCGGTCCGCCGGCGGTCGCTCGCGCTGCTCGGCTCCCTGCTCCGCCCCGTCGCGGGGCGGGTCTGGGCGACCGCGCTGGTCGTCGTCGGCGCGCAGCTCGCGCTCGTGGCCGGTCCCGCCCTCGTGGCCCTCGGCATCGACCGCGGGCTGCCCGCGCTGCGCGACGGGGACGCGGGACCGCTGCTCGCCGTGGCCGGGACGTACGCGGTCGCCGCGCTCGTCGCGGGCGTCCTCACCGCAGCGACGGTGCGCCTCGCCGCCCGCGTGAGCCAGGGCGTGCTCCTCGACCTGCGCCGTCGCGTCTTCCGGCACACGCAGCGCCTGAGCCTGGAGTTCCACGAGCGGTACACGTCCGGCCGCGTCATCTCCCGGCAGACCTCGGACGTGGAGGCGCTGCGCGAGCTGCTCGACGGCGGGGTCACGACGCTCGCCGCGAGCGGGCTCGCGATGGTGTTCACCGCGGTCAGCCTCGTCGTGCTCGACTGGCGCAGCGGGCTCGTGCTGCTCGTCGCCGTCGTGCCCGGCGTGCTGCTCACGCGGTGGTTCCAGGTGCGCTCGCAGGCGCAGTACCGGCGCAGCCGCACCGCCGTGGCCCGGGTGATCGTCCGGTTCGTCGAGACGATGACCGGGATCCGCGCGGTGCAGGCGTTCCGCCGTGAGCGGCAGGTCGCCGAGGTCTACGACGACCTGACGGAGGAGTACCGCGCGGCGAACGCGGAGGCGATCCGCGTCAACGGCGTCTTCGACACCGGGCTCGTGCTCATCGGCAACGTCACCGTGGCCGCGGTGCTTCTGGTCGGGGGTCTGCGCGTGCTCGACGGCGGCCTGGCGGTCGGCGTCCTCGTCGCCGCCGTGCTGTACGCGCGGCGCTTCTTCGCGCCGCTCGCGCAGATCGGCATGTTCTACAACAGCTTCCAGTCCGCGACGGCCGCCCTCGAGAAGCTCTCGGCGCTGCTGGCGGAGGAGCCGACGGTGCCCGACCCGGAGCGGCCCGTGCGGCTCGCGCGCACGACCGGGGACGTGCGGTTCGACGGCGTCGAGTTCGGGTACGGCGCGGGGCCGTCGGTGCTGCCGCGCCTCGACCTGCACGTGCCCGCCGGGCAGACCGTCGCGCTCGTCGGGGAGACCGGCGCCGGCAAGTCGACCGTCGCCAAGCTGCTCGCCCGGTTCTACGACCCGCGCGAGGGCGCCGTGCGACTCGACGGCGTCGACCTGCGCGACCTCGACCCCGCCGACCTGCGCCGGTCCGTCGTCATGGTGACGCAGGAGGCGTACCTGTTCTCGGGCTCCGTCGGTGCCAACATCGCGCTCGGCCGGCCGGACGCGACGCCCGCGGAGATCGAGGCGGCCGCGCGTGCGGTCGGCGTGCACGAGCTCATCACGGCTCTGCCCGAGGGGTACGAGACGGGCGTCGACACGCGCGGCGTCCGCCTGTCGGCAGGGCAGCGCCAGCTCGTGTCGTTCGCGCGCGCGTTCCTCGCCGACCCGGCGGTGCTCGTGCTCGACGAGGCGACGAGCTCGCTCGACATCCCCGGGGAGCAGCTCGTCCAGGACGGGCTGCGCACCCTCCTGACCGGCCGCACCGCCGTCGTGATCGCGCACCGCCTGTCGACCGTCATGCACGCCGACCGCGTGCTGGTGGTCGACGGCGGGCGCGTCGTCGAGGACGGCAGCCCGCAGGAGCTGGTCGCCGCCGGCGGCCGGTTCGCCGCCCTGCACGCGCAGTGGCAGGAGTCGTTGCTGCGGACCTGACGGCTCAGGTCCCGAGGCCCTCGGCGCGGGCCCGCACCACCGCCGCCGCCCGGTCGCTGACGGCGAGCTTCGCCAGGACCGAGCCGACGGCGTTGCGCACGGTCTTCGGGCTCACGCCCAGGCGCCGGGCCACGGCGACGTTGTCCAGGCCGCGGGCGACGAGGTCCAGCACCTCGCGCTCGCGGTCCGTCAGCTGGGGGAACGGCACCCGCGTCGACGTCCGACCGGCGAGGACGTAGGACATCGCCCGCTCCGCCACCGCCGGCGAGAGGATCATCTCCCCGGCGGCCACGGCGCGCACCGCCCGCTCCACCGCGTCGGGGGCGGCGGACTTCAGCAGGTACCCGCGGGCGCCGGCGCGCACCGACGCCACCACGGCGTCGTCGTCCTCGTGCATCGTGACGACCAGGACCCGCAGGTCCGGCCGCGCGCGCACGACGTCGCGGGTGACGTCGACCCCGGAGCCGTCGCCGAGGTCGAGGTCCATCAGCACGACGTCCGGGCCCGGGGACTGCAGCAGGACCTCGCGCGCGGCCGCCGCCCCGTCGGCCTGCGCGACGACCCGCACGCCGGGCAGCGAGTCGAGCAGCGCGACCATGCCGAGGCGGAACACCGGGTGGTCGTCGACGACGGCGACGCGCACCGTCATGCCGGCACCGCCGCTCGCGCGAGCGGCAGGCGGGCGGTCACCCGCGTGCCCGTGCCGGCGGGGCCGGAGGTGATGGACACCGTGCCGCCCAGCTCCTCCGCGCGTTCGCGCATCGACCGGGTGCCGACCCCGTCCGGCGTCCCGGGTGCGCGGCCCCGGCCGGCGTCGGTGCACACCACGACGAGCGTCCCGTCCTCACGGTGCACCTCCAGCCGGCAGCCGGGGGCACCGCTGTGCCGTGCCGCGTTCGTGACCGCCTCGGCGGCGATCGCGTACGCGGCGGCGGCGACGTGGGGCCCGACGTCCCGGAGCGCGGCGCCCTGCCCCGTCAGTGCGCCCGCCGGCTCGACGACGAAGCCGTCCGCGGCCGCGTTCCGCACGAGCTCCCCGACGGCAGCGGCGAGGCCCTCCTGGTCGAGGGCAGGCGGGAGCAGGGTGCGGGACAGGGTCCGCACGTCCTCGATGCGCTGCACCACCTGCGCCTGGAGCGTCGCGAGCACCGAGTCGGCGGTCGCCGGGTCCGCGGGCAGGGCGTTGCGCGCCCCCTGCAGCCCGAGCCGCAGACCGGTCAGCCACGGGCCGATCCCGTCGTGCAGCTCGCGCCGGATGACCCGGCGCTCGGCGAGCCGCGCGCGCGTCGCCGCGTCCCGGGCGCGGGCGAGCGCGCGTGCGCCCTGCACGAGGTCGAGGCCGGCGCCGACGACGGGCAGCAGGGCGTCGAGGGCCTGGTGCGTGCGCGCGTCGAGCCGCTCCCCGGGACGTGCGGTGAACGCGACGGTCCCGGCGGGGCGCCCCGCCCGGTGCACCGTCCGCGTGACGGGCTCGGCCGTGGCGTCGCCCCAGGTGCCTCGTGCCGCCGGGTCGTCGGCGAGGGTCAGGGTGACCGACTCCAGGTGCAGCGCCTCGCCCACGCCGGCGGCGAGCGACGACAGCAGGTCGTCGGCACCGGCGTCGGACAGCCGGGCGCCCAGGCGCAGCGCGGCGCGCCCGGGCGTCGTGGCGTCGCCGTACACGAGGCGGCGTACCCGCACGTCGAGCCGGGAGCGCACCGGCTGCACGGCCAGGACCACGCCGACGGCGCCGACGACCTGCGCCACGGCGGAGCTGCCGGCGAGTGCCGTGGTGGCCCACACCAGGCCCGCGTAGACGGCGACGAGCCCGACGGTGAGCAGTCCGAGCAGCACGGCACGGCTGACGACGAGGTCGATGCCCCACAGCCGGTTGCGCAGGACCGTGACGAGGAGGGCACCGGGGAACAGCGCCTGGCACACCAGGTGGGTGAGCGGCACCGCGAGCAGCAGGTCGTCCGGCGTCGTCGACCGGACCAGGGGCAGGAACGACAGCGCCATGAGCGCGGTGCCGAGGGCGAGGAGACCGAGCCCGGGGCGCTCGCGCAGGGGCCCGCGCCACCGGCGCCACGCCGTGGCCGCGGCCGTGAGCAGCCCGGTCAGCACGACGGCGAGGAGGAGCGCGCTCGTGTCCGACATCGGCAGCAGCAGGCGCTGGAGTGCGAGGGACGCGGTCACCACGACGCCGAGCGCGAGGCCGGCCCGCTCCAGGCGTCCGGGAGGCTCCTCGCGCACCAGCCACGGCACGACGAGGAAGAGCGCGAGCGTGCCGGGCACCCACGCCCACCCGAACGTCATGGCGAGGCCCTCGGGCGGCGCCGTGCCCGGGTGCGCGGCGCCCCACGCGCCCCACCCGCCGCCCAGCGCGGACACGCCCCGCCCACCGCTGCCAGTGCCACGAGCCAGGCCACGGCGTGCACGCGCCGCGACAGGATCACGGCCGCGACCGTGCCGTAGACGACGGCCACGGTCACGTCGACGAGGAGGAACAGCAGGTCGGCGGTGACGGGCACCCGGGCGGCGACGAGGAGCACGGCACCGGCGACGGCCGGCGTCACGGCCGCCACGGCCACCGCGACGGCGGTGCGGGGGCGCCCGGGTGCGGACGTCGGGTGTGTCACGCCCTGCACCGTATTGTCCGGCGTGGACGGGCGGAACGCCCGCACCGGGTGATCCGGTGCGGGCGTCCTGCGGTCGTGCCGGGTGTCAGCGCCGGTCGCCGAGCGCGAAGCCGAGCGCCACGAGGAGGACCCAGAGCGGGCCGGTGAAGCCCGCCATGTACTGGAACGGCGAGACGCCCGCGACGACGGTCAGCGCTCCGAGCACGGCGGAGACGACGCCGATCCAGCGCGGCGCGGCGCCGTGCCGCAGCGCCGTGACGGCGAGCGCGAGGGCCGACAGGCCCGCGCCGACCCACAGCCACGGGATGGTGGCGACCCAGTCGGTGTAGAAGGCGGCGGACTCGGGCACGAACGCGGCGGTGTCCGACAGGCCGAGCGCGAACTGCGTGTCGAGGCCGCTGCCGAGCAGCAGCGCCGTGGCGGTCAGCAGCAGGCCCGCCAGCGCGACCTGACCGTGCAGGGCACCGGCCGGGCCCTGCTGGTCCAGGCGCCTGCGCAGCCCTGCGCCGAAGACCGGCAGCGCGAGCGCGGTGAGCACGGCGAGCACGTGGAACGTCAGGTACGTGCCCTGCTTGGTCGAGGCGTCCTCGAGCATGGCGACCGCGTCGCCGGCGGTCGCCTCCCAGTCCACCGACGCGGCCATGGACGTCTGGATCGTCGCGACGCCGAGGGCGCCGGCGGCCACGCCGACCCAGGCCCAGGCGCGGGAGGGGGCGGCGGCCGCGGGGGCGGGCGCGGAGGTGGGGGAGTGGGTGGGGGCGGCGTGCATGGACCGGCTCCTCGTGTCGTGCCGCGGTGCGGCGGGGTGGGTGTGCGGACCACGCTGGTCCGGGCGCCGTCCCGGGCACCAGGGCGCGGCGCCCGTCCTCTCGGGCGGTTGCCCCGGGCGCGCCGAGATGCCGCCCGACCACTCCACGTGGCGTCGCGCGGGCTCCTGCGCCCGTCGCGACCCGTGGTCGGGCACGCGTCACCCCCTGTTCACCCGTACCTGCTGGGGTGGCCACGTGACCGGAGAGGAACTCCTGCCCCTCGCCCTGCTGCTGCTGGCCGCCGCCCTCGCGGTCACCCTGTGGGCCTTCGTGGCGGAGCGGCCGCCGTCCGACCCGTCCGTGCCCACGTGGCCCGCCCGGCGGTCCGACCCGCCCCGCGACGTCCCGGTCCTGGTGGGCGCGCACGTGGTCGGGTGGCGGCGTCGGAGCACGTCCGCGCAGGTCGCCGACCTCGTGGTCCGTGGTGCCCTGCGGGTCGTCCCGGGCGACGTGGCACAGGTCGAGGTCGTCGACCTCACGGGGCTGGCGCCCGTCGAGCGCGGGTTCGTCGCCGCGCTCGTCGGCCACGGCGAGCCGCGCGCGGGGGACCGCGCGGTGCTGTCCGGGTCCGACCACGGTCGCGACGAGCGGCTGCGCGAGCTGCAGGCGGCCGTGAACACGCTGGTCGTGCGCGAGGGGTGGCGCAGGGTGCCCTCTCCGCCGACCGGGCGGGTCGCGCGGCGCGTCGCGATGGTCGTCGTCGTCCTGCTCTCGGTCCCGCTGCTGCGCGGCGGGTGGCTGACCGGATGGGCGACCATGACGATCGCGTTCATGGCGGTGCTCACGCTGCTGCCGCCGCGCCTGCCGCACGTGCTCAGCGACCGGGGCGTCGTCCTGCGCGACCACCTGCACGGCCTGCGTGACCACCTGCGGCTGGGCGACCGGGAGGACACGCGGTCCGGCACCGCGGCGCACGCCGCCCTGCTGCCGTGGGCGGTGCTGTTCGCGCAGGTCCCGGCCTGGTGCCGGGGCGCGGGGAGCGGGGCCGAGGAGCAGGCGGACCTGCTGGCCCTGCTGCGGCGGCTGCAGGTCGACCGCCCGGGGTACGGCACGGGTCCCGAGCAGTCCGGGGACCCCTGGGGCGAGGTGGCCACGGGAGGCAGCCGGGCCGAGCACGACGGTGCGTTCGTGCGGTCCCTGGACTGACGCCACCTGCGTGTGCGCACCCGCGTCGCGGCGCGGGTGCGCACACGCGTCAGAGGGCGCGCGCGGCGTACGCGTGCAGGGCCTCGCGCACGAAGGTCGCCCCTGCCGTGCCGCCGTAGGCCGCCGCGAACCTCGGGTCGGCGACGTACATGTCGGCGAGGCCCGTCACGTACCCGGCGTCGGGCGTCGAGCCGTACCCGGGCGTGCCGGGGATGCCGCCGAGCCACTCCACGTGGCGTCGCGCGAGCTCCTGCGCCGCGTCGGACGTCGGGTCGGTGCCCGCCTGCGCCGCGGCGGCCCAGTCGGCGCCGAGGCGCTCGGACGCGGCCTTCCAGGACGCGCGGTCCTCGTCGGACAGGCCGCGCCACCAGGCGTCGGACGCGGCGTACGCGTCGGCGCCCCAGCGCTGCTCCACCTCCTCCTTGTACTGCGTGTGGTCGAACCCGTCGAACATCTCGTCGGCCATCAGCCGGTCTCCCTTCTCGCGTGCGGTGAGCGTGCGGTGCACGGACGCCGCCTGGCGGGCCAGGCGGTCCTGCTCGGCGCGCAGCCACGTGAGGTGCCGGCGCAGGGCCGTCGCCTCGTCGGTCTCGCGGTCGAGGACCCGGCGGATCTCGGTGAGCCCGAGCCCCAGGTCGCGCAGCAGGAGGATGCGCTGGAGGCGCACGAGCGCGTCGTCGTCGTACCAGCGGTACCCGTTCTCGCCGACGCGGGAGGGCGCGAGCAGCCCGATCGCGTCGTAGTGGCGCAGCGTGCGGCTGGTCGTGCCGGTCAGCCGGGCCACCTCCTGGATGGACGCCTCCACGCCTCCTCCTCCCGTGTCCGTGCCCGCCGTCGTGCGGACCTGCTCCACGGTAGGAGTTGACGCGACGTCAAGGTCAAGGGCACCGGACGGGCGAGCGTCGACCGGTTGCGCCGCGCCGGCGGGTTAGCCTCACGCTCCGTGACATGGGTCGAGGTGGTCGGGTTCGTCACCGGTGCGGCGTGCGTGTGGCTCGCGGCGCGCCAGCACGTGGCGAACTTCCCGGTGGGCATCGCCAACACCGTGGTGTTCGCCGTGCTGTTCTGGCAGGCGGGCATCGGCGCCAACGCGGCGCTGCAGGTCGTGTACCTCGTGCTGGGCGCGCTCGGCTGGTACTGGTGGGTGCGCGGCGGTCCCGACCGCTCGACGCTGCCCGTGCGCCGGACGCCGCGCCTCGTCTGGCCCGTGGCCGCCCTGGCGGTGGTGCTCGGCACGGTCGCGCTCGCGCGCGTGCTCGACGCGACGGGCGCGTCCGTCCAGCCGCTGTGGGACGGCGGGACGACCGCGCTGAGCCTCGTCGCGCAGGTGATGCTCGGACGCAAGTGGGTCGGCAGCTGGGCGGTGTGGATCGTCACCGACGTGCTGCTCGTCGGGCTGTACCTCAGCCTCGGCCTGTACCTGACCGCCGCGCTCTACGTGCTGCTCATCGCGCTGTGCGTGCAGGGGTGGCGGTCGTGGGCACGCGACCTGCGCGCGGACCCCGACGACGAGGTGCCCGCCCCGGCCGTCGCGACCCCGGGCGCCCCCGCGTGACCCGCGCCCGCTTCCGCCACGGTCTCGTCATCGGCAAGTTCTACCCGCCGCACGCGGGCCACCTCGCGCTCGTGCGGCACGCGCTGGCCCGCTGCGAACGGGTGACGGTGCAGGTCCTGGCGTCGTCGGTCGAGTCCCTGCCCGCGGCGACGCGCGCGGCGTGGCTCGCAGAGGAGCTGCCGACCGCCCGCGTCGTGCACGCGGTGGACGACGCCCCGGTCGACTACGCCGACCCCGCCGCGTGGGACGCGCACGTCGCCGTCATGCAGAGCCTGCTCGACGCGCCGGTCGACGCCGTCGCCACCTCGGACGCGTACGGAGCCGAGCTCGCCCGCCGCCTCGGTGCGACGTGGCTGCGGGCCGACCCGGGCCGCCGCGGGGTGCCCGTGTCCGGCACCGCGGTGCGCGCCGACCCCGCCGGGCACTGGTGGGCCCTGCCCGCGCCGGTGCGCGCCTGGTACGTGCGGCGCGTCGTCGTCCTCGGCGCGGAGTCGACCGGCACGACGACCCTCGCCGAGGACCTGACGGCGCTGTTCGGCCTGCCGACGGTCGCCGAGTTCGGGCGCGAGTGGTCCGAGCAGCGCCCGGGTGGGCTGGACGCGCCCTGGCACACGAGCGAGTTCGACCTCGTCGCGCGCGAGCAGGCCCGCCGCGAGGACGACGCCGCCCGCCGCACCCCGGTCCCGCTGCTCGTGTGCGACACGGACGTGCTCGCCACGACGGTGTGGCACGAGCGGTACGTCGGCACGTCGTCGCCGACCGTGGAGGCGCTCGCGGCGTCCCGCGTGCCGGACCTGTACCTGCTGACGGGCGACGAGATCCCGTTCGTGCAGGACGGCCTGCGCGACGGCGAGCACGTGCGGCACGCGATGCAGGACCGGTTCCGCGAGGTCCTGGCGCGGCAGGAGGCGGCCGGGGGAGCGCCCTGGGTGGAGGTGCGCGGCGACCGCGCGACCCGGCTCGCCGCGGCCGAGGCGCTCGTCCGCCCGCTGCTGACGACGCCGCGCACGCTCGCCGACCCGCTGCCCCAGGCGAACGGCGACCTCGTCGACCTGGCCGCCGCGCACGGCGCCGCGACCGCCGACCGCCCGGGTGACGGTCGCGTGCCCGTGCCGGCCGCCGTGCCAGACTCCCCGGCGTGAGCGCACCCGGACCCGCCGGCGACGCCGGCCTCGCCCACGTCTCGGCCGCCCCCACCCGCGCGGGGGTGCAGCCGCGCGGCGGTGACGGCGTCGCCCTCGACGTCGCCCACCTGTTCGCCGACGAGACGGCCGCCGGGGGTGCGCCCGCCGGTGCGCCGCTCGACGAGAAGCTGCGCCAGGCGTACTTCTGGATGGTCAACCACGCGATCATCAGCCCGCACTACGACCTGGAGTTCCACGACCCGCAGCGGCCGCGCACGACGTTCCACGTCGGCGACTCGCGCGCCGCGGTCGAGCTGCCGACCGACCAGTCGTACTCCTCGTTCGTCCTGCTGCCGCTGCTGACGTTCGCCGTGCGCGGCCGGTGCCTGCTCGTCGGCGGTCCGGGCCGCGGCAAGACCGCGTCCGCGGTGCTCATGGGCGTGATCGCGGGCTACCCGCTGCGGGACGTCCGCCGGGCGATGCAGCACGGGCACCCGCAGCTGACGGTGCAGGACATGTTCGGCACGCCGCTGCCGCGCGACCTCATCGGCGCCGAGCGGCTGTCGGACATCGACGTCGCGTGGCGCTCGTGGCTGGGCATGCGCGTGAAGATCGTCGACGAGTACAACCGCATCCCCACCCGCACGCAGTCCGCCCTGCTCACGGTGCTCGCGGACGGGTACGTCGAGGTGTTCGACCAGGTCTACGAGACCGGTGCGTCCGCCTGGTACCTCACGGCGAACGACGACGCGGGCGGCGGCACGTTCCAGGTGGTCGACGCGCTGCGCGACCGCATCGACGTCGTCGTCAAGGCGCTGGCCTTCAACCACCGCTTCCTCGGCGACCTCGTCACGCGGGCCGAGCGCCGGCTGCGCCCGGAGGAGAACGTGCCCCGGGCATCGTCTTCGACGCCGACGAGCACGACCGCCTGCACGCCGAGGTGCTGCGCGTGCCGTTCCCGGTGCCGGTCCGCCGGCGCCTGGAGCACTTCGCGGCCCAGCTCGAGCTGCTGGAGAAGGCCGCGTGGCAGCTCGAGTACCGCACCAAGGACACCGCCCGCCTGGCCGGGGTCGACCCGCACCTGCTCGCGGTCGCGGACGACGGCCGCGACCGCCGCGAGGACGTCGGCGCGCAGACCCTGACGGGCCTGTCGGTGCGCGCGCTGCAGTCGCTCATCTCCTACGCGAAGGCCATGGCGTACTTCCGCGGCAACGCCGAGGTGACGCTCGACGACCTGCGCGCCGTGCTGCCGTTCGTCCTGCACGACAAGCTGCAGCCGGACCTGCAGGCGCCCGCGTTCGACGACCCGGAGCGCGAGGCGCTGCGCACCGACCGCGTCTCGTGGATCCGGGACCTGTTCGACACCGCCTGCCGCCAGTACGACGCCGCCGGGCTCGACGACGACGACCCGGTGGGCGACGTGCTCGCCGAGCTGGCCCGCGGCCTGGACGGCGTCGACGAGCGGACCGTGCGCGAGCGCCTCGCCCGGATCGAGGGCCTCCTGGGCCGCTGGGGCAGGACCGCCAAGCTGCACGGCGACGTCTACGAGGACGCCCTCGCGCTCAAGTACGCCCACCAGCGCTACTCGTCCTACCTGGAGTGGCTGCGCTGGAGCGGCGCGTGAGCGCAGCGGCCCTGCGGCGCGACGGTCCGCTGGGACGGGCGCTGCGCGTGCACGCCGCGTCCGCCGACCCGTGGCTGCGCGCCGCGGCGGCCGCCGGCGCCCGGGCGGACGACGTGCGCGCCGCGCTGGCCGACCTCGAGCCCGTCACGCCGGGCCTCGTGGACGCCGGCGACGACGCCGAGCCGGCGACGTCCGCCCTGCTGGATGTCGTGCGCGTGACGCTCGACCTCGTGGCCCGCGGCCGGTGGCACGCCGGCCACCCGCAGCGGGCCGCGGTCCTGGAGGTCCTGCCCGCGCTCACGCCCTGGTGCCGCGCGCTCGGCGGTGCCGTCGTCGCACCGGTCGTCGCCGCCGCCGCGGTCGTCGGCCGCCGCGGTGCGCTCGACCGCTGGGCCGCTCTGCTCGCCGCGGCCCCGCCGCCGCCGTCCGCGGCGCTCGTCCGTCCCGCGCTGCTGCTCGCGGCGTGGCGGTGCGGTCTCGTCCGGTACCGGGACGCCGCGCTCGACGCCGCCGCCGGGCTGCCCGCCGACGTCGTGCGCGCGCTGCTCGCGCTGCCCGCGGACGCGGACGTCGCGGCCGTGCTGGACCGGAACCGTGCCGATCGCTGGTGGTGGCCGGGCACGTCCACCGGTGCGGGCGTGGTGTCGCGTGCCGGCGGGTTCACCGTGTGGGGCGGCCCATGGCTGACGCCGCCCCGGGCCGTGGCCGCCGGCCCCACCGGGTGGGGAGCCGTCGCGGACGGGTACCGGTGGTCGGTGCTGGCCGACGTCCACGGATCCGCCGTCGTGCGCCTGGCACCCGACACGGACGAGCCGTGGGGAGCCGGCCCGCAGCCCGCCGCGCCGGCTGCGCTGCCCGTGCCCTGGACGGACGAGGTCACGGGCGCCGCACCGGACCCGGACGACCCCGCGCTCGTGCTCGTCAGCCGGGTCCACTCGTACGCGCTCGACGTCGTGCGGCTCGCCGCCGCGGACGGGGCGGCGTGAGCGCGGCCGGCCCCGGCGGTGCCCCCGCACCGGGGGTGCGCCTGACGCAGGCGGAGCTCGACGCGCTCGCGGAGGCCTGGCGCGCCCGCTGGCCGGACGCGCTGGCCGCCTGGGGGCGCGTCTCCCGCATGCACCCGCCCGTGCTGCACACGAGGCCGGTGCGCGGCGCCCGCTCGTTCGCCTGGTACGACTCGCAGCGCGTCGAGGTGCATGTCGATCTCCGCCACGCCGTCGCCCGCGGCATCGGCGACCACGCGCTCGCCGTGCTCGCCCACGAGGTCGGGCACCACCTGCTCGCGCCCGTGGACCGACGCACCGCCCTGCGCACGGCCGCACGCGTGCGGGCCGGCCTCGTGGACCAGGACCACCTGGTCGCCGTCGTCGCGAACCTGTGGTCCGACCTGCTCGTCAACGACCGGCTGCAGCGCACGGGCGCGGCCGACCTGGCGGCCGTGTGGCGGGCGCTCGCCCCCGCGGCGGACCCGCTCATGGCGCTCGTCCTGCGCGCGGACGAGATCCTGTGGCACCAGCCGCGCGGCTCGCTCACCGGCCCCGGCGTCGACGTCGACGAGGGCGCGGCGTGGCTGTGCGCGCGCCTCGTGCGCGCCTACGCGCGCGACCCCGTCGGCGGTGCGGCGGGGTTCGCGAGCCTCGTGCGCACGGCGCTGCCGGAGGACGCGCTGCGCGACCTGGACGTGCGCCGCCTGCGCCTCGTGGTGTGCGGGGACGCGGACGAGGGCACCGGCCTGCCCGCCGGGCTCGCCGGCGACCCGTCCCTCGCGGCACCCGTGCTGCACCCGTCGCTCGACCCGGCCGTGGTGGGCGACGTGACCGGCGATGCCGCCGGCACGGCCGACGAGGACGTGCAGCCCCCCGTGGCCGACGCGTCCGCGCCCGGCTCCGCGCACGGCACCCTCGGCAACACGCTCCTGCCGGGTGACCTGCACGCCGTGCTCCGGGCCCTCGGCGACACCACCTCG
The DNA here is from genome assembly GCF_009720485.1 of Cellulomonas sp. JZ18. Classification (NCBI taxonomy): domain Bacteria; kingdom Bacillati; phylum Actinomycetota; class Actinomycetes; order Micrococcales; family Cellulomonadaceae; genus Cellulomonas; species Cellulomonas sp. JZ18. The sequence goes on along the minus strand of NZ_CP045245.1, from coordinate 2,492,465 downwards.
CTCGAGGACGTCGCCATCGCCTGGTACCGCGACCGCGCGGCCGCGTACCTCGTGCCGTTCCCGGTGGAGCGGACACCCGGCGTCCCCGAGGACCTGATCGGCGGCTACGACACCTGGGAGGTCGGCGACGACCTGGCCGACGTGGACTGGACCGGCACGGTCACGGCGTCGCCGGTGGTCCTGCCGGGTGTGACGACCGTCCGCCGCGAGGTGCTCGACGACGCGCCCGCGCTCGCGCACGAGACGCCCGTCGACCTCGACCTCTACCTCGACTCGTCCGGCTCGATGCCGGACCCGAAGCGGTTCTCCGCCATCGCGCTCGCGGGCGCGGTGCTCGCCCTGTCCGCGCTGCGCGTCGGGGCGCGCGTGCAGGCCACGACGTGGAGCGGCCGGCACCAGGTGGCGGGACGGACGGGTTCACGCGGGACCCCGAGGCGGTGCTGCGAGCGGTCGTGGCGCACTTCGGCGGCGCCACCGCGTTCCCGCTGGGCGTCCTGCGGCGCACCTACCTGGGCGAGGACGGCCGTCCGCCGGCCGCGACGCGGCCCACGCACATCGCGGTGGTGTCGGACGACGGGGCGCGCACGATGCTCGCCGACGCGTCCCCCGACGGCGACGGCCCGACCCCGCTGGCGGTGCAGGCGCTCGAGCGCGCCGGCGGGGCGGCTCGCTCCTGCTCGACGTGCCCGAGGGATGGCGCTCGCGGACGGAGGCGGGGCTGCCCGCCGGCTACGACGTCTACTGGGTCGGGGCGGACACGGACCTGGTGGACTTCGCGCGCGACTTCGCGCGGCGCACGTACGCGAGGACGCCCGGGCCGCGGTCGGCCGGCGCGACGGGAGGGACACGATGAGCGACGTCACCCCGGACGAGCCCACGGGGCGCCTCCCGTCGAGCGCCGTCCCCGGCGAGCGGACGGACGGCCCGCCGCTCGCGGTGCTGCTGCACCGGCTGACCGCGTGCCCGGCCGACCTCCTGGACCCGCAGGTGCACGCGACCGCCGCGGTCGCCGACCTCGCCGTCGCGCTGGACGGCACGGTGCTCGACCCCGCCTGGCTGCGCCACCTGGACGAGCGGCTCGCCGCCGGCACCCCCGAGGGCCGGGACGCGGCCGCCCTGGCGCTGCTCGCCTCGTGGCTGGTCGCGGACCCCGCCCTGCGCGGCGCACCGGGAGCGCAGGACGCCGCGGCACGGGCGGGCGGCACCGGCAGCTGGCTCCTGCGGGTCGTCGCCGCGCTCCCGCGTGCGCTCGCCGGCCTGCGCGCGGGACCCGCGTGGCTGGCGCAGGACGGCCCGCGTGAGGAGCTCGCTCGCGCGTTCCTCGCCGTCGCCGGGCTGCGGCCGGCGGGTGAGGACGACGACCTCGCGGCGGACGCCTGGGCCGCGGTCAGCACGGCGCACCAGCGCGTCCTGACGGCGCAGATGGCGCAGGAGCAGGAGCGTGCCCGGGAGCTCGCCGCGCGGCTGGCGGAGCAGCGGGCGAAGGAGGCGGCGGCGCAGTATGCGAACTACTGACGGCGACGCGCGGGACGCCGTCGGTGCCGGGGGCGCCGACCCCGCGCTCGACCTGACCGCACCGGACGGCCTGCTGGCGGAGTACGCGCCGATGGGTGCGGCGACGCTCGCCGACGCCGAGCGGTGGCCGAGCCTGCCCGCGTCCGACCTGGCGCGTGTCGCGCGGGCCCGGGCGCACCCGGCTGCCCCGGTGTGGGTGCACGAGACGGGCGACCGCCTGGACGAGGCGGACCTGCGCGCCCTCGGCGGCCGCCACGCAGCGCCGACCGACGCCGGGAGCGGACGCACCGCGGCGCGGGACGACCCGCCCGCCTGGGTCGCCGACCTCGTCGCGCGCGCCCACGCCGTCGTGCCGCGGTACCGCCGGGCGGCGCGCGCGGGCACGAGCGGGCCCACGACACCGCTGGCCGACCTGCCCCGGGTGACGCGCGCCGACCTCGTCGCGGACCTCGCGGCGCACGTGCCCGTCGACGTGCCGCTGGACCGGGTGCTGGAGGGCACGAGCTCGGGCAGCACGGGCGCGGCGCTGCGCGTGCCGCTGCACCCGCGCGCGGTCGCCTCGGACCTGCTGCTGCTGCACGGGCTCGTCACCGCGGCGGGCGCCCGCTGGGAGGCGGACGCGGACCGGCTCGGCCTGCTCAACCTCGTCGACCAGCGGACGGCCTTCACGTACGTCTCCGCGATGTCGGCGTTCCCGCGGCCGGCCGGCACCCCGGTGCCCCTCATGGCGCGGGCAAACCTCGACCCGTCGGCGTGGCGGGCGCCGGGCGACCGCGAGCGGTGGCTCGCCGACGTCGACCCGCAGGTGGTGAGCACGAGCGCGCTGCCGCTGCTGCACCTGCTGGAGCTCGCGGCGGCGGGTCTCGACCTGCACCCCGTCGCGGTCGTCAACGGCGCCACCCACGTCACGCCGGCCGTGCGGGCGGCGGTCCGCGCCACGTGGGACGCGCCCCTCGTGGACCTGTACGGCCTGCGCGAGACGGGCCCGGTGGCCGCGGCGCTCGACGACGGCGACCACGTGGTCGTCGACCGGCGCGTGCACGTCGAGGTGCTCGGCGCCGACGGCCGTCCGGTGCCCGACGGGGTGCGCGGTGAGGTCGTCGTCACGGTGGACGAGAACCCGTACCTGCCGCTGCTGCGGTACCGGACCGGCGACCACGCCGCCCTGCGCCGGGACGCGCGCGGCACGGTGCTGGTCGGCCTCGAGGGCCGCGCACCCGTGCGGTTCGCCGACGCGTCGGGGCGGTGGCGGCCGTCGGTGGACGCGACGCAGGTGCTGCAGGCGGCGGGCCTGCTGGCGTGGCACCTGCACCAGGCCGCCGACGGCACCGTCCGGCTCGTGGCCGTGCCCGGGGTGCGGGTGCGGCGGACGAGGCGGCGCGTGCGGTCCGGGACTGGCTCGGCCGCCCGGTCGAGCTCGACGTCCGGGACCGACCCGAGCGCGCGGACGGCAAGCCGCACCGCTTCACGACCGACCTCGACGCCGCCACCCGCGCACCCTGACGGCGCCGGTGACCGCGCCGGTCATGCGCCGGCGACGGCGCCGGCACCGCCTCCGGGGGAGACTCGGAGCATGACGACGACGGGTGGGGCGGGCGTTGCGGCGACGCCGGCGACGGGGGAGCAGGCGGACGGGCAGGAGCTCCCGCCGGACCGCGAGGTGCTGGACTGGGCGCTGTTCGGCGAGGCGTCCCGGGAGCTCGCGCAGGCCGTCGTGGACTCCGGCTTCGTGCCGGACGTCGTCGTCGCGGTCGCGCGGGGCGGGCTGCTGCCGGGCGGGTCGCTCGCGTACGCGCTCGGCACGAAGGGCGTCGGGACGCTCAACGTCGAGTTCTACACCGGCGTCGACTCGCGCCTGCCGGAGCCGCAGGTGCTGCCGCCGCTGCTCGACGTCGACGCGCTGCACGGCATGCGCGCCCTGGTGGTCGACGACGTCGCGGACACCGGCGAGACGCTCGCGCTCGTCCAGCGGCTGGTCGCGCAGCACTGCGCCGAGGCGCGTTCCGCGGTGCTGTACGCCAAGCCGCGCTCGGTCATCGACCCCGACTACGTGTGGCGTCGCACCGACCGGTGGATCACGTTCCCGTGGTCGGCGCTGCCCCCGGTCACGCCGGCGTCGTCGGACGCCAGCGCGAGTCGTCGTTGACCCACGCGTAGTACAGGCCGATGAGCAGGCCGCCGCCGACGAAGTTGCCGACGAGCGCGAGCGCGACGTTGCCGGCGGCGAGCCCGAGGTCGAGGCCCTCGCGCAGCCCGACGATCGAGAACAGCACGGTGTTGGCGACCGAGTGCTCGAGGCCGAGGAACGCGAAGATGAAGACGGACACGATCATGACCAGCGACTTCGTCAGGTCGTCCTTGATGAGCCCGTTGTAGACGAGCAGCATCGCGAGGTTGATGCAGAAGTTGCACAGCACGGCGCGCACGAGCAGGTCACCCCAGCCGACCGGCCCGGCCGACACGTACGCGAGCTTGTGGTCGACCGACGCGAGCATCTGGTCGAGCGCGGCCCCGTCGACGAGTGTGGAGAACCGCACCAGCAGGGCCACGAACAGCCCGCCGACGAGGTTGCCCAGGTAGCACAGCCCGAGCAGCCGCACCGCGCGCCGCCAGGTCGTGCGCCGGTGGTACGCGCCGATGGAGACGATCATCATGTTCGAGGTCAGCAGCTCGGACCGCGAGTAGTAGATGAAGACGAGCGCCCACCCGAACGCGACGGCGCCGGCCATCCGGCCGAGCGGCTGCAGCGA